>NC_018748.1:639754-959631 GCF_000263195.1 Emticicia oligotrophica DSM 17448
AAAAGAAACTCGATGAAACTCAAGACGAAATCTTGACTATGCTTATCGTTGAACTTCGCCAAACCTATGAAAGTGAATCGAAAGAAATCATTACCAATATTCCTATTGAAATTGATTTAAAAGCCGAAATAGCCGTACCACAAATTGGAGATAAACGCAAGTTAATGGATATGTCATTAAAAAACGTGATGTATTTCCAACGTGAAAAAGCCGAAAGAGAGGCCATCGCAGCTAGTGGAGCAACCAACAAACGAGACCGTATTTTAATTAAATTAAAGCAGGATTTACAAATAAAAAATATTCCTCGCCACATTGAGTGTTTCGATAACTCGAATATCCAAGGAACTAATCCAGTTTCGGCTATGGTATGTTTCATCAATGGTCAACCTTCAGTTCGTGATTATAGACATTATATTCCGAAAACTGTGCAAGGGCCTAATGACTTTGCCACGATGAAAGAAGTAGTTGGCAGAAGATACAGTAGGCTAATAGAAGAAAAAGCCGATTTACCTGACCTTATTATCATTGATGGTGGTAAAGGGCAGCTTTCGGCAGCTTGTGAAGCTTTGAAAGAAATCGGACTTTATGGGCAAATTCCAATTATCGGAATTGCCAAAAGATTAGAAGAAATATATTTCCCTGAAGATACGCTTCCTCTGTACATAGATAAAAAATCGGAGTCTTTAAAACTTATTCAACGCTGCCGTGATGAAGCTCACCGCTTTGGTATCACACACCATCGTGACCGACGCAGCAAAAACTTTTTGGTAAGTAGCCTAGAAAGTGCCGAAGGCATTGGAAAACTAACCGCCACGAAGGTTTTGAAACAATATAAAACCATTTCGAACATTAAAAATGCTCCTGAAGAAGATTTAATAAAATTAATTGGAAAAGATAAAACTCACCGATTGAGAGATTTTTTAGAGAAAGAAAGTTAGGAATTTGGGGATATTGAATGAATTTCTATATCCCCAAATTATTTATTTCTGGATAAATAAATTTTTAGTTTCCACAAAAGCACCGTGTGTAATTTTTGCTATGTATTTCCCTGCTGATAAACTTGATAAATCTACCACTCTTCGTTCTGATAAAGTAGGTATAGAATTAAAATAAACAAGTTCCCCTTTTAAATTGTAAATAGTTAAAATTATATCCGAAATATTATCTTTTGCCTCAAGTGTAATTATACCATTAGTAGTAGGTATCGGATAAATGATTATATCAGTAATTGTAGGGTCAGGAATAAATGAATAAGCCCCCGAAAGGTTCGAACGACAAGTAAGTGTTTTATTGGGTACTGAATAGTTTTTTAATGCAGTTACTGTAAAGAAACTTGGTGTTGTAGCTTTCAAAAAAGCAGTTTTGTTATTCAATACTTCATTATCTCTTTTCCACTCATAAGCTAAATCGCCGATTTCTATTTTTTGCTTTGCTTGGAGCGTGAAAGCTCCCACTTGCACAATTTCCGGTGCCTCAGGTCGAGGTTTTATTGAAAAAGTAACAGGCTCAGAATCAACCGAATAACAACCATTTTCATCTTTTGCCTTTACAGTAAACTTATAATCACCCGCAGCCCGAATGGTTATCACTGGAGCTACCTCATTATTGCTCCATATATTTTCCTTCAAACTAGTAGAGGCGAGTGTCACAGAATTCCCTTCACAAACAGCTAAATCACTCTGATAAATTACGGGCTTCCCCGGTAAAGGCAAAACTTGGGTTACAATTGCGTTTGATTCTGGTGAAGCACATCCATTAGCATCTATTCCTCGTACACTAAATGAACCTGATGACTTTACGGTAATTTGCTTTTTTGATTCACCATTACTCCAAAGAAAAGAAGTATAATCTGGGGTATCAGTCAATAAATCTGTGCTAGTTCCTTCACAAAATTGTGGACTAATTTTAGTGTATGCAAATGGCTTAACTGATGGAAAAACTTTCTTTACATCAATCGTATTTGTGAATGAGTAATTACCAGTTTGGTCTCTTACGATGGTGCTGTATGAACCCGTTGAAGCTGTAAGTGTATTAGCCATCAAATTATTTGACCACTGCTGGGCGGTATATGCATTGGAAACGCTTAGAGTTACTTTATCATTGCTCAAACATGAAGCATTCAAAGATAAAATTGGTGAAGGCAAAAATGGCACAGATTGATTGAAAAACTGCGTATTCATTTTAGCATCCCATGCCTTTGCCAAGTTTGAAATTCCTTCATTAGTAAAATGAACTCCCTCAGGACGAGGCACTTGGATAGAATCTGTGAATGGCCCTTCAAAGATATAGTCTGCTGGGTTTATCAAACTGTTTTGTGCACTTACAACAGACGGATATAATTGATCTATTTTATAGAGTGACGTGCGAGTAATCATCCAACTTATCTTCTTACCAGCATCGAGTCGACTTTTCTCTATGACTTTTTTGAGGGCATTTGCATAATAATCTTGGGTAGTCTTCAACTCTGCTTCTGCCTCACCTTGCTCCCACAAAACTGAGCGTAAACCCATTTGTGAGATATAATATTGTAGCGAAATCCGCAGGTATGAATAGGGCGTATTGTTTGGATAAGTAAATTGAAAAAACGGATGCTTAGTTGCAACACCTATTGAACTACTATACCAGTTTTCAATACTGGAGCCCTCGTAGGCGGCATTAAAAAATAAAATTGGTACATTGAGACGTTTAGCGAGCAAATCTCCTAATTCACCCCAACACCAAGAGCCTTGCCCTCTTGGGGCAATTGATGAGCTCAATTCTATATGAGAAAAAGCTTGAAAAGGGGGAATTTCATCAAGAAAATCTATCTTTTGATAATTAAAGCAATTAACACGGTCATCGACAGATGCTGTTTCTCCAAAATTTCTTTTCCCTTCTGCATTAGATTGTCCGGCAATTAAAAATACTTCGCCAATACCTACTCTATCAACCGATTTTTGACTAACCACTGCCCCATTTTTCCAACCTCTTACTTGTAATTCATACCAACCTCCGGCACCTTTTAATGAACCCGTAAAGGTACCATACTTCGGTTTATCTGCAATTATAGTCCAGTCGGTAGCTACACCTTGCCCAGTTTTTATAGGAACAAGTCTAGCTTCTATCCTTTCAACAACATCTTCATATTGACCAGTAATAAAAATAATAGAACTATTATTTTTATCTCGCTGGAAAACACTCCTTGATAGTGGTAAATTAATAGTTATTTGAGAATATCCATTAATATTAATAAACAATAAAGAAAAAAACAAAACAAGCTCTCGCATCAGTCAATCCTGTGTTTTTGTTAGGAAATTTCGGTGCAAATATAAATATTTTCTTAAAATTTTATTTCAAAATTTTGTACTATTTCAAGAATTAGTACCTATTAGTTTTCAATTTCTTTGAGCCATGCTTGTATTTTTTGCTCCCAAAGCATTTGTGCAGAACGAATAATACTGTGATTGGTTTCAGTATCATATTGTTTTTGTAATCGATTCATGTCTCGATATGATTCTAAATATTCATATTGAATCATACTGTTTAGGTCGATAATTAAATCAGCTTGCATCGTTGAAACTTTCTTTTTGAAACGCTCGGCAACAAGTTTGGCAATGTCGAAGTGTAATTGCTCATGTGCCAATGCATAATCATTTAATGAAGGTGGTATCACCCATGACATACCTCGAACCATGTATGTTTTAGTAGCAATTTTTGCAACAATATAGCCATCAATAACCTCAAAACTAGCACTATAGGCAAAATTGGCAAATATTGCCGCTCCATATCTACTATTAGATGGTTTTCCTCTAAAATCATCCCAAGTGATTTTCCGAGTATGATAGTAAATCGTATCTGAATCATTCACATCAGTTTCTGGCAAAAATATCATCTTTATTCCCTTCACTAAAGCCTCATGTTTTGTTCCATTCACCAACAACCACTTATCAAAATACTCCAGCGATTTGGTCAATAATTTATTCAAAATGCCTTCATATTGTTTATTATCCATCAAGTAGTTTGACCTGATATATGAAGTACTTGTAGTTGTCTCAGTTAATTGAACGGTATCTTTCTTTCCTATTCGATCAAATGCAAGTTGAATACTCACGTGTCCAGAAATATTACCATTGGGAAGTTTTGTTTCTGTAAATCTTAATTCAAGAATTTTTATTATCAAATGTAAAGGTAGGTCTGTTTGAGGAATTGTTTGAGTAAATGCTCTTTTCAGATTATATTCTAAGCCTCCTTGTAACTGTAGTGATTCGGTTTGAGTTGAAGAACTAATGATAATTCCAATATTTCCTTTATCTAGCCTAGCATCTTTTACTCCATTTATGGTGAAAGAAGGTTTAAAATCAACTTTTGCCATATTTACATTGATTTGCCTCTGTGCAAAAAGCGGTTTACTAAAGAGCAAACAAGTAAATAATAAGTGCCATAAAACTTTCATCGTTTATATTAAATCCTGCTTGTTGGAGAACAGATACTTTTATTCTTATTGATGATAACAAAAATACTCAAGTATTTGATTTATAAATTAAGATGAATTTATATTTTAATTGTATAAACGGCCTCTTAAAAATCTATTATTAAATGGCACTAACCAAAATTACAAATAGAAGAGTTAACATTGAAATGTAAAACTTTTTTGTTTAAATTTCCTAAAGAATCTAACTTACATATTCTTCTTCAAACGATGGCTACTAATAAAACTACCGAAAATACCGCCGATGTTACCGACTTCATTAATCGAATTAGTGATGAGTTGAAGCGAAATGATAGTACTCAATTAGTAGAAATATTTGAAAAACAGACTAGCTTCCAAGCTAAAATGTGGGGAGCAAGCATTATCGGATTTGGTAGTTATCATTATAAATATCCAAGTGGACACGAAGGTAATGCTCCAATTGTCGCTTTTTCTCCGAGAGCAGCCGCCATTTCCTTGTACGTTTATTTGCCACCTGACCAAAGAGAGTCCTTACTCACCAAATTAGGCAAAACCAAATCTGGCAAAGGTTGTATTTATATAAAAAAACTAAGTCATATAAATCTTGAAGTACTGAATGAATTGATTGATATTGCGGTGAATTATAACAAAGAAATACACGGTTAAAATTTCCTCAAAAAAAATACTATGAAAAAGCAATTACCAATCGAACAACAGCAGGTTTTATTAAAAATCCTAAAAACTCGATTTGAGAAAAACATTAGCCGACATCAAGCACTTGATTGGGCAAAAATCCAAGCAAAATTAGAGGCTAACCCTGAAAAACTTTGGTCGCTCGATGAAATGGAAACCACAGGTGGTGAGCCTGATGTGGTTGATTACGATGCCCAAACTGATGAATATATTTTCTTCGACTGTTCGGCCGAATCGCCCAAAGGACGGAGAAGTGTGTGCTATGATGCCAAAGCTTTAGCATCACGGAAAGAGTATAAACCTGCCAATAACGCTCTCGATATGGCTGAAGAAATAGGCATTAAAATTTTGAATGAACAACAATATAGATACTTGCAAACACTAGGGCATTTTGATGCTAAAACTTCGAGTTGGATAGAAACCCCCGACAATATTCGTAAGCTAGGTGGAGCATTATTTGCCGATTATCGTTATGGGAATGTATTTGTTTACCACAATGGTGCTGAATCATATTATGCCTCAAGAGGGTTTCGCGGTTTTTTGAGGGTATAAAGACTTATTTTTATCTATAACCAATGTATAAATTGTGTTTTTCCATATACATAATCTAACTATTTTTAACTATGATAATCAGAGAAATTATTGCGTCTTCGCCCACGATACACACTGCTGTTCAACATTTTATTGATTTATTAGTTAGTTCACCATATACCATTTCAACTGAAACTTTAGATGCCCTCATTCATTCAGAAAATAGTCATTTATTTTTGGCTTTTGATGAGGCTGAAAATATTTTGGGTATGCTTACAGTAGGTATTTATTATAGCCCTACTGGAAAAAAAGCTTGGATTGAAGATGTGGTAGTGGATGATATCGCTCGTGGGCAAGGTTTGGGAGAAAAGCTAGTTCAGCATGCCATTGAGTTTGTGAAATCAAAAGAAGTTAGTTTACTGATGCTCACATCTAATCCTACTCGTGAAGCAGCTAATAGACTCTACCCACGCGTTGGATTTAGTAGGAAAGAAACTAATGTATATAAAATGTCTCTTTAAATGGATTTTCAATTAAAAAAATACACTGATAATTACCGACAAGAACTCATTAAAGTGTGGGAAAGTTCGGTAAGGGCTACGCACCATTTTTTGAGTGAAGAGGATATTCTTTTTTATAAATCTTTGGTAGAAGGCATCAATTTCAATGAATTTGATGTGTATTGCTCATTTACTGCAACTGATGAACTCATTGCTTTTATGGGAGTTGCCGAAAATAAACTCGAAATGCTTTTTTTAAACCCCAATTATATTGGAAAAGGTTTAGGAAAACAACTCACACTCTTTGCCATTAACGAGCTAAAAGTCAATGAAGTAGAAGTCAATGAAGACAATGAAAATGCCATAAAATTCTACAAAAAAATAGGTTTTAAAATTTTCGACCGAACCCCTCTTGATGGATGTGGGAAGCCCTATCCTATTTTAAAAATGCGACTTTAAAAGTAATAGAAATAAAAAGCCACCTTAAAATAAGGTGGCTTTTATCATTCAATCGTTTCTGATTTTTATTTTTTTCTTGGTAATTTTTCATCTCGCATAGCTGCATTATATACAAATGATGCTACAATAGTTGCGGCTTGTTTCAAATCTTCAGGCTGAAGGTGGTCATAAGAATCCATGTTTGTATGGTGAGTACGAGTATTGTATTCAATTTCATCTTGAATGAACTGAAAACCTGGAATTCCAACACCAACAAATGACAAGTGGTCAGTACCGCCAGTATTTCTTATCGTAACGGTCTTTGCTCCTAAATCATGGAATGGCTCAAACCACTTAGTAAAAATCGGACGACAAGCTTCATTGCCTTGCAAATAAATACCTCTGATTTTTCCAGTACCATTATCTACATTGAAATAAGCCGCTACTTTTTCGCCTTCTGCATTGCTTTTCTTAGAATCATTGGCATCTGCTAAATGATTTTTTACATAATTTCTTGAGCCCCAAAGTCCTTGTTCTTCGCCACTCCAAAGAGCTATTCTAATCGTACGACGAGGTTGTACATTCAAGGTTTTCAAGATTCTTACAGCTTCCATCATAACTGCCGAACCAGCAGCATTATCTGTAGCACCTGTTGCACTTTGCCACGAATCAAGGTGAGCACCCAACATCACAACCTCTTCTTTCAATTTAGGGTCTGTGCCCTTAATTTCAGCCAAAACATTATAGCCTCTTAAGTCTTCAGTATAAAACTTCGTTTTTACGTCTAATTCTAATTTTACAGGAATGCCCGCTTTGGTTAATCTACAAAGCGAAAGATAATCTTCGGCTGTAAGCATAATATCGAGTAAACCTTCTGGCTCGTTGGCTTTATAAGAGCCACCACCTGAGACAAACAACGTACCATCTTTACCTCTTGCACTCATGCTCAAAAGTGCCAAAGCTCCTTCTTTCTTTGCCATATCTTTAGTTTTTGTAGAAAGCATATTCGTTCTACGCATCGCCTGCATCATTGAACGAAAAGCAGTATCTGGTTGAGTGGTGGCTGTTGCTGAGGCACTTGCCATTTTCTCTAACTCTTCATCTGTATAACGTGTAGCATCTGGTTTGAATGAAGGTTGAATTTTATCGTTTTTATAAAGTAAAATAACTTTATCTTTAAGTTTTCCACGATAATTTTCTAGTCCAAGCGTATCGGTTTCGTCAATCAATAAAATTTCTGCTGATTTCAATTTCCCCTTAGTTCCAGCCGTCCAAGTTTTTGGATACGCTATTAATGGTCGATAATAAGGTTCGGTCATGGCAATGTAGCTTTTCTTCAATTCCCAGCCTTTCCCAAATTCACCCCATGCTTCTAATTTTGCATCTTCTAAACCCCATTCTGAGAGTTTGTTTTTCGCATAATTAGCAGCTTTCATATAACCTGGAGACCCCTGAAGACGTGGGCCATTAACATCAGTAAGATTAAAAGCAATATCCATTACTTTTGATTTTTGAAGGCCTTCTTGACGAATCTTCTTCGTCATTTCTAAGTCGATTTTTTCTTCTTGGGCTTTGACAGTAGCCACAGAAAACATACTAATGGCAATAAGAGGTAGGAGTTTTTTCATATATAGATAAGTTCAGTTTGTTGTGTGATAAAGATATAAGTAATATTCGATAGCCTCAAAAATTTGAGATTAATTAGCTTGATAAAGCGATTAACAAAGCATAAAAGCTGATTTGTGTATATTTTTCTTAACTTTGAATATAATGCAAATAACATTTGAAATGAACATACAACAAGCCTTTGCACAAAATTGTATTGAAGTTTTAAAAGATGATAGTTCTATCATTGGACTAGCCGCAGCTGGTTCTTGGATTACAAATGAAATTGATCAATTTTCAGACCTTGATTTGGTTTTAGTAACAAAAGAGAAAATCACGCATGATAAAAATTTAATGCTCACTTACGCTAAACGTCTAGGGCATTTTTTATCGGGATTCACGGGCGAACACGTGGGTGAACCTCGTGTGCTGATTTGTTTATACGATTCACCTCTTTTGCACGTAGATATTAAGTTTGTTACATTAGAAGAGTTTGCGTATCGAATTGAAAACCCTGTTATTTTGCTCGATACTGACAACCAACTTCAAAAAATTATTGAACATACTCATTACAATTTCCCTTATCCAGATTATCAGTGGATAGAAGATAGATTCTGGATTTGGGTGCACTATGCCCTCCTCAAAATTGGACGTGGTGAATTGACCGAAGCTCTTGATTTTATGGGATTTATGCGAATGGTGGTGCTCGGGCCTCTTCTACATATTAAAAATGAAAACCTGCCGAGAGGAGTTCGAAAAGTTGAAACACAAATTACCAAAAATGATTTTGCTGATTTGAAAGCAACGATTCCAAGTTATGACCGAAAATCTTTATTAGAAAGTTTATCAAAAGCCATTGAAATTTATCGAAATTTACGAGTTCAGCTTTTCTCCTCAGAAATACAATTTCAGCAAGAAACTGAACTTAGAGTGATGCAGTATTTCGAAGAAATAAAGCAAATGAACGATCATTAATTACCTATTTTTTATTCAAACCTAATCAATTATGCGAAAAACTCTTTCTATTCTCACCTTAATAACTACCCTTATGGCTTGTTCAACTACTAATAATACCCAACAACAAGATACTACCAAAGCCGAGCAATCACCGCCGATAGTTGGCAATGATACCGATGAACATGGCTGCAAGCCTTCAGCTGGTTATCAGTGGTCAGTCTTAAAAAACGATTGTATCAGAATCTTTGAATCAGGACAAAGATTAGACCCAGTTGCCGCTGAATTAGAAAAATCCTTTTCGGCTTTTGCTGTTTTCAAATCAGATTCAGCCAAAGAGCAAGTTGAGTTATTCTTAGTGGGTGAAAAAGCATCAGTCATTTTGAATAAAGATGCTAAAACTAGTCTTTGGAAAAACGATAAATATACGCTTAGCCAAAATAAAGAAGTTTATACCTTGGAAGATGCCAATAAAAAATTGCTATACAAAAGTGGTGCAGATAAATGATATAAAGCATTTGTGCCTCATCTCAAAGATGAGGCACAAATGCTTTATATACCTCAATATTTCAAATCAAAAATTGCTCCCACGTAAACAATTCTGCTGATTGGTGCAGAACCATAAACTGTTATGGCATTGGCATTCGTCAAGTTTGTTCCACCTAATCTAAAGGTGGTTTTCAATGGTTTTACTTGATAATTTAATTGTGCATCAAGTGTTCCGAAAGCCTTAATTTCTCCCTCATCAAAAGGCATAAAATAAGTATAAGTACTATTCCAGCGATAATTTACGGCATATGTTAAGTCATTCGCTAAGACTCCATTAACCCCAATATTAAACTTATGCGTAGGCGTATTAAAACCAGCTATCAAACCTTGAATATCTGATATTTTCGACCATGTATAATTTCCATACACACTAACTTGCTTATTTACTCGGTAATCTACACTAATAAATGCACCCTGTGTCGTGACAGGCTTATCAAAATTAGCCCAAGTTTGGATAAATCTTCCACGAGTACGGTCGCTGACTGGCTTCGCCCAGTCGCCTGTTTTCTTGGCAAAATCACCTGCTGGCACCACGCCATCTTCACGCCCTTGGAAACGTACAATTCCGATAAAGCCATTATATAAACTTCGATAATAACTCAAATCAACTTGTAAATCTTTACTTAGTAATGCTTTATAGCCCACTTCCCATGAATTCATTTTTTCTGGAGCTAATTTTGACACTTCATAAGAAGCCGTGCCCGCCGAGTTTAGGCCTTTGAATCCATTTTGAGTATTCCCGATTAATAAAATACTACCATAATCTAAGTAAATGAATTGGTCAAGTTGGGCAGGTGCCCGATACGCAGTAGCATAATTTGCTCTAAAATTATGTCGGCCCGCTGCGTAAACTGCCGAAATACGTGGAGAAAACTTTGTGTCGAAATTCTTAAATGCATCTACCCGAGCAGCCGCAGCAAGCGTTAGCTTTTCATCGAATAACTTTTGTTGAATTTGCCCATAAGCTCCTGTTTCCCAGTTAATTATCTGGTTACGTTGCTCTGAATTTAATGGAGAATAAATGCCATCCATCAATAAAGTACCGCCCGATTTTAGAATATATTTACGATAAGCCCCTCCGAGTACAATATTGGTAGTTTTGAGACGAAATTCGCGTTGAGCAGAGAAATCAATATTTCGGGCATTATTGGCAAAAGCTGCTCCTTTTATGGTTGCTCCATTGATATTCAAATCTCCAATGCCATTGGCAACTTTCTGAGTGACCGCCTGAAATACTGAATTTGATACTCCAACAGGATTGGCCTTAAGTTGAAGGTTTTGGGTGAGATTAAAAGCCAATTTTGCCGCATTTTCTATACTTTGTCCACCTTGTATCGCTGGTAAACTAAAGCCAAAAGGCACACCTCCATTTACGCCATCGGGTGTATAGACGCCAGCGAGCATACCACCTAAGAATCCATTACCACGAGCGGCAGCAAAAATCTGATTCCATGCATTAAAATAATTGGCAGCAATGGTCGGATACGTTCCATTGGCAGGATTGGTCATTCGCATATTCTGTAAAGCATTGGCTACACCGCCCAACTCATAGGCTTTTCCACCATAATCATAAACCGAATAGGCACGTACAAACCAACGGTCATTCTTCACCTCAAATTTGTGCAAATCATATTCCATTTCTCGCCAAGCAAAGCGGCTGGTACTTTGAAAAATACCATTTCCGAATGTCTTACGGTATTCATAAGAAGCCCTAGTTTTATCATTAATTTTGAAATGCAAAGAAGGATTCAAACGAAGATTTCCTGCTTTAAAATCACCACCAAAGCCAAACTTATTACCATCATTTGCCGTTAATATTTCGCTTTCTTTAAAGCCCGGCATATAGATTCTATAAGGCTTTCCATCGTTGTATTTAGTAAAATTAGGGTCGGTAATTGTTGAGCCTATATCACCAAAATAATTAAGTTTATTCCAGCCAAAAGGCGAACCATAAGCATTGTTAGCCGCATCAGAACCAGCCAAACCACCTGCTGTTTTGGCCTTAATGGCCGCATCTGATTCACCCAAAAATTCATTCGCTGAAATAAAATTGGCATTTAGTTTAAAAGCAAAACGTTTGGCAAAAACCTGTGCATATCGAATTTGAGTATCAAATAATAAGCGAGAACCTCCACGAAGCGAGACCGTAAGCCCTTGGTTTTTAAAAGGGTCTTTTGAAGTCATCAAAACAACACCATTCAATGCACCCGAGCCATACAATGCAGAATTAGCCCCGTAAATAACTTCGATATTATCTATGTCTAATTCGGGAGTTCCCATCCAGTTACCTCCATAGAGAGACGAAGTTGGCGACATAAACTCCACATTATCAGCCAATTGCAGCAAACGCTCGGCCTTAGCACTATTAAAACCGCGTGTACTTAGGCTCGTAACAAACCAACTCGATTGATTGACATCAATACCTTTGTAGCGGGCCAAAGATGAGATTAATTCGATATTAGGCGAATTTTGTAATTGTAAAGCCGAAATTTTGGTAACTGAAATAGGGGCTTTGAAGATATTTTCTTCGATTCTGGAAGCAGAAATAACCACTTCATTGAGTTTTTGTACGCTATCGAGTTGAGCAGATGCCGAAAAGGCAAATAGTGAAATTAAAATACTGCTAAAAGTTGTAATTGTTTTTTTCATTTTCGTTGGTTTAAATTTTTAGGCAATAGACAAAACAAGGGTCAATAAAATATCTGCTGACCGTTGACAAATGGCTATAAACTAATTTCTATTCCTCAATCCATTTTTTGAATTGTGTAGCATTTTCTTGGCTGATACTTACTTCAGCTTTTGCAAGGTGCATAAGTTCAAGAGCAATTTTACCCTTAAAAGAAGGTTTGAAGCTAAGAATGGCATTGATATGCACAATAAATTTGCGGTTTACACGAAAAAAATCTCGACTTGGCAGTTCCACTTCAAGGTCGCTCAGACTTCGTTCTACCGTATATCGTTCGCCCGATTGGTCTATTAAAAATACAATTCTCGATTCGGTGTAAATAAACGCAATATTTTGAGTTGGAATTACATAATAATTGGTTCCTTTCTTAGCAATAAGGCGGTCTTTTTGAAAAACACTTTTGTTATTTTTTGAAACATTATCGGCCGAAAAACGCTTCAAAAAATGATTTTTCAGTGCATCATATTTATCAAATACTCTCAAAATTTCCTCTCTACCAATAGGTTTTCGCAAGTAGTCGAGGGCATTAAAAATCATGGCTTGCGACCAATACTTATCATACGCCGACATAAAAACAACTGGGAAACTCGGATGAATTTCTTGAAAAACCTCAAAAATAAGCCCATCAACTAGTTCTACCTCACACAATGCTAAATCAAATGCTACACCCGAACAAAGCAAAGTCTTTAAGTTTTCGTTGGTGCTACAATGCTCAATTTGTGCCATGGCATAATTTTCGGCTATTGTCTGCAACATTAGCTTTAAATTATTTTCATCTTTTTCTACTAAAAGAATATTCATTGACAATTTGAGTATCGAGATTTCCGCTTTCAGACAGAGAATTTCGGTGTTGGCGAAATAAAATTTGCGTTACAAAATTACGTAGAACAAATTATAATACAGGATTTTGTATTTAAAACGCAATTTTTTATCTAAAAAGGCATCAAAACAACGCTTTGATACATTATTTCGTCTATATCCGAAAACTAACGATACCTTTATGAATCCTTCGAAAATCCTATTGATGTCAGCGGCCATTTGGCTTTTAGCTGCCTGTGTGAAAAACGCCGAAACGATTACTCCTACTAGCACCAATCCTGACTGGACAACTGAAAGCCACAGTAATGATGCCGACCCAGACTATAATGTCGTCTTTCCTCAGGATAAAGTAAATACCCTTGAAATAATCATGACCAAACAAACTTGGCAAGAAATTAAAACCGATATGATTTCGGTAAAAGGTGCTGATTTTGGTGCAGGTGGCAATCAAGGTGGTGGCCCCGGCGGTGTAAATAGTACCACAGAGCCTAAGTATGTATCTGTAACAATGAAGTTCAATAATAAAACATGGAATAACGTTGGTTTCAGACTCAAAGGTAATTCAAGTTTATCATCAATTTGGCGTAGTGGTATTTATAAACTCCCTTTTCGAATGCAATTCGATGAGTTTGAAGACAAGTACCCCGAAATTAAAGACCAACGCTTTTATGGTTTCAAAGAAGTTTCGATGTCACCCGCATTCAAGGATAATTCTTTGATTAGAGAAAAAGTAACAGCCGATATTTTCCGAATGGCTGGAATTCCTGCTGCACAAACGTCCTTCTATAAAGTATATATCAATTTTGGCGATGGACTTAAATACTGTGGTGTTTATACCATGATTGAGGCCATTGAAGACAATATGCTCAAAGCTCAATTTGGTGAAGAAAAAGGCAATCTTTATAAGCCAGAATCAACATTTCAGAGTTTTTCACAAGCTCAATTCGAAAAGAAAAATAATGAAGATACAGCCGACTGGAGCGATATACAAGCAGTCATTACCACATTAAACGCTTCTACTCGTACTTCTAACCCTACCCAATGGCGAGAAAACCTAGAAAAGGTCTTTAATATGGACCATTTTATCAAGTGGTTGGCGGTTAATTCTACGCTTGTCAACTGGGATACTTACGGCGGAATGGCACATAATCACTATCTATATAATCATTCAACTAAAAAACTCATGTGGATTCCGTGGGATAACAATGAAGCTCTTACTTCGCAAACTCGTGTGCAGTTATCGCTGGCAGGAGTTGCCAATAGTTGGCCACTGATTAATTATGTAGCCAACGACCCTATCTATTATGTCAAATACAAGGCCTATGTAAAAGATTTTAACGATAACGTTTTCACTACAAATAAAATGAACGAACTTTTCGATAAAGCCACTAATTTGATTACGCCTTATGTAAATGGCACAGAAAAAGAAGAAAAGCCATATTCAAATCTTACCAATACTGCCAGTTTCACAGCGGCTTTACCAGTTTTAAAACAACACGTAGTTGGTAGAAATCAGGCCGTTGCCAGCTTCTTGAAATAAAAAATATATACAAAACTTATTTGTACGTTTCAAATAATGCGTTTTGCATTAATTTAATGAACTGATTTTCTTGACAAAATTGCTTTAAATAAAGAATAGTCTCTACAAATCAAGAAAAATAACCGTTGGTAAATACAAACTATTAAAACCATCTAAGTCAATTATCTTTACAGATTGGTATCTTTTAAAAAACCATGTGAATATAAAAATAAGTAATATGAAAATCCTAATCCTGCTTTTAATGCCATTCAGTCTTTGGGCACAGTCGAAAAAAGACATTCGTAAAAATGGTGTAAAAGGCATTACAGAAGTAGTCTTAGAATATGAAAATGGTAAAGAAGTAGTACACAATGATGTTGTAAGAAAATTCGATAAAGAAGGCGAGACTATTCTTGAAATAAATTATGATAAAAATGGCATTTTGAAGGCAAAAACTGCCAATAAGTTCAACAAAGATGGTAATAAAACTGAAGAAATTGTTTATGATTCCGCAGGCCGACAAATTAGTAAAGAAGTGTATAAATATAATGGCGAAGGAGAGAAAATTGAAGAAATACAATACGATGGAAAAAATACCATAGTTGCCAAAACATCGTATGTAATTAATAATAAAGGACTTAGAAGTGAAAAACGCACCTATGATGCCAACGGGAAATTAATCCAGAGCAAAAAATACATTTATGAATTTTAGACCTGAACTTCAAAAAACAATGTCTAAACAATGACAACAACTGTTTTTTTCGAAAAAATAAAAAAGGAAGTCCAATTATTTGACCCCATTGCTTTAACAGAAATGGAAAAGGTCAAGCTAATGGATAGAGTTGATGTAAAATATCTTATTCCACTCAATTTATTGCCAACTATTCTGGCTGATGCCAGACAACATTACCGACTTTTAGAGATTAATCAAGAACGTATTTGCCCTTATCAAACGCTCTATTATGATACAAAAGATTTAACGCTATACCATCAACATCAAGTAGGGAAGCAAAATCGTTATAAAGTTCGTTCAAGAAACTATGTGGGTTCTAATTTGCAGTTTTTTGAGGTGAAACTGAAAAATAATCGCGGTCGAACCATCAAAAAAAGAATTAAAATCAATGGAATTAACGAAAGTTACTTATCCGATGATAGTTCGGCATTTCTTGGTAGAATTAGTCCACTTAACCCCGAAAATCTCCAAGGAATTATGTGGGTAAATTATAGTCGACTAACACTAGTGAGCAAACATACAACCGAACGCCTTACGATTGATTTACAACTAACATTTAAGAACAATTCTAAAGAAGTACAATTCGCTCAAATTGCCATCGCTGAAATCAAGCAAGAACGCATGGGAGCATCACCAATTCTTGATATTCTGAAAAAACATCATTTAAAATCAGGTTCAATTAGTAAATACTGTTTCGGTATCATTAGCCTCTTTGAAAACATCAAGAAAAATAATTTCAAAAAACACCTAAGAAGAATTTCAAAAACCTTACTCCAATATGAATCTTTTACAGCAAACGCTATCGCCTGATACTTTACAATCTGTTCAAACAGCTTCTTTTGAATTGTTCGAGAAACTTTCCAATAAGTTCTTTGTGAGGCTATTCATCGACCTCTTGTCAGTATTTGTACTTATTAGACTTATTTTTTATCGTAACTACAAAAAAGCCGATCAATATCTAACGTTTTTTGCCTTCAACTTGGTTATTTTCTTAATAACTTATTTGCTTAATAAAGTTGAAATGTCAATGGGTGCCGCTTTTGGTTTATTTGCCGTATTTTCAATGCTACGTTACCGCACCGAAAGTATCTCGCCCAAAGATATGACCTACCTTTTCTTGGTCATTGCTATAGGTCTGCTATCAGCCATCAGTAAAGGCGGTTGGGACGAACTTACTTTACTCAATGGTATAATTCTATTGGCTACTTTTCTCTTAGAAAGTAATTGGTTAATAAAGAAGGAATTTACTAAATCATTAATTTATGATAATATCAACCTTATTACACCAGAAAGACGCTCCGATTTATTAGAAGATTTGAAAAAACGCACAGGCTTGAATATACATCGTGTAGAAATTCAAGAAATTGACTTCCTGAAAGATGCTACTAGAATGACTATTTACTATTTCGATTAATCTATATATCAATTAGCATGTGAGTTTAAACTGAAACATTTCCTTTATGACAAAATATCTTAAAATATTTACTCTATTATTAATTTCGCTTGGTACTTATGCCCAAAAATCGGAAGTAGATTTTCAGACTCGCCCTGCTATTTCACTCGACATTGATTTCAAGAAAGGTTGGAGTTTAGGAACTGAATACAGGGCTAAATTTAATGAAAATTCAAGCAATTATCGAGGTTCATACTTTTACTTTGAAGGCGATAAAAAAATCAACAAATACCTTTCGGTAGGAGCAGCCTATCGTTTTGGTATTATAAATGGTGAAAATTTTCACCGTTTTGCGGGTAATATCGAAGGAAAATATAAAGTAAAAAGAATTACTTTCTCACTACGTGAAACCTATCAAACGCAAAAACAAACTTTCATTGGCGATGATGAAGGTACGGCCGAAAAATATTGGCGTACAAGATTAGGTCTAAAATATGCAGTAAGCAAAAAGTTAGATTTTAGTATTTCTACCGAAACATTCATGCATGATAATGAAGGAGTTTTTGAAACTGATTTTTGGAGAAATCGTGCAGGAATAACTTACGAATACCTGAAGAATAAAAGCTTAAATCTCTATTACATTTGGCAGCCTGATGTAAATAAAAAATATCCCGACACTAAAAATATCGTAGGAATCAATTTCATTTTTGGCATCAAAGCCAAGTAAAGTACCCAAATTCAACCTAATCCCTATTACCAAAATGTTTACTCGAAAAGTAATACTTACTACTCTTTTGTTGGGGTTATCTTTAACGGTTTTTGCTCAAAAATCTGTCACTGATTTCCAGACTTGGTATGATGCTGCTGTTAAATTAAATTTAAAAAAGGGTTGGAAACTTTCGAGCCGCTTTCGAGTTCGACTCAATGAAAATTCAAGCAATTATCGTGGTTCTTACTTATTTTTAGAAGGAGAAAAAAGAGTTAATAAATATATAAGAGTTTTAGCTAATTACCGTTTGGCTTGGGTAGAAGGCAATCAATACCACCGATTTTTGATTGGTACTAATGCTCAATTTAAAACTAATGGCTTTACTTTTTTCACTCGACCGATGATACAATATCAGAAAGAATATTTTATCAACGACGAAAGCTCTAATAATGATAGTGAAAGTTTTCTACGCCTTCGCTCTGGCCTTAGATATAAAATCAATAAACATTGGGAAACGTACGCCTACGCTGAGCCTTTTTTTAAAATCAAATCTGGAAAGCCCCTTTCTACTTCTTTTTGGCAAAACTCCGTCGGCCTCACTTATGAATACAACAAAAATAAGTATGCTACAATCTATTACATTTGGCAACCCGAAGTAAATAAAAAATATCCCGATACCAACCAAATTCTTGGTTTAAGTTTAGAGTTTGAAATTAAGCCTTGATATGTACTTCGTCCCCCCCCTACGGATAATCTATATAATATTATTCTAATGAGAAACATTATTTTAAAATTTTGAGTCAATTGAACTACCCTTCATTGCAATATTTCTACCAAATTAAAGGCACTCTAATCGAACCAATACGAGCTATTATTTGTCATTAATATAGAATTATTTACTGTGCCAAAGTGTTAAAATATTAAAAGAAAAAAATCTTGCATATTAAGTTTACTTTTTTTTAATACAATTAATAAAAAATTTTAATTAAAAAAAAGGCATTTCACGCTATAAAAGTCCCATAAAGCTACTTATCGAACGGTACGTTTGAAGTGGCAATTGATTATTGAATTTGATACGCCTTTATTGGTGTGATTTTTGCTTCTTTAATAGTCAAAACAACTAAACGTGTGAATGTTAATGGTACGATTTATTCTATCAGGGTATGTATTAACTTCCACTTTTCCTGATAGATGAATAGACCTATACTTGAGACTCCTAGGATTAAGAGAGAAAAACTTATGCCTATTACGAACAATTTAAGTACATTTGATTGGGTGGATAATTTTGCTTTAGATAACGCTGTTGAGTTAGTTGCACAATATTTTCAGACACCCATTGCTGGGGTTTCTTTTATTGACAATAACATTCAGTGGCTCAAGTCAAAAATTGGCTTGACTGAAAACTCATATCCTATTAGCAATTCATTTTGTCAATACACCATTACTCATGATGGTGTATTCGAAATATCTGATATATCCAATAATCAAGATTTCAAAGATACAGCGGCAGCACTGGCCAATCCTGATTTTAAATTTTATGCTGGTATTCAGCTAAAATCAATTCATGGATTGATTAGTACTTTGTTCATTGCTGATTTCATGCCAAAGTCGTTAAATGACCAAGAAAAAAAGTCATTAATCACATTTGCTTCGAACATCTACGCAATATTAGCCTTAAATAATCAAAACTCGAAGCCTCCTATTAGTAGTAGAACTATTGATTACTCCATTAAACAACAACTAAATTCAGTAATTGATAATTTATCTAATACTATTTCTAACGACTACCAAAGCCTTCAAGCCAATAATGAAACCATAAAAAAATCATATTGGGTTGAGGTAAGTGCAAGTTCTAGTTTAGATGATTCTAGAATTGAAAATATCAAAATTAATACCGACTTCATAGATGTAACAGAAAAGAAAAGGAAAGACGCTGAAATATTAACCCTAATTTCTACACAAAATGCAATTTTTAATGGGGTTTCATTTGCTGTTATCTTTACTGATACAAATGGTATTATCCGCAGAATTAATAAAGCAGGATTAGACCTCATTGGATATACAAATGACGAAACTGTTGGAAAAACACCAGAGTTTTTCCATGATCCAGAAGAAGTAAGAGAGCGTTCATTAGCCTTATCATTAGAGTTCGGCAAAATGGTTTCTCCTGGATTTGATACCTTTGTCATGAAAGCACGACTAGAAAATAAGGTTGATGTTAATGAATGGACATATATCACCAAAGAGGGTAAGCGTATTCCTATTAATCTAAGCGTTACATGTATTAAGAATAACGAAGGAGAAATTATTGGTTATCTTGGAGTTGCTGAAGATTATACCGAAAAGAAACAAGCAAAAGAAGAACTAATTAAAGCCAAAAACGATGCCGAAATGGCTGTTCATGCTAAAGATAGCTTCTTAGCTAATATGAGTCATGAAATCAGGACTCCCCTCAATGCAATTATTGGTTTTACTGAATTATTGTCGCAGAGTAAACTTGATGCCTCTCAACACGAGTACATCAATCACATACAAGTTGCAGGCGATAATTTACTACTAATCATTAATGATATTCTTGATTTATCTAAAATAGAATCAGGTCAATTAGTAATTGAGACTTATCCGTTTAATATTACTGATACCTTAAATCACGTTTATAGTTTACTTAAAATCAAAGCCGCACAAAATAATATTGATTTTTCTTTATCTCTGGCCGATGACCTTCCAGAATATATACTTGGTGATAAAGGTAGAATCAATCAAATTTTAGTAAATTTAGCGGGTAATGCCATCAAGTTTACCAAAGATGGAAAAGTAACCATTTCTGTCAAAAAAGTTAATGAAAATAACGATAGCATTACTTTACAGTTCTCTGTTAAAGATACGGGTATTGGTATTCCTCAAGAAAAGTTAAATAGCATTTTTGATAGATTTACTCAAGCAGAAGCCAGTACAACACGTCGATTTGGCGGCTCTGGTTTAGGTTTAAATATTGTTAAACAATTAGTTTCTTTACAAAAAGGGAAACTGTTTGTTGAAAGTAAATTAGGGGAAGGCTCTGAGTTTTACTTTATAGTTACATTCCAAAAGGTAGACTCGAGCACTGTCGATAATATTAAAGACACTACCTTAAAAGCACAATCTATTAGTTCGCTTTCAATTTTACTATGCGAGGATAACCAGCTGAATCAGATTCTAGCCAAAAATGTATTACATAATTTTGGTTTCAGTGTAGATATTGCCAATAATGGGCAAGAAGCCATTGAGGCATTAGCCCAAAATAAATATCAGCTGATTTTGATGGATTTGCAGATGCCAATAATGGATGGTTATCAAGCAACTATTTACATTCGTAATGTTTTAAATTCTAATATCCCAATCATTGCAATGACCGCCCATTCTTTGGTCGGAGAACAACAAAAATGCTTTGATATTGGTATGAACGGTTATTTAGCAAAACCTTTCAAACAGCATGAATTATTAGAGAAAATTCAGTCAGTAGTAGAAAACTCCGAATTTAAAGAAAAAATGGCAACCCAAACACCAGAAGAATCAACCAATAACACCCCTGAGGAATCAATCAATAATACACCTGAAGAGCATGTACTCGATTTATCATATCTTGAGTCAATCGGTGGGGGAAATACTGAGTTTATTAAAGAAATGATTTCATTATTTATGCAAGGTGTACCTACAGACGTAGAGCAGCTTGAACAAAAAATACTTGAAAAAGAGGTCGATGGTGTTAAAGCAGTCGCTCACCACATGAAATCATCATTAGGTATGTTTGGAATGTCCAAAGAGGTTAAGTTTCTAGAAAAGACTGAGCAAAACGCAAAAAATGGAATAATCAGTACAGATATTAACGCTGAATTTCCAATTTTCAAAGCCAGTGTACAGCGTACACTTAATAGCATGCAAGCCTACATTAAATAAAATTATTTTATATCTTAGCGTTAAACTGTAATCGAAGCAAATGTCGAAGCTAGAAGTTTGGCTTAGAGGCCCTCTTCCCGATGTGCCACCTTTATTACAGCCTATCGTACATACATTATTACAAGCACAAGAAGAGTTGCATGAGTCACTTGCTCACTTTGCCAATCATTTACTTTGGCAAAGACCCGAAGGAGTAGCCTCGGTGGCATTTCATTTACAGCATATTACTGGCGTATTAGACCGGCTGCTTACGTATGCCCGTGGAGAAATGTTAAATGAACAACAGTTAGACCAGTTAAAAGCCGAAGGTGTTGAAAATCAATCTATTACAGTACAAGGACTTTTAGATGCACTTGATATACAAGTAGAAAAAGCAATTAATCAAATTAAAAAGACCAACCAAGAATCACTCACAGAAATTCGTTATGTTGGGCGTGCAAGAATACCTTCCACACAAATTGGCTTACTCTTTCATGCAGCCGAACACACAACCCGCCACTTAGGCCAGTTGCTAGTTACTGCGAAGTCAGTAAAGTAGGTAAAGCATTTATCAAAGATATAGTGGTCTTTCTATCAGCTACTTGCCATTGGGCTTGTATTTGTTCTACTGCTTTTTTTGCTTTCTTCGCTCCTACTATTTTTCCAAGTGAATTTTCTACTGCATACATCAAGCCTTTAATTTCTACCTCATCGGCATCCATCAGAATGGCAGCCCGCAATCTACTTATGCTTTGCTCGAAATAAACTTGATTACTTTGTTCGCTAGTTATAAGTACGTCTCTTTCTTCAAAGGTATCGCTCGGAGTACCATTGAAAGCATAGTAACAGATGATAAGCATAAAAACCGCTAATGAAACAGTATTTTGTAAATGATTTTGGCGAGATGGAACCGAAAAATGCATTGACTTTGTTTTTTATACAAAATAAGTTGACTAATGTTAGATAGAATTTATCTGAATATTAAGAAACCATAAATTTTGAAAGTTCTTCTATTTCTTGTATCAGATTACTTCTCAATTTCTTAACATTGGCACAATATTTAGTTTAAATATTCAAACGACCTTTGTGGCGTAAAATAAATGAAGAATGAAAAAAGGAAGTTTCAGACTAAGCCAAGCTCACTGGAGATATACAGTGAGGATCACAAACGGCCTCAGTGAAGAACGTTTGTATGAGGATACCGATGAGGATTTCTACGGTGATGCCTTTGAAAGCGATGATTTCGATGAAGTTTTCGACGATGCTATCGGCGAAAATTTATCAATCGCCGCTTAATTATTTAAGAATTAAAAATTTATCATATAGTTTTGTTTAGGTTAGTAATCAAAGAATCAGCAGAGAGAATTTCACTCTGCTTTATTTTGCTTCAAAACTAGGCCTCCCAAACAAAAAGCCCTTAGATTTTTCAATCTAAGGGCTTTTTTATTTAAACACTTATACTTATTTGTACTTTACGGAACGTCCGATTCAGAATTCCTCGATAAACACTCCCAAAACGCTCATAACACCACTTTCGCAATTCTTTGATTTCTTTTAGGGATAATTGTTTTAAACCTTTTTTTAATTCTTTTTCAAACAGTTCCTTCTCAAAACTGACTTTTTCTAAAATCAGTTTAACATACTCAATCATCTTCATAGAACTCCTATTTTTTTAATGAACAGATGGTAATAGAGGAAAAGTATGTAAATTTAACAATATTTTTTTGTACTTAACAAAGTATTTTTTAAGTATTTATCATTAAATCTTTCTCCCCTACTATATTCCTTATAACGTTAATAGGAGTTCGTCTATTTCTTTTTCTGTGTTAAAAAAAGATAAAATCTTCAATAAAACTGCTTCCATAACTGCGTCTGGGCAAGAGGCTCCGCAGGTAAGCATAACTGTAAGCTGTGGTTTTTCAGGAAGGAAATCATCCGTTATTTCTTGTTTTTTATGCAAATTATAGCGTTTTACTAGGTTTTTATCTAAAATACTCTCATGGGATTGAATAAAATAGGTGGGTAGTTTTTCTTCGCAAAGCTCAACTAAGTGAGAAGTGTTTGAACTATTATATCCGCCTACAACAACAGCTAAATCAGCCTGATTTTCAAGCAAAGCATAAGTAGCTTCTTGGTTATCATTGGTAGCATAACAAAGTGTATCACGAGTATTGGCAAAATATCTTTCTACTTCATTTGGCTGGGCGTTGTGATACTTTGTAATTACTTGTTTCAAGAAATCGGCAATACTCTGTGTATCCGAAGCCAACATGGTAGTTTGATTCACAACACCAATTCGGTCTAGATCTTTTTCGGGGTCAAAGCCTTCAGAGTATTGTCCAGCAAAATCTTCATAAAATTGTTCTTTGGGCAACTCTCGTGTAATATATTTAGCCAATTTCTCGGCTTCTTTCATATCATTAACCACCACAGTCGGGGCATTTTGCTTACTATGCGAAAACGTCGCACGAGTTTCTTCGTGCTTAGGTTTTCCATGAACTACAATGCTGTAGCCACGTTCGCCAATTTGCCCAGCCCTATTCCAAACTTTCTCTACAAAAGGGCATGTTGTATCATATTTGTAAGGGTCAATTCCTAAAGAAGTCAGTTGCTGCTGAATTTCAATGGTTGTTCCAAAAGCTGGCACTACTACCGCATCTTCAGGTTTAAGCTCACTCCAATCAATCAGTTGATTTCCCTTGGTATCCATCAAAAACTTAACGCCTTGAGAAAGCAAATCTGCATTAACATCAGGATTATGAATCATTTCACTCAGAAAGAAAATTCTTTTATCAGGATTTTCTCTGATAGTTTTGTAAGCAATCTCAACGGCATTCTCTACACCATAACAAAAACCAAAATGGCGGGCTATTAAAAACTTAATAGTGCCAAAATCTAGCACCGTAGGCGTAAAATCTTTTTTTAACTTATCTTTACTCCGACGAGCTTCTTTGATTTTGCCGATGATATTACTTTTATAAATTTCTGGAATAACGAATGATTTCATATTAATCGATGATAAATGACCATACAGCGAAAACTATCAGCTAATTATTTACAAAACTAACAGATGATTTATATATAATGAGGAATTATCTGTATTTTCGCACAAATAAACGCCAATTGGCGGCTTTCTTAAATACGCTATTTATCTAAAATAACATATTTTAATGGGATTGTGTTTTATAAAATACCTAAAACTTCAAGCGGATAAGCTCACTACTAACCACCTGCCAAATGCTATATACATTACCCTAATCTTAATTTTCTTTGACTTCAGAGCAAATTTTGCCCAAAGTACCTTCACTCCACTTAACGAAGATTTTAATAATCTCATCGAACGATATGAAATTAAAAGTGGGAGTTTGCTAAATCTCCACTCAAATATCAAACCTGTGAGGAGAAAAGATTTAGTTAAACTAAGTTCAGATTTAGTCAATGATGAAAAAGTAAAGCTTTCAAAAATAGACTTATTTAATTTAAAATACCTTCAAAATGATAGCTGGGAATGGTTGAATGAAGAACAGCTACCTCAAAGCAATAGCAAGAAAACACTTTGGAAACATTTCTTTCATAAAAAATCTGACTTTTACAGTTTTCATGATAAAGAAACCGATTTTCATATTAGTCCAATTTTTCAATTTGGAGCCAGCAAAGATAATCAAACTAAAGATACGCCCTACACTAATACACGTGGCATTGAAATTCGTGGTACATTGAATAAAAAACTGGGATTTTATTCGATGTTTACTGAAAATCAAATATTATACCCTGAATATGTAAGGGAATATAACCGTTCATTTAGAGCAAATCCTTATGAGGGCTTTACCAAAGTTCCCAATGCAGATTCAAGTAGATATTTGGCCGATTTCTTTTCAGCAAGAGGTTATATTACTTTCCAAGCCCTAAAAAGTGTGCAACTTCAATTCGGGCATGATAAAAACTTTATCGGCTCTGGTATTCGTTCGATGATTCTTTCAGATTTTTCAGCCCCGTACCTGCATCTAAAGATTCTCACGAATGTCGGACGCTTTCAGTACATGAATTTGTTTGCACAAATGATTAATAAACAGATTCCTGTAGCAGTCGATAATACCGATATACTACCGCCTAAATATTTTTCGCTTCATCATCTAAGTATTAATATCACTAAAAACCTCAATCTTGGCTTTTTTGAAAGTATTGTTTTCGGGAAACGACAAGTTGGTTTTGATATTAATTATCTTAATCCAATTATTTTTCTGCGATTCGTTGAAGGGCATCTAGGAAGTACGGATAACTCTATTGCGGGGGCAAATTTTAAATATAACTTCAAACGCCAATTTTCGATTTATGGGCAATTTGTATTAGACGAGTTTAATATAAAATATTTCGAAAAAAATGGTTGGTGGGCTAAAAAATACGCTACTCAAATTGGAGCCAAATACATTGATGTTTTAGGAGTAAAGAACCTAGACCTACAAGCAGAATATAACTTAGCTCGCCCGTATATGTATAGTCATTATTCGACTTACAGTAATTATGTAAACTATAATTTGCCATTGGCTCATCCTTTAGGTGCTAATTTTAAAGAATTTCTATTAGTAGCACGCTATCAGCCAATTGAAAGGTTGAATTTTAATTTTACATCTATGCTTAGTAAACAAGGCAAAGATTCAAACATAATTAATTGGGGCGGTGATATTTTACGAAGCTATATGGTTGCACGACCATATGATTTTGGGAATACGATTGGACAGGGCTCCCTTGTCAATACTCGATTTTTTCAATTTTCTACTTCCTACATGATTGCACATAATTTATTTGCAGATTTAAGGGTACAAAATAGAAATATCAATCTAGCAGGAGATATAAATGATAAAAAAAATATGATTTTTTCACTAGGTTTGCGTTGGAACACCTACCAGCGACAACTATTATTTTGAGTTATATCGCCATTTTCAAAAATATATTTCTCCACTTATTATCATGTTTGTTTTAACCGAAAACAACTCCGTAGCCAATCACTTCTTATCAGAATTGAGAGACCAACAAATTCAACTAGATTCGATGCGTTTTCGACGAAATTTAGAACGTTTGGGAGAGATTTTTGCCTACGAAATCTCTAAAACATTAAGTTTTCAGAAAACAGAGGTATCAACGCAATTAGGAGTAAAAAAAACTTATAAACTTTCACAGGAAGTGGTATTGGTTACGATTCTCCGTGCAGGTTTGCCCTTACATCAAGGTTTATTGAATTATTTCGATAAAGCTGAAAATGCCTTTATCGGGGCTTATCGGGGTAAACATGATGATAAAGAAGCTTTTGAAATTGAAATGGATTACATTACGAGTCCTGACATTCATGATAAAGTATTGATTATCAGTGACCCCATGCTAGCAACTGGAAAATCAATCGAAAAAGCATATCATGCAATGCTTCGTTATGGGATTCCGGCTAAAACTCATATTGTTTCGGCAATAGCTAGCCAACGTGGTGTGCGTTTTATTCAAGCCCGATTACCACAGTGTCGTTTGTGGGTAGGTGATGTTGACGACGAAATGAACTCAAAATCTTATATTGTTCCGGGTCTAGGAGATGCTGGTGATTTAGCGTTTGGGGGAAAAGTATAAACGTTATTTCGGTCTGCTTAATGTGGCTTTCATGCGATATTGCAGTACTACTTTTTTGCCTGAAATATTTTCGAGTAATGGCTTCAAAACCAACTCTGCATTTTTCTTAGTTTGGTCTAATATTCCCATCTCAAGAGCCGATTCTTTAATCTTGCTTTCGGCTCTTGAGTAAGCTTCATTCATTAATGACTGCTCATTCATAAAAGCATACTCAGTATCATAAATTTTTGATTTATGGTGGTCAATTTTATAGCTACAAAGCTCTGGGTCTGGCAAATGAACGATAAGCGTATCGCCATTAGTTGCGATATCATCAGGCTTAATTTTGGTCAAATCAATACACCCAATCGCTTCACCCTGTACAATCAAAATGGCTTTAGGATTAGGAAGGTATTCTCTAACTAATTCTTGTTCTACAATATCTCTAAAGGCAAAATTAGCTAATTCTAGCTTGCCTAGAACAGACATTTCCTTCAACACCATATTATGGGTTGTTTGTATATCTTTTACCGCAAAAGGATTTATGTTTTTAAATTTCTCCCATAAAAAAATTGAAAAGACAATAATTCCAATGATTAATAAAACACGTATATATCTCATCAATATCTGCATTTCTTTTATTCTAATATTTATTAAAATGTTTGTAAAAATACAAATTAGTAATGTGTAGTAATTAAACTTCAATAAAAATGATTATAAATTAATAGTTTTTTCGAGAGACATACGTTTTATAACCACAAAGTTCCGATGTTTTTCATATCTTTGTTGCTCTAAAATACATAACCAAAAACTCTATTTACAGTGACGCTTATTAAATCAATCTCAGGTATTCGAGGGACTATTGGTGGAAAAAGTGGTGATTCGTTGACCCCCTTAGATGTCGTGAAATTTACCGCTGCTTATGGTTCTTGGCTAAAAAATAAAAATGCCGAAAAACCACTACGCGTTGTAATTGGACGAGACGCCCGTTTATCAGGAAAAATGGTGTCTGATTTGGTTTCAGCAACCCTTGTCGGCATGGGATTTCATGTTATTGACCTTGGCCTATCTACAACACCAACCGTTGAAATTGCTGTTCCTCTTGAAAATGCCTTAGGTGGAATTATTCTTACGGCAAGTCATAACCCTATTCAGTGGAATGCTCTCAAATTACTCAATGATAAAGGAGAATTTATTTCAGGCTCTGACGGCGAAGAACTCCTAGCCATTGCAGAAAATGATAGTGCAGAATATGCCGATGTGAAAAGTTTGGGAAAAGTTGAAACAAACGATACCTATCTAAAAAAACATATCGAGTTGATTTTGGCTTTACCAATGGTCAATAAAGACGCGATTGCCAAGGCCAATTTCAAGATTTGTGTTGATGCAGTCAACTCTTCTGGTGGGATAGCGGTTCCGATGTTGCTAGAAGCTTTAGGTGTAAAAGAAATTAAGAAAATTAATTGCGAACCAACGGGCGTATTTGCTCATAATCCTGAACCTCTTCCCGAAAATCTAAGAGAGATTTCAAGTGAATTACATAAAGGAAATTATGATTTAGGAATAGTTGTAGACCCAGATGTTGACCGCCTTGCGTTTATCAATGAAGATGGAGAACCATTTGGTGAAGAATATACTTTAGTGGCCGTAGCCGATTATATTCTACAAAATGCAAACATTAAAGAAGGCTTAACCACAGTTTCAAACTTATCTTCAACCCTTGCACTGAAAGATGTAACCCAAAAAGCGGGTGGCACCTATCATTCTGCCGCAGTAGGAGAAGTAAATGTGGTAACCAAAATGAAAGAAGTAGGTGCGATAATCGGAGGAGAAGGAAATGGGGGCATCATTTACCCTGAGTTCCATTATGGTCGAGATGCTTTGGTAGGTATTGCCTTATTTTTAAGCCATTTAGCGAAGTTTAACAAGCCTATTGGTTTCTTACGTAACACTTATCCGAATTACCATATTGCCAAAAAGAAAGTCGAACTTACCCCTGATTTAAACGTTGATGGCATTTTAGATGAAATAAAGAGCAAATATGAGCGTTATCCTATAAATGTAGAAGATGGTATAAAAATTAATTTTGAGAAAGAATGGGTGCATTTACGTAAATCAAATACAGAGCCTATTATCAGAATTTACGCGGAGTCAGAGTTTGAAACCACAGCATCCAATCTTGCTGATAAAATTATTCAAGATATTAAAGAATTAATCTCGCTTTAATTCTCAATTTTGTTTACATTAATTGTTTTTATTTTAGACGGCTACACTATAAAAGAGTTTAAAGGCGAATGAAAGTTCGGCTTTAAACTCCTTACTAATAAATACTCATTTTGAGTAAATTTACTTATATATTTTCCTGTTTTCCCTGAATTATTCTAATGTTTTCCTCTCTTTATACCTATTTTCCTCTGAGTACTTTATCCTTGTAAATAGTTTTGGCACTGAATTTGTTAGGTCATTAGTTGCCTACTGTTCGCTATTTATAAATGATTGTTCTCTACAGTCATACCCTTATTTAAATCATATGTTTAGGAAAAAAAGAAATTTTAGTTTTTTCATACCTATCTTATTGCTTATAGGTAGTAGAATGCACGTGTACAGTCAAGGCTTCCCAACTAACCTTGAATGGCAGAAATGTTATGGATGGAATGATTATAACGGAGATGAAGGGTTAAAAGTTATTCCAACGCCTGATGGAAACTTCACTTCTATTGGTAAGCGAAGCCTAAATGGGCTAGAAATGGTATGGGCATCTAAAATGAATCCAACAGGAAGTTTAATTTGGGAAACAACTATTTCTGACAATTCCGCCTATACTGGTTTCAGAGCTCAGGATATTCTACCTAATCAAGATGGGAGTTTTATATTAGTAGCAAAGATAAATAACTATTCAAGTCTAAGATTCAATAATACCAATGCACTAAATGTTGTCTCAGCACCAAATAAAGGTAATGTTGATGTATTAGTAACAAAGCTTGATGCTGATGGTAAGATGGTTTGGTTCAAAACTTTTGGTGGAGATGGAGAAGATGTACCTTTAAAAGTTCTTCCAAGTAATGATGGGGGTTATATAGTATTATCTTACACTGGTTCAGGTAATGGTGATATAAGTGGTTCTGGGAAAAACAACAATGGTTTTAATCAAGATTTATGGTTGCTTAAACTTGATTCAAACGGTGGATTAGTTTCAAAGAAGTGTATCGGAGGTAGTGGAGACGAAGTTGCTTTTGATATGAAAAAAGGTAATGATGGTCATTATATAATTGTTGGTACAAGTACGTCAAATGATGCTGATTTAGGCCCTAATAAAGGAGGAAAAGATGTTTTAGTGGTCAAAATTAATGATTCTTTGGACGTAATTTGGAAGAAAACCTTCGGTGGTTCTCAAAAAGATGAACCTCATAGGGTTTTAGCCCAACCCAATGGAGATATCATAGTTGGATTAATCTCAAATTCCTTCGATAATGATTTCCAATTCGATAAAAGTGATATTTTCCCGTATAACTACGAAGAAAATATTTGGTTGATGAAACTAAATACAAACGGTGATATACAAAATAAGAAAGTATTTGGAGGTTCAGGACGTGATATTTTAAACGAACTACTGGCTACTCGTGATGGAAATTTCGCAATTGGAGGTTCAACTAAATCTAATAATGGCGATATTAAAGACCGAAATAGAATTGCAAGCAATAACAATGGTGCTTATGATGTATTCATTATGAAAGTTACTAGCAATTTTGATTTCCTTTGGTCAAAAACCTTAGGAGGCTCAGCCGATGATGAAGGAAACGGTCTTTTAGAAACTATTGATGGGGCCTATGTCTGTATTGGCACAACTCAATCAAATGATGGTGATGTATCAGGTAATCATTTTAGTTCACAAAACAATAGAGATATTTGGTTACTCAAAATTAACTATAGTTGCGAAAATAATATTACTACGAATAGAGACTTAATAGCGGTAAATACTGATATAATTGCGTCAGAAACGATTACGACTTCTGATAGGATTTCAAATAAATCTAATATTCGTTATGGTGCAAGCAAGAGCATTGATATTTTACCAGATTTTAATTCTGAATACGGAGATGTGGTAGAATTTAATCTTGATGGTTGTAAACAAGCTAATTCTCTCAATATTAATCCGATTCAAATAAAGGTAAACAATGAGTGTCGTGAAGGAGGAATGAAGTTTAAATTCATGCCATTTACGCCTAATTCAAACTTACAGGAATATTCGATTTCGGTTGAAAATCTCGACCCAAAAATTGAGTTTAGTTTTAGCGGAAATACACTCATCACAAAAAATAATCTGCCTAATAATGGAAATGCTTATTTTTTAGTTAAAGTCTCTAAACCCGGTTATGGCGATTTTGAATACCAAAGCTATACCAGTACATGTGAGCACGATAACGCTCCAATCGACTGCCCTGAAAATGAGCGTGATGTGATTCTCGATAAAGAATATTACAACAAAGGCGATGTTTTTACTGCTACTTGGACTGGAACCTTACTCCCAACGCAAGATTTATCTTGGTTCAATGAAAATATTGAAGTGGTCTCAAAGTCTGGGAATACATTAATTGGTAAAATTCTTGATTTTCCTGCTCATATTCAAGCACAACCTGCCCCATTACCTAATGGAGAAAGACCATGCCATGGTTCGACGAGAGTTGAGTTTAGAGCTAAACGATAAAAATTATATAAAAAAATCCCCTATTTATTAGGGGATTTTTTATAAGATTAATCTACCACCACATTCCCACCACCACTGTAACTACGATAATCGCCATTATACATGGCATCGGCTGAAACTGGGCCAAGAACAAACTTACCACGAGATACGACTCTAACTAAGTAATAGAAGGTCTTTTCGGTAGCATCGGCAGTGGTATAGAAATTAATCCTATCATCACGGATATCAAAATGCTGCGGAGTGGAAGCATTTTTTATCCAAGTCATATTTCGGTCTTCATTCAAACGTGGGTTTTCAATTTCAAAGGCTGCTGGTAACATATCCGTTACGACCACATTTTCAACTGGCGTTCCTACAGTACTACTTACGCTTACTTTAACTACCACCAATTGATTTTGCTTCAAAGCTCCATTAATAGGCTCTCCATTTCGATTTAAGAACTGGCGACGTACCTTCAAGAAATTGTCTTCTTCTACATAGCTACCCGTTGCACTGAGGCCTTCTTGTTGGGCAAAATAGTAGAGACCACCTTTACCTTTAGCTGAAATATTAATCACCTTTCCAGCAATTCCTTTCTGCAGATTCAAATCATTACCTGTAAAACTTGCTAATGATTTATTATCAGCAATCAACGAAGCTGTTACGTTCGATTCTCCATTTTTACGAGCAATTTTACCTAAAGCCAAGAAACTGAATACTGATTCCTGTGTTGATAGATAAGGACTTGTTTTAATAGCCTGTGAAAGTATACGAGCTAATTTCGGAATCTGTAAGTTATCGGGGTCAGATTCTACTAAACTATTCAACGAAATGGCCAAATTTCTAATCGGTGAAGCAAAACTACCACCTGTCTGTTTTTGGGTATTCTCAATGGCATAATCTTTTGGTAAAAGCTGTTTAAAGCTTCCTTCATCAGAAATTTGGGCAAAAGTTGCAGCCAACATATAACGCTCATCAGTGGTAAGTAAATTACTATTTGATTTATAGTAATTCATCACTGGTTGATTGGCTTTACCCGCCATTGCCAATGTATAAAGCGAATAAATCATCTCGTGTCGAGCAATGGTTCTGCTTGTCCAAGTACCTGTTTCATTATACAAATAATCTATTTCGGTTAGGTCTTGCATGGAAGTTTTCATCGTAAGGTAATCGAGCATTTTATTCAAGACTCCTTCATTCACTTCATAATCTGCCTTCTTAGCTTCTAGCAAGAAATGAGCTGCAAAAGCAGTACCCCACCAACTTTCAAAATCACCTCCTTGCCAATAACTTACGGCACCATTGGCCAATTGCATGCCTTCAACTTTACGAATAGCCGCCTGTACATTAAACTGTGGATTCCAATCATTTTCACCAGTAACCTTAATCGAACGAGAATTTTTAGCAATAATTTTTGTAAAATCGGCAAAATATAGTTGTGGAAAGGCCTTCGATACAGTTTGTTCGACACAACCATGTGGGTAACCCAATAGATAATCTAGTTGCTTAGCAAACTGCACCATCGGAGAGCGACTAACCAACAAACTTGCTTGAGCAGTACCTGCCATATAATCATTGCTTAGATTGACAGATTCTGTTTTTCCAGCCAAAACAATTCCTGACATTGAACTTTTCAACAATGAAGTTGAAGGACGAATGGTTAGGTCTATTTTTTCTGAAAATTTCTCTTTAAAGCCATTCACAACCACCGCAATACTTCCAGTACCGATTGTGGTAGGTGCTTTAACTGTAAACATTGTACGTACTTCTTTACCCGCAGGAATACTAATTGATTGACTATTAGCCGTTTGTAAAGCTAATCCACCAGTCAGATTTATAGAAACACTAGCAGTTGTGGCAGTTTTCGTGGTATTCGTTACAGTTACTGGAACAACTACTTCATCATTCGGACTTAAGAATCTTGGAGCACCCGTACTAATGACAATCGGGTCTTTTACTTTCATATTAGTATTAGCCGAACCAAAAGCATCATCTTTGTAAGCTACGGCCATGATGCGTAAATCTCCAGAAAACTGTGGAATCTCAAATTCAAATTCGGCTTCCCCTCCCATGCCTGTTTTTATGATTCCAGACCAAACTGCTACTAATTTCGTGCGTCCATTACTGAGTGGATTTACACGTTTTTCTAAATTATAACCATCACCACCAATACTACTACTCGCTAATGATAATTCGGGGAATAAGAATTGATACAAGTCATGGCTACTTACTTCTAAAGCTTGTTTTTGGTAGAAATAACCATGAATATCTGGTGTCCGGAAATTCTTAATCTGCAATATACCTTCATCTACTACGGCTATTGTTAGTTCGGTATTAGCTTTAGTTTTTATTCGTACTTTCTGTTTACGTTTTGAACGAGATTCCTTCGCTGACACTATTTCAATTGGTAATTGATTATCGGCTTTTTCAACCTTCATTGGTGCAAAACCATGTGCAACCGTGAGTGGCATATCTCCACTCTTCATCGGGCGAATGAGTGTAGCTGTTACATAAACATTTGGAAGCATATCTTCCGTAACCTTGAGGTCTATTTCAGCGGATTTTTTATCAGTTTCAACATAAAAATGCTCCAAAACTTTTCCTCTTTCGAGAGTTACGAGCATTTTCCCAGCAAAAGGTGTTTTCAATAATACCTTTGCTTTATCTCCTACTTCATATTTTTCTTTGTCAAATTCCATTAGAACCTGCCCTTCATTACTCACTTCAAAAGCACTGCTAGAGGTACTTCCATAGCCATAAGCATAAAACTGTCGAGCGGCATAGCTTTTCGCTCCAGCTTGAGCAATTCGAATTTCATATTCTCCTGAAACTTGTGGAATAAATTTAATAGCCGATTTCCCAGCAGCAAAGTTTACCTCTTTAGTCTGAACTAATTTCTCTTGACGCTTGGAATTATATCGAATTACTCCATCTTTTTTCTCAACAAGTGTTTGATACTCTATTCGATAGATATTTACTGCGGCGTTAGCAGCTTTAGGCTTACCATCAGTCGATAAAGCTGCCAATGGAATTGTCATCGGTACGTGTGTTCCCACATAGTAGTCGGGCAATGCAATACCATAGAAAGTTTCTTGGGTAAAGACATCAAAGCTTTTCACCCGATTTAATGGCCGGCCAGTTTCATCAAAAACAGTTACATATACTTTACCTTCGAGCACGCCCATATCTTGGTAGGTTGATGGCAACTGAAATGCTTGTTTCGCTTGACCATTATCATCTGTTACCCCCTGACGCACATCGTGCTCAAATTTGGTATCATTCTCAATTTCAAAAGAGTAATCTTCAAAACCCTTTGCATTGAATGCCTTACGTTTAAGGCTAAAATCCATTTCATAATTACGATTCGATGCCGGCGGCCCAAACAAATTAGTGGCAGTAGCAAGCATCTGAACAGTTTCGCCAGTTTTGAATTTATCTTTAGCCGATAAATCAACTTTGATTCTATCTGGCATAAATTCTTCTACACTAATAGCTTTTGAAGTAAGTAAAACATTATTTCCATTCAAAATCTCAATGGTATAAGTACCAGTTACAGCAGCACGGTCTAGTGGAATTGAAGTTTCTACTGCTCCTTGTCCATTAGTATTTTTCAAGAAAGATTTAAACTCTCGTCCATTAGGCAAAACCAAACGAATTTTTAGTGGAATTTCTTCGGCGGAAGCCCATTTGGCATCACGAACCACCGTATTGAAATGAATTTCTTCACCTGGGCGATAAATATCACGGTCTCCATACACAAAGGCGTCCAAACCGGTTGAATTTGCACGCTTACCTTCTACTTCAAAACGTGAAGTTTCTACTTGTGTATCTTCGAGTAGCATATAGTTAAAATCATCTTCTGTACGAGCAGTAACCATTGCTAATTTAAAATTCGGTGCTTTTTCGAGAAGTTTATCAAAAATCACTATGCCTTTACCGTTCGTACGCTGGGTATCCATTACCTGATTATTGCTTGAAATCAGCTTTATTTCTACCTCATTCATGGGTTCAGCATCAACAATTGAATTCACAAAAACCATTAAATCATTACCATCGGCTGATTTTTTGGCTATAATTCCAATATCAGAAACCGAAACAAGTTTCGTGGCATTTTGATAGTATTCATCATTTGAGTTCACATTGACCAAATAAACTCCTCGAAGTTTGGTTTGGTCGGGCATTGGCATATTGAGTACCGAAACCCCATGAACTTTTGATAAATTCCCCGTTTCAATAGTACGCTCAACAATGACATCGCTATAAATTCCTTGGTCATCAGTACCGTAATTGAAGCCATTCACCGTACTTTCTTCCCCATCATAATCATAATTTTCGTAACGATTATTTCTTACAAATGACAGTAGGTTATTTTCGTAAATTTTTGAAATTTTAAGCTTAACTTTCGGAATATTCGTGATACGAATACCCACATTTCTACTCCCTTTTGATGAAAGATATAAGCTTTTCTTACTGGTGAATTCTACATTTGAGGGCATTTCACCAAAAAATAAATCTTTAGAAAACTCCGCATCTAATTTTGCACCCAATGTACCACGAAGGTTATCTTTAATTGTTAGAACATACGCCTCTGATGCACTAAAGTAACCTTTAATGATAAAGCCATTTTCTATCACTTCGGTTTGCGTTTCTACGGCTGGCTCAATACTAAAAGCATCTTTTAAATTATCCGCTGCAATTTGTTGTGTAGTAATTACTTTCACAAAACCTTGATTTTTCTCAAAACCAGTTTCTACATCTACTACTTTTACTACATAAGGTGAAGGTAAAACGCCATCTAATTCTACTTTTTCTTGGGTTGTACCTGCACTTCCCGCAGCTTTTACGCCTTTTTCAATGATTGTTCTTAGCGAAGACTCATCTTTTAAAGAGGGAGCATTATCTAAAGCTAAAACCAATTTTGAATCATTTGGGGTGCTATTTAGGTTAAATTTTGAATCTGTATTTTCAAGTTGAACTTTGAGGAAGTTCGTTACATCAGTTTCTTGGACAGGGTAATTAAAATCAATTTTTGCCTTTGCCACCGGCTTATTGTCGGCTCCTTTTGCCCAAAAAGTTTCGAGTTTTTCTGGTTTTAGATAAGGTGTATGAAATTCGAAAGTTTCGTTGCTAACCTTATACTTTTGGATTGGAGAATTACTTAGAAGTGCGTTTGTAAGCACGGCTTTATAATTGGTTGCTCCTTTAAAGCCATTCGATGGTGAAAAGACTAATTCGTTTTTTGCCGACCATTTGAAAACCCCTTCTACTTTGGGTTCGATTCGAATGTATTCGATGGCTTGCCAAGAATCTAAATCATTTTCAGATACCAAATCTTTATCAAAAGTAAAGACCAAATTTTGAGTAAGTTGAATCTCATCATCGAAATTTCTAGCACTGACACCTACATCATTAAGTTTTGAACAGCTAGTAAAAAGAGAGGTAATAATTAAAACAATTAAACTAAAACGCCAAAAGTAATTGACTTTGGGGCAAACGAGGGGAGAGTCCATGTGTTTACGAAGTTTAGAAATAGGTTTTTCGGGTTATTAACGACGGAATTTCGTGAAATTGTAGCGGATTATCAAAATATTTTTAATGGTAATTTTTGAACAATTACAACTGCATAAATATACAGTAAAGGATAATGATTTCTTTGTATAATACAATTTTATTTATTTGACTTAAATTAGAAGCATTTGTAACGAAATGAGTAAAATTTTATTCGTACTTGTAATCATTCTTTAAAGTATTTTGTAATTTTTCAGAAAAATCAATTTTAACTGCATGAATCCAGAAATAAGGACGCTCAATAGTAGAAAGCTAATAGGTAAAAAGCTCGAAATGAGTTATATAAATAATCGTACTGCTGAGTTATGGCGTAGTTTTATGCCGAGAAGGAAAGAAATTAAAAATAAAGTAGGTGCCGAACTCTATTCTATGCAGATTTATAATGGTATTTTTGATTTTCAGACTTTTAATCCTAATCATACTTTTATCAAATGGGCGGCAATAGAAGTGAGCACTTTCGAAGAAGTCCCCGAAGAGATGGAAAGTTACACACTAATCGGTGGTTTATACGCTGTTTTCTTGCATAAAGGTTCATCTTCGGAATTTCAGCAAACTTTTCAATACATTTTTGGAGAATGGTTACCAAATTCTGAATATAGCATTGACGACCGAGAACATTTTGAACTTTTAGGCGAAAAATATAGAAACGAAAGCCCTGATTCAGAAGAAGAAATTTGGATACCCATTAAACCGCGTATATAGTTATGCAAAAACGTACACCGCTTATCGAAGGAGAAATAGCAGATTATTATTTTGACGAAACAGGTATTCTTTATTCATATTCAAAAAGTATCTTGCGAACAGTTGAGAATATTGGCCGAAATGTGTCTTTAGTAAAGCAAATCACTAACAATAAGCCTGTTCCGCTATTGATTTTTCTTTCAGACTCACCTGTTCCTGATAAAGCAACTCGGCAGTTTTCTACTGAGCAACTACCTCACATCTACAAAGCAATGGCTATGGTTTCAAAGCCCGGACTTTCTCAGTTGATTATGCGAATTTTATTCAAGTTTCAAAGTCCACCTATTCCAATGAAGTCATTTACTGATGAACAAAAAGCCCTTGAATGGCTGGAACAATTCCTTTAAAAACTCACACTAAAACTCAACTTAGCATTAAATGGTGTTCCGGGCGTAAAATGTATTTCATTAACTGGAGAAATTTCGTTCAATAAACGGCTTTCCGTGGCAAATTGTGTTTCCTTCCATTTTGTATTAAAGATATTTTGCACCGAAAGTCCAATCGAATAGCGGTTCTTTGTATAATTCAATAATGCATCACTAACAAAATAGCCTTTTGCCACGATACTGTTATCTTCGTTAGCTGGGCGGTCACCAACATAACGATAACGTAAACTACCACTAAAACCTTTATTGCTCTTGAGTGTAAAACCTCCAGTACTTGTTAATTTTACGGCCAATGGCAAGTAATTTTGTCCTTCCATTTCTCCAATGGCTCTTGGCTTAGCATAATTAATATCCGCATCAAAAAACAAGTTTTTACTAAGCTGATAACGCATTGACAAATCAAAACCGCTTCTTTTTGATTGCCCAGATGGTTCAACTACACCTGCATCGCCTACATAAACAAACTCTTGATTCATCCATAAATACCAATAAGCAGCATTGATAACCATTTTTGGAAAAGGTTTCCAGATTGTACCTAAATCAGAGCCATAAGCAGCTGGTAGAATTTCTAAACCACTTTTTTCAACTACCGCACGGGTATCATTTGAATGAAATCCTTTTCCGAAATTTAAATAAAACTGCAAATGATTATTCTTAGTATAATACAAGTTTAGCTTAGGAGATGCTATTGATTCATGAGCTTTGAAAGTTGTATTATTTTGTAATTTATCAAGATATTGGTTATTAAAATAATCAAAACGAAAACCGGCTGTCAATGAAAGTTTCGGGCTAAGTTGGATTGTTTCGTCGATATATATCCCCGCATTTGCTTCATTTACATTGCCTAATTTTAGGCGTTCAAGTATTTCGGTTCTGTTTTTTGTATGCGAAAGCTCCGAATTTTGCGTGAGGTCTTGTCGGTAATTAACTCCAATATTTAATGTAGCTTGCTTGCTTCTCAAACCATGTGCAATTGAATAATTACTATTATACCCCCAAAGATTTCGTCCTTCCGCCTGCTTGATTTGGTCTCCATTGATTGGGTCTTCTAAGAAAAAAGTAAAGTTTGAAAAAAGCTCAAAATTGTAGTTTGAGTAGAAAATTTGGTTTTTCCACACATGATTACGTTTGGTGAGCGTCAGGAATTCTGCATTGGCATTGGTACGACTCGTTTTTCCACCTTCGTTGGGGTCAATGGCTCCGAAGAAGCCAATGAGTCCAGACTCAACGGAACGGTCAGGAATTTGTCCTGAAGCATTCCATTTACTCCAAAAAGTAGAAGCCGTAAAAGTAAGACTCGTATTTTTAGAAATGTGACCGTGATATTTGCCTAGCAAATTTAAGCGGTTAAAGTTTTGCGGAGCATCAAAATAGGCATCCGAATAATTGTATTCACCCGCTAAATAAGTATTTTGGTTTTGCTCTTGGGCTTTTTTAGGTAAAATATTAGCAGCACCAACTAAACGATAAGTATTAAATTGGCCTACCTCTATTTTAGCAAAATTCTGTTCTAATACTTTTTTGGTTCGAAAATTTGCCCAACCTGCGGTGCTAAAATTTCCTTTATCGGCATCGTATAAACCTTTCTTAAAATCTACGCCATCAATTAATTCAGGAATGATAAAATGAGCATCGGCATAGCCTTGACCGTGTGCCTGGGAAACCATGTTAATTGGTACACCATCAGCTGTTAGTCGAATATCGGTGCCGTGGTCAATATCAAAACCTCTTAAAAAAATCTGTTCAGCTTTACCCCCACCTGCGTGTTGACCAATCACCAAACCTGGAATAATTCTCAAAACTTCTTGCGAATTATTGATTGTGCGGAGTTTTATATCCAAACCAGAAATTACCTGCTGATGCTGAGGATTTGCTGCCGAAACCTTTACCTCTTCCAAAGAAAACTCAGCACTTTTCAATAAAAATTCAATCGTTACTGCCTCATCTTCTTTAACATTAACTATCTGATTTTGAACCACATAACCCATAAAAGACACCTCAACTTTATAAGGAGCCGCCGAAAGATTATTAATTTGGAAAAAGCCTGACTCATCAGTAATTACCCCACGACTATTCCCTACTAAACTTACATTAGCTCCTTTGATAGGTAGTTTAGTTTGAGCATCAATTACTTTTCCTACGATACTTCCGAGATGGGCAAAAGTTGTTGTGCTGATGAATAGTAAAACAATGGATTTAAGAATTTTCATAAGTGTTGATGAATATATAAAACAGCAGAAATCTTTTTCAGCGTTATTTATATTTCGGCAAAATTAATTGTCAAACCAATCTAGATTGTTATGATGGGCATAGAAAAAGTTTTCTAATTCGCTATTATATTTCTTGTAAAACAACCGAATCTTTCTTGAAAAAATAAGATACCACCGAAACAATCACTAAAATTCCCAATAACCAAACAGCATAAGTAGAAGCTTTTTCAATGGTTAAGGTTATTACATTTGTTTCTTCAAAAATTCTTTCAATCACCCAACCTAAAGCAGCAATTATAGCCAAAAACGCTCCCACAATTCTAAGAAAATGATAAAGATTAGTTCTACTCAATAGAAGTAACCACGGAATTACGGCCACAATAACTGTCAATTGCATGAGTTCGATACCAATGTTAAAACCTAAAATGCTCAATACTAATTTTGAGGTATTTAATTCTAAGTTTTCGAGGGTATTGGCAAATGCTAAGCCATGTATAAGGCCAAATCCGATAGCTATATAAGCTTCTTTATTCGGAAAAATTGGACGAATTGCGTGAATGGCAGAAACTAAAATTGAAATTCCAATCAAAATTTCGATGGGCTTATTTGGCAATAAAACCAGCCCCAAGGCTCCAAAAAGCAATGTAATTGAATGTCCGATAGTAAAAGCCGTTACAACTTTCAAAATATGTATAAAACTCTCACGAATCGAACGCTGCGAGACCCATTTTTTATTTTGAACCATCAACGGAATAGGTAATAGCAATACTAAAAGAAACATCAGATGGTCTGTGCCTTCGGCAATATGCTTTGTTCCGAGCACAACCATACTTTTAAAACCCATCCAAATACCTCCTTGTTGTAAGCTAACTTGAAAGGGTTTTATCTTACCGCTTGGTACATCTAGTGCAATTACACCAACTTGTTGAAAAGTACTATCTTCGGCAATGATTCCCTGCATCCAATCTTGTTTTAATGAAACCAAAATTTTATGCGTAATTACCTGATGAACAATGGCGTCATAGTCAAAATAGAAATTACGAAGGTCATAATGCTGTGGGGGAGCCATAGCAAACTCCACAACTAATTCTTTGTAATCGCCCGAAATTCGACTCTTGGTTTCAATTACTCTCATGTTTCCGAGTGTGACTGTCCATGATTTTGAGTCGAATGTACGTGGTCTAATATGCTGCATTAAGTAAATTCTTAACGAATCACCCAAACGTTCAACCAATTTATCTGAATTATCATTTACTCCCATTCCAATAGCAGCTTGTAACTCATTTAGTGGTAATTGAATTTCGCCAGATATATTCTTTTCATGAACTTTCAGCAAAACCATCGTGCTTGGCATTGGGTGTGCATTTGCGTTTTGAGCCAAAATCAGAAAAAAGGTCAGAGAAAAAACTATTTTGCGTATCTGTTTCATAATTGTTTGTGAATGACCACGAATACGCTGAATTTTACACGTATTCGTGGCTTTTGAAAAGTATTAACAATGCTTAGTTACCACCATAATCGCCTGCTCTATCTCTCCAAACTGAGTGAGGATGATTGGCATTTCTCACAATAATTCCACCCTGCATCGAAAACTCAATCCAAACATTCGGGCCATCAATAAGCACATAATCATTTTTGGTCGTTAAGTCAGTAGTACCCGAATAAGAAATATACGTATTATCAATTTCTGATTTATACTTTGCATAAACTGCTGCTGCTGCTTTATCATCCAAATCATCTGTATAAGTCTTGATTGCAGCCAATACCAAGTCTTTCTTGGCTTGGGTTAAATCACCTACTTTAACCCCAGTTTTTGTAGTTGGAAACTTATTATCTTGTGCTGGCCCTAAAATTAAATCTGTTTGTGTTGAAGAACGCTTGGCCGAAGTTAGTTCAGTAGCACTTAAACCTTTCAACATCGCAGAAAGTGCATTTAACTCCTGAGCAATTGGCTGATAAGTAACGTTTTTCCAAACATAACTTGGGAAAGGCTCAGTTGAGCGGAAAGAAGGTGTTCCACCAGTCATTTTTCCACCATTATAAGTATAAATAATTGTTCCGTGATGGCCACCAATTTGTAAACACCACAAGCCAGTTGCACTTGGAGTTCCGATGAAGGCAATGTAATAATTTCCAGAACCATAATCCGAACCTCCTCCGATTGAGTTTAAATAATCATCGGCAGCTAAAATACCAATATACTCATCATTGCCTTCGTTTGCGGTAGTACTTGTGGCCGACTTTAAAAGATTGTAAAAGGCTGTCCATTGAGCGGTACTAAAAGTACTTGATTGCAAACCAGACCTGCCACGGTATAGGGCTTCTGGCAAATTTGACCACTTTTGAGCATGTGCCTTATTGTAAGTATCTTGAAGAGCACTCACTTGTGTAGAAGAAAGTGTAGCCTTAAATGCATTTGCCATTGCAACAATAGTATTAATATCTGTTTCAATCGACCATCCAGCAGTTGTTGTAGTTGTACCAGTACCGCTTGATGTAGCAGAAACAGTTAAACTCAAAGTACATGATTGCCCACCTACTAAAACTGCAAACGAGGCTGTTCCGCTCGTAAGAGGCGTACCTGTAATGGCATAAGTAACCGAACCAGCACCTGAAGCTAGCGTACCTGCGGCCAGAGTAGCTGTTAGACCAGTAACACCTGTTGAAGCAATGGCGGTACCTGCTGAATAGGCAGCTCCATTTCCGCCTGTATAGGGTACGGTGGCCGTGCCAGTAAAGGCTGCTCCTGCCGATGGAGTGCCTGAATAAGTAACAGATGAACAACTCAATGCAGTGACTGTGGCGGTGGTAGCGGTTGTAACTTCTGTTTTCTCACAAGCTGCAATCATGATTGCAGCACTAATTGTTAGACTCAAAATTGCGTTTTTAAACTTCATACGATTTATTGTTTTAATAATACTTTAGTACTAACCTATTAGACGTAGGAACAATAAATCTGGTTGGGTGAGGTGGGTGGCTTTAGAAGTGAACAGGAAAAAATGCCAAGTGAATCGACGAATTAGCCATTTTCGAACCACCGCTTGAAAGAGGTTACTTTTTCTTTACTTATTATTATTTCAAAAGAAGATATTGGATTAGTTTTTACTAAAGCTCTACTATTCGCGAAAGATTCAATAGCCGTGATGCTTGGTCTTGAAAGAATATATTGTCGATTGGCTCGTACAAATTCGTGGGAGTCTAGTTGATTTTCGAGGTCTTCAAGTTTAAAATCAAGAATAAATTTTCGGCCATCGAAAAGCTGCCCAAAGACAAGACTATTTTCAATAAAAAAATAAGCAAAATCGGATGTTTTAATGGGTAATAATTTTTCTCGATATCTAACCAAAAAGCTTTTTCGATAATTTTTCTGAGAAAAAGCATGCCTTTGGATAAGCTCATTGAGTTTATCTCTTTGAATTAATCGTTGATTTTTAAATTTTTCAATGGCAAATGCAAGTGACTCTAAATCAAGTGGTTTTAAGATATAATCAACACTATTGAGTTTAAATGCACGAATGGCGTATTCATCAAAAGCAGTAATGAAAATGATTGGAGCTTTGATTTGGACTTGTTCATAGATTTCGAAGGAAATTCCATCGGCTAATTGAATATCCGAGAAAATCAAATCTGGACTTTCGTTACTGGTAAACCACTTAATTGACTCAGCCACACTATCAAGTACCGACAAAACTTCATGAGAAGTATTCGTTTGTGCTAATAAATACTTCAATTGGCTCGCCGCTGCCACTTCATCTTCAATGATTACAATTTTCACTTTAAAAAAATTAATTAATTAGTGGTAAAGTAACGATAAACTCCTTTTCGGTTTGGTCTATTTCTAACCCTTTATCTGCCAAAATTCTAAATCTTTCATTCAAATTTGCTAGTCCAATACCCGTACCTTCAGAGTTTGGTTTACTATTCAATGAATTCCTGACTGTAAGCGTTTCATTCTCTAAATTAGCCTCAATTATGATTTTTAGCGGGGAAGTCATTGAAATAATGTTATGCTTAATGGCATTTTCAACGAGCAGTTGTAAAGAAAGTGGTGGGATTTTAAAAGCTGAAACATCATCAATATTTTTATTTACGATTAAATTATCTCCAAAACGCATTTGTAGTAAGAAAATATAGCTTTCAATGAGTGTAAGTTCTTCATTAAGAGCAACCAACGATTGTTCTTGCATACTTAGGGAATAGCGTAAAACCTGCGAAAGTTTTTGCAAATATCGCTGACTTTTAGCTTTATCTTCATTGATTAACCAACTGAGTGTATTGAGCGAATTGAATAAAAAATGAGGATTTAATTGATTTTTCAGCGAAGTAAGTTGTACCATCAGATTTTCGTTGCGTAGAAGTTCATTTTCAAGTAAAATCTCATTTTTACGCTCCGCTTCTATTAAAAACCTGCTAAAAAAATAAGCGATTATTCCGATTACTCCCCCACGCATCACCACGGTAGGAAACATTTTCATTGACAATCCAATAATCAAAACATTTAGGCTCGTTAATAATACTACAAAGCCAATAAAAAGGACTATCAATTCAAGAATAATCCTTGACTTTCCTAGATTATTCTTCATACTCCGATAGACCAACTGAATGAAAAATACTGAATAAATCAGACATACTAGCACTTGAATCAAAATGTCTAATTGAGCGATACCCGACTTTTCTAACCGAGGTAGCTGAAGAAAAATAATTGGAAGATTGACGAACAATGCCAAGAAAAGCGACACTCCCCAAACAAACTGCTTAGTAGAAAATATTTTATTCATCATCATAAAAAATATCTCAAATGTATAAATTAAATCAGCCCATTTTTAAAAACTTTAAGTGAAATGGAAAAATTTGTGTTTGAAAACACTTAATATAAATAAATAAAACATGGGGCATTCTGAATTTTTAAATGATTCTATCAAATAAGCTACTAACAGGGTTTGAATAAGTATCAAGTTTCAAGCATTTATTAAGCTGTTAAAATTAGCTTTTGGAGATACTTTGGTTAAAAAAAATAGTATCTTTGAAAAACAGCCTTTAAAACTCATGAAAAAAATCTCCTTCATCGCCTTACTTTTTATTTGCTCCATTTCGTTCGCTCAGACCAGTTTTTCGGTTAAATTTCCTAGCTCTGGCACACTTGATGGGCGATTATTATTGATGCTTTCTAAAAATGACCAATCAGAACCTAGGTTTCAGATTCTTGATGGTCATAATACTCAACTTGTATTTGGATTAGACCTTGATAATTGGCCTTCTAACCAAAACAAAGTTATGAATGTGAAAAATACTTTGGGCTACCCGATTGAAGCTTTAAGCAATATTCCTGCGGGTGATTACTATGTTCAAGTATTGCTACACAAATACGAAACCTTTAAAAGAAAAGATGGACACGTGGTAAAGCTCCCAATGGACCGTGGAGAAGGACAACAATGGAATTTAGCCCCTGGAAATATCTATTCTAAACCTATTAAGGTGACGATAAACCCAAAAACTGTTCAAAACTTTGAAATAAAGATTGACCAAACAATTCCACCAATCGAAGAGCCAAAAGACACGAAGTATATCAAGCATATCAAAATTCAAAGCAAATTACTAACTGAATTTTGGGGAAGACCTATGTATATTGGAGCACACGTGCTTTTACCCGAAGGCTTCGATGAGCATAAAGATGTCAAATATCCATTAGCCATTTTTCATGGGCATTTCCCAAATGATTTTGATGGATTTCGCACTACACCTCCCGATGCTAATATGCCTACCGATGACTATAGCCCTCGATTCAAAATTTATGGTTATAATAAGATAGTACAGCAGGAGGCTTATGATTTCTATAAATTATGGACAGGGCCAAACTTTCCAAGAGTTTTAGCTATCGAAATTCAGCATCCTTGCCAGTTTTACGATGATTCTTATGCAGTTAATTCTGAAAATATTGGCCCTTATGGCGATGCCATTACTTACGAGCTAATTCCATACATTGAAAAAAAATTTAGAGGCATTGGTGAAGGCTGGGCTCGATTTACTTATGGAGGTTCAACAGGTGGTTGGGAAGCATTAGCAGTACAGGTAAAATACCCTAACGAGTATGGTGGATGCTATGCCGCTTGCCCCGACCCTATTGATTTTAGGGCGTTTACAACCGTGAATATCTATAAAGACAAAAACGCTTATTTTTATGAAAGTGATTTTAGAAAAACTGAGCGTCCAGGCTATCGAGATTATTTAGGACAACTCACTGCCACTGTTAGACAAATGAATATGCGAGAATTGGCTCTTGGAACAAAAACCAGAAGTGGTCAACAATGGGATATTTGGGAAGCAGTTTTTTCACCAGTTGGAAAAGATGGCTATCCACAACCAATTTGGGACAAAAAAACGGGTGTAATTGACCCAAAAGTGGCAGAATATTGGAAAGAAAATTATGATTTAACCTATATTTTAAAGCGTGATTGGGCTAAATATGGCGAAAAATGGCGTGGAAAGATTAGAATTTATTGTGGCGATATGGATAATTTTTACCTCAATAATGCAGTCTATTTAGCCGAAGAAGAACTTAAAAATCTAAATAGTCCAGCCTATGAAGGAGAAGTAGATTACGGTGACCGTGCAGAACATTGCTGGAACGGCGACCATACTCAGCCAAACTATATTAGTCGCCTACGCTATCACCGAATGTTTATTCCGAAATGGGTTGAAGATATGAAGAAAACTGCCCCTAAAGGAATAGATTTGACGAGTTGGAGATATTGAATTTTAAGGAAGACTTCGCTTTAAGCGAAGTCTTCCTTTTAAATTACTGGTTATTTAATACCAGCCTCTGCATGAAGCATTTCTAAACCCACCGATGCTCGTGGCTTGAAACCAGTCCAAGGTTTATCGTTTGAGTTTTGATTGACATCTAAATATTTAGCATAATCTTTTTTCTTAAGATGAATACCCAAAAAAGCCGTCACGAAATGTTGATTGATATTATTGATACGGCGTTCATTCCAAGCTGGCTCTGCGTAGCGGTAGTATTCATCAAAATGTAAACCTGGGCGAAGTGACTCTGCTGGCGGTGGATTAGGGGCCACATTGTGGCGTGCATTCATGTAAGTAAGCATATAACGATTGGCATTAACCACACCGTTATAAATTGCCTTGATTCCCTTTTCATAGCCTGAAATATCATCTTGACTTCCTGCTACAAAAAAGGTTGGTATTTTCAAGCCTTTTAAGGTTTCAGAATCCCAAACACCACGCTCCATGCCCCACGGAGCAAAGGCAACTACTGCTTTTATACGTGGGTCAATACTGGCTTTGTATTCAGTATTATTTCCTGTACGAACTTCAATAGCTTTGCTGCCACCACTCAATGCTCCAAAAGTTTTGATAATTTGGTCGCTATAACCTGCACCCGCCACATTCAATACACCATACCCTCCCATCGAGTAACCAATGAGGCCGATATTTTGGTCATCAACGATTCCCGACAAAAAACTGCTTTTATCTTTTCCTAAATTCGCAATTTGATTCATGATAAAAATATCATCTTTTGAGCGATTGAGTAAGGTACTCGAAAATGCAGCAGCATCACGGAATGTTGATTCGGTGTGGTCAATCGCAACCACAATATATCCTTTTGAAGCCAGATTTTCGGTCAAATAAGTTAATAAAAGTCTTGAACCTAAATAACCATGCGAAACGATAATGAGCGGAAAAGCTCCGTCGGTAGTCTTGGGAGCGGCATCCCGAACAGCACGACCTAAAAATGTAAACGGAATAAGTGGACGTTTAGGGTCATTTGAGGCACCCATTACTTGCTCATAAGTTACCAATTCTTTTACACCTGCACCCACATTGGCTGGATACCACACTTCAACCTTGAGTGGTCGGTCGTAAGTTGGGTCAACTCCACCTTTAGATTTTAGAACATCTACTTGGTTTTTATTCACAAAATCAAGTGTTCGTACACCAACTTTGTATTCGCCACGAGGAGCCAATTCAGGGGCATCGGGCAGGGCATCGCCATAAACGAATGTATCCTCAGTGTGATTTTGTGCGATTACATCAACATAAAATACTAAGTTAATAGCGATAATCAGTAATTTAAAATGCTTTATTTTCATTTACTTAAGGTTGATTTTAATACTTTGCAAATTAGTGAAGAAAAAGAAAATTTTCTAAGTTTAATTGAGAACGTTAAATGTTATAAAGCAAAAACCTGTTCCAAATAAATGAAAACAGGTTTTAATTATATAAGATAAACTAATAGTGTTAATGTTTCAATTTGGACATCCAGAAATTTTACCTAAAAAAACACTTCCAGACTCAGCCAAAAAACCTGGTTGAATAATAATTGATGCCCCAGCATTGTAGGTAATATTAGCCCCTGTACTTATTATGTTCGATGCAGTAATCAAACTAGAAGCATACATAGTGGCAGTTCCGTTATGAGCCTGCGTGAAGGTCTGTGAGTACGGGCAAGAAACATTCAATAGATAATCTTCTGTTTCACCCCATCTATATTCTGAGCAAGGGTCAGTAGCTATATTTTCAAAACTTACCCTTATTCTCATTCTTAAGGTTCCACTGGCATTGGCAGGAATTGTAATATTACCATTATATGGTTCTGTGACTGGTGTATTTGTTTGAAGTACCAGTTCACTCATGTCAAACAAGCCATCTTTATCTGCATCAATCCAAATAGATACATATTCATCGTTAATGGCATTAATAAAATTTACTGAGAAATTGTAGGACTGGCCAGCATAGACACTTGCTGTATTGCTGCTATAAAACTGGAAAGCTCCTGTTGAACATCCACTATTAGTACTAAGCGTTGTACCGTTAATGGTGAAACTAGAAATACCATCATCAAACCCACATCCATCTGAATAAATAGGTGTACAATAACTTTGTGCTGCACTCTTTTGGTTAATAAATACAAAAAAAGCGACTTGTAGAAAGAGTATTTTTAGGATATTAGATTGCATATAAATAAAAATTTCAGGTTGTAAATACATTCATTAAATCGAGATAGTTGGGACCGATTTATTGTATTCGTTGGAAATTTCCATTTACATCAAATATGAGTCTTAATTTAGTGGAACTTGGCCCATTTCGGATATAAGTTTTATAAATAGTTTCTCCTTTACGATTTGATTTTTCCGTACCTAAAATTGTATAAGTTGGATAATTAGTAGTTATATAAGAAATAGCAAGAGTTGGTAAAGTAGCTCCGCACGAATCAAAATCTCCATCATCATCAGAATCAGGGTCATCATTATCATTCATGCCATCATTGTCATCATCACTATCTGAATCATCTAATTGGCCATCATCGTCAAAATCATCGTCATCACCAACCGATTTATCCTTATCATCATTAATCCCATCGTTATCGTCATCGAGGTCATTAGTATCATTAATTCCATCATTATCATCATCGGTATCTACATCATCGGTATCTCCATCATTATCATCATCATTATCTATCCGATTTTTTTTACCATCATCATCAAAGTCATCATCATTATTAGCTTGGTTATCCATCGAATCATGAAGGCCATCATTGTCATCATCGAGGTCTTTATCATCATTTACCCCATCATTATCATCATCTTGGTCATTAGTATCATTAATCCCATCGTTATCATCATCACTATCTGAGTGATTAGGTAAGCCATCATCGTCAAAGTCATCATCATCATCATGACGTTTATCAATAAAATCAGGCATTCTATCATTGTCATCATCAGCATCTACATCATCAGTCTTACCATCATTATCATCATCTGGGTCAACATCATCATTTAATCCATCATTATCATCATCTGTATCTTTTAAATTATTTTCACCATCTTTATCAAAGTCTTCATTATTATTATACCTTGAATCATCTGTATCGTTTAGACCATCATTATCGTCATCTTTGTCAATATCATCATTTGTACCATCGTTATCATCATCTGCATCACTAATATCAGGAGTACCATCGTTATCATCGTCGGGGTCTGAGGTGTTGTTTAGACCATCATTATCAAAATCATCATCATCATAGTTTTTTTTATCAAAAATATCGGGGGTTTTATCATTATCATCATCAGGGTCAACATCATCATTTATACCATCGTTATCATCATCAGAGTCAACATCATCCTTTATGCCATCATTATCATCATCAGTATCTACGTTGTCATCTTTTCCATCATGGTCATAATCTTCATTGTTTTGGTATAAGCCATCAGTACTATCATCCGTTCCATCATTATCTTTATCATCATCTGTATCACAATCTCCTTGTGAAAGTATTCGTGCATTAACCATTAATTTTTCAATCATTTCAACTGAAAGAATCATCGATTGACCTTCTGCATCATTAAATAGAGAATTATTAACTTTTTGATTAAAAGTATCTTCTTTTATGCAGGAACTTAGAGAAGATAGTGTAAAAAGTGCACCACAGGCGATAGTAATTTTCCAAATTTTGTTGTAAGTTTTCATAGTTAGCTTGAAATATAAAGAGGTTAGTACTTTATTGAGTACGTCAGAAGATTTATTGAGGTTGCGTTGATGGCAGAAAAAAGCAAACAAGCAAATTTATTTGAGAAATTTATCTTATCATTGCTTTGAAAAATATTCCAAACACATGAAAAAAAGTATTAGATTATTTTTGATACTACTATTTTTAAGTAGTTTATCATTATATGCCCAGCCACCCGCACATCGCCCTGATGGCCTTCCTCGTGGTGAACGACCTCCAATACCCAATGCTGAACAATTTACTGAAAGAATGACCAAAGAGTTAGGCCTAAATGCAGCTGCTTCTAAAAAAGTACATGATGCTTTTTTGAAAAACATCAAACAAATGGAGGATATTTTTACGAGTAAAATTGAAGAAAGAGAGAAAAGAGCAGCTTTAGATGCCCATCGAAAAAGTTTCGAAAAGACGATGAAAAGTATCCTATCTGCTTCTCAATTTGCTAAATTTCAAAAATTAGAGGCCGAACATCATGGACCTCCTCCTCCTCCAATAAATGGGGAAAGACCACCAAGACCGAGGTAATAAAAAAAACGGTAGCAAGTATAATTCTTACTACCGTTTTTTATTAAAAATTGATATTTATATCTTTCTTTTTAATTCAAAATGTTGACCTAAATAAACCTTTCTAACCAATTCATCATTAGCAAGGTCTTCGGCAGTTCCTTGGCGTAGAATTTTCCCTTCAAAAAGTAAGTACGCCCGGTCAGTAATCGAAAGCGTTTCGTTTACATTATGGTCAGTTATCAAAATTCCGATATTTCGGTGCTTAAGTTTAGCCACAATCCCTTGAATTTCTTCAACAGCAATAGGGTCAACCCCCGCAAAAGGCTCATCAAGTAAAATAAATTTAGGGTCAACCGATAAAGCACGAGCAATTTCAGTCCGACGGCGTTCTCCACCAGAACAAACAATACCTTTATTCTTACGCACGTGGGTTAAACTGAACTCCTCTAACAATATTTCCGTTTTTTCCTTTCGCTGTGCTTTCGTAAGTTCTGGTTTAGCCAATTCGAGCACACCTAATATGTTTTCTTCAACGGTTAAATCTCTAAAAACCGATGCCTCTTGTGCCAAATAGCCCACACCTAATTTCGCACGCTTATACATTGGCAAAGAAGTAATATCCATGTCATCGAGCCAAACCTTTCCACTGTTGGGTTTAACTAGCCCAGTGGCCATATAAAACGAAGTAGTCTTCCCAGCCCCATTGGGGCCGAGCAGTCCAACAATTTCGCCTTGGCCAACTTGATAGCTCACGTTGTTATTAACTAATCGCTGGCCGTATTTTTTTATTAAGTTTTCTGTTCTTAAAATCATATTTGGTGGAACAGGTTTTCAACCTATTTTTTCAAGTTCTCTATTTTGACAAGTTACAAACCTGTCCTACAAGCAAAATTACGCTATAATAAACAAATTTCAGCGTTAATTATTCTTAACTATACTTGATATCTTTCAACATCAATTGTAAAGATGTTTTATTATTAAACGTATTTTCATCAATCTGATAAGCTGCACTAAAATATTTATTGGTATGCAATCTTTCTAGGTGTTCTTCAACCATTCCAAATCCAACGGCAGTTAGAATTGCCCCCGTTTCTTCTTCAAAAAGCTCTAAACGTAGGTGTTTTTCCTTCATTACTCTTGGTGTATATTTAAGTGTAAGATTTTCAGAAGCAAAAATTGGTTGCATATTTTCTGGTCCAAATGGAGCCATTTGATTCATAATTCGATAGAATTTTGCATTAATTTCAGCCAATTTTATTTTTACATCAATATTCACAACTGGAGTAAGCTGCTCAGGTGTGATATACTTACTTACCACTTCATCAAACGCCAATCTAAAGGCATCTATATTTTCAATGGGCATTGTCATACCCGCTGCGTGTGTGTGTCCACCAAATTGTTCGAGCAGGTCAGCACATTCTTCAATAGCTTCGTAAAGGTTAAATCCAGCAACAGAACGGGCAGAACCTGCCGCTTTTTCATGCGATTTTGTAAGAATTATCGTTGGTCTATAGTATTTTTCTATACAACGGCTCGCCACAATTCCTATAACTCCTTTATGCCAATCTTCTCTGTAAAGTACCGTACTTTTCGCTTTACTCATCATCCACTCATCTCCCTCAATCATGGCAAGTGCCTCTTCGGTCATTCGAGTATCGTGTCCACGGCGTTCGCTATTATGCTTCTGAATCTCATGAGCAAACTCTAAAGCCTCATCATAGTCATCTGATAATAAGAGCTTTACCGCAGCTTTGGCGTGCTTGATTCGTCCCGCAGCGTTAATCCTTGGCCCAATGACAAAAACTACATTTTCAATAGTCATTGATGTGGTAAAGCCTGCTACTTCTTTCAATGCTTTGAGTCCAATTCTTGGGTTTTCATTGAGCTTTTTTAAACCATAAAAAGCCAGAACTCGATTCTCTCCCGTAATTGGTACAATATCAGAAGCGATACTTACAACGCACAAGTCTAAGAATTCTAAAAGCGTATCAAGTGGTTTTTCGTTTCTTATACAATATGCCTGCAAAAGTTTAAAGCCTACACCATTTCCTGTTAATTCTTTATAAGGGTACAGACAATCTTTACGTTTAGGGTCGAGCACGGCAACTGCATTAGGTAAAGTATCGTCAGGTTCATGGTGGTCACAAATAATAAAATCAATATTGAATTTTTCTTTCGCCAAAAGAACTTTGTCTTGAGCCTTAATGCCACAATCCAAACAAATTACCAAAGATACGCCTTGCTCAGCCGCCCATTCGATTCCTTGTACTGAAACCCCATATCCTTCTTCGTATCGGTCTGGGTTATAGTATTCTAAATTGCTATAAAAGGTTGATAAATAGCCATATACCAATGCCACTGAAGTAGTTCCATCCACATCATAATCGCCATAAACCATTATCTTTTCACCATTTTCAAGGGCTTCAGTCAATCTTTCTACCGCTTTCTCCATATCTGGCATCAGAAATGGGTCATGTAGGTGTTCGAGCTTAGGGCGGAAGAAATCTCGTGCTTCATCAAAAACCGTAATTCCTCGCTGCACAAGCATAGAAGCAAGTGCTTTATCAACATTAATTGCTTGTGCTAATTCATTAACAGTTTGAGGATTGGGTGTAGATTTATATAACCAGCGTTTTTCGGACATTGTATTCTTTCTAAAATTGAAATGTAAAATTAAAGATTTATACCATGATTAAAAAGATTTAACCAACTCGTAGGCCTCATCTACCCACAAATAAGATTGTTTTTTGGGGCTTAAACACAAAATCAATGAATCTTTACAAAATCTTTATATAAGAAAGGCTTTGTTTTACATTTCATTTATAAACATAGGCCTACATTTGTATCATCATAACGACTCCAACTAATGAAGGATATTCTGACCAAAAAATATACGCAAGGCAATTCGGCATATTTGATAAGTATCATTATTGTATGTCTAATTTCAGCGATTTGTTATCCGTTTAGTGATTTAATTGGCTATCGCACGGTTGCCCTTATTCTTTTATTTACGGTTTCGGTCTTGGCTATGAAGTTAAGCCTTTACCCTGTACTTCTATCGGCGGTTTTGAGTGCTTTTATTTGGGATTTTTTCTTTATTCCTCCACACTTTACATTTCACGTATCAAAATCAGAAGATGTACTGATGCTTGCGATGTACTTTATAATAGTGATGCTAAATGGGGTACTTACGGCTCGCATAAAACACTTTGAAAGTCTGGCAATTCAGCGTGAAGAACGTGTAAATGCCTTGAAACTTTATGATACGCTTTTTAATTCTATTTCGCACGAATTTCGTACACCCATTGCTACTATTTTAGGAGCAACCGATAATCTATTGACCGATAATTCGAAATTTAGCGAAACCAATAAAATCAATCTCTACCAAGAAATAAATACGGCGGCCGATAGGCTTAATCGTCTTGTAGGAAATTTATTAAATGTTTCGAGGCTCGAATCAGGGTCAATTCGTCCGAAATTAGATTGGTATGACCTCACCGAACTGATTCATACAGCCATCAATCAACTGGAAACAGAACTAAAATTTCATGAAGTAAAAGTAGAAATGCCGCCCAATCTGCCTTTTTTGAAACTTGATTTCGGACTGCTAGAGCAAGCCATTTACAATATTCTTTATAATTGTTCGATTTATACGCCCGAAAAAACGCTTATTCATATCTCGGCCGATTATGTCAATGAAAAATGTATCATTAAAATTCAAGATAATGGCAAAGGTTTCCCGAAAGGCGATTTATCTCAAGTTTTCACTAAATTTTATCGCTCAAAAAACACACAAACAGGAGGTTTAGGCTTAGGTTTGTCTATCACAAAAGGCTTTATTGAAGCTCATGGAGGCACCATCAAAGTAGGTAATAGAGCAGGAAGTGGAGCTTTATTTACGATTGAAATTCCGACTAAAGCCAACTGGGGCGATGATTTCAGCGGAGGATTCTTACAATAAACACAAAAGACATGAATAACCCAACAATATTAATCATCGACGACGAAGTTCAGATTCGTAAATTATTAGAAATAACCCTTTCTGCCAACAATTTTCGAGTATATGAGGCTAGTACAGGTAAAGAGGGACAAATTTCGGCAGCGATGCACCCACCAGATTTGATTTTACTCGACTTAGGTCTGCCAGACGAAGATGGACAAAGTATCTTGAAAAGGCTCAGAGAATGGTACAAAGCTCCTGTCATTATTCTTTCGGTACGAGATAACGAAGACGACATCATTCAGGCACTTGATAGTGGTGCAAACGATTATCTGACGAAGCCTTTTCGCACAGGCGAACTACTAGCTCGAATCCGAACCGCACTCCGATTGGCACAAAACACCGAAAATGTGCCTTTACGAGAATATGGAAATCTAAGTATTGATTTTACTTCGAGAATCGTGAAGAAAAATCAAGAAGTTTTGAAGCTAACTACCACCGAATATCAATTATTGGTATTGATGGCTCAGAATGAAAGTAGGGTTTTGACACACCAATTTCTTTTGAAAACTATTTGGGGGCCAAGTTATCTTGAACAATCGCAGTATTTGAGGGTTTTTGTGCGACAACTCCGCAAAAAAATCGAAGATAACCCCGACCAACCCAAATACATAATCACCGAATCGGGGGTTGGCTACCGATTTATCGGAGGCGAAAAATAGCTAACTTCGCCTAAATTTTATTCAAAATAGTATCAATATGAAGGGTTTCTTAATAATTATAGTGATTTGCACACAAACGATATTCATCGTCAATGCCCAAACTGATTCGTCTCGGTCAGTGGCTTTGAGTGCTTATCTTGAAACATTTTATGGATATGATTTTGCCAATCCAGTTAATCATTTGAGACCAGCTTTTACCTATTCTCACAATAGACACAACGAAGTAAACCTCAATTTGGGGTTTGTAAAAGTAGCTTATCAGCATAGTAAAAGTAGAGCAAACTTGGCACTAATGGCTGGCACGTATGCCAATGCCAATCTTGCCGCCGAAACGGGAGTTTTAAAAAACATTCTGGAAGCAAATATTGGTTTTAAAGTATCTCGAAATAAAAACCTGTGGCTCGATGCAGGTATTTTTGGCTCACACATTGGCTTTGAAAGTGCAATTAGCAAAGATTGTTGGACACTAACCCGCAGTATTTTGGCCGAAAATTCGCCTTACTATGAAAGTGGAGTAAAACTTTCGTATAACTCTGATAACGAAAAATGGTTTTTGAGTGCTTTGGTACTCAATGGTTGGCAACGAATCCAACGGCTTGAGGGCAATAATACACCTGCCTTTGGGCACCAGATTACGTTTAAACCTATCGCCAAACTCACAATCAATAGTAGCTCATTTATTGGTAGCTATACACCTGATTGGGTAAGGTTAGTGCGGTATTTTCATAATTTTTACGGAATCTTCCAAGTAAGCACCAAATTTGGTCTTACGTTTGGCTTTGATGTAGGATTTCAGCAAAAAACACCGAAAAGTACAAGTTATCATATTTGGTATTCGCCTGTGCTTATTGCTCGTTATTCACCAAATAAAAAGCTAAACTTTGCCGCAAGAAGCGAATTTTATTCAGATAAAAATCAAGTAATTATCAGTACCAATAGCAAAAATGGTTTTCAGACCATCGGGCATTCGCTCAATGTTGATTACCTAATTAGCAATAATCTTTTATGTCGAATAGAATACCGAAATCTGCACAGTAAAGACGTTATTTTTCAAAAAAACGAAACATTTATCCATCAGAATAACCTCATCATTAGCTCTTTGGCTATTACTTTCTAAGACCTAAAAAAACACTCAAATATTCAAAAAACGGGCTAATCAGTTTTGCTGATGACTGCTTTTGCTTTGCCCAAATTTTCATTTTCAAACACAAAATTCTCACTATTATGAGTAGTCATTCAAACACAAAAAAAGTTACGGTGGCTTCGCTGCTGGTTGCCCTCGGCATCATCTACGGCGATATTGGCACGAGCCCTCTCTACGTTTTTAAATCAATCATTGGCGAGCGTGAAATCTCCGAGATTTTGGTCTATGGAGCAATCTCGTGTGTGTTCTGGACGCTGACTTTTCAGACAACTTTCAAATACATTATTCTGACATTAATGGCTGATAATCACGGCGAAGGGGGTGTATTTTCGCTCTATGCTTTGGTCAGAAGATTCGGAAAAAACCTTATCATTCCAACCATTTTGGGAGCAACAACTCTCTTGGCCGATGGCATCATCACGCCACCGATTTCGGTCGCTTCGGCAGTCGAAGGTCTTGAAATTGTGGTGCCACATTTGCCCACCGTCCCGATTGTTATCGTCATTTTATCGCTACTTTTCTTTTTCCAGAGATTTGGTACACAAAAAGTGGGCAGTGCTTTTGGCCCGATGATGGTTGTTTGGTTTACGATGCTCTTTACGCTGGGTTTTACAGAAATCATCAAACATCCCGAAGTACTAAAAGCCATCAATCCGTATTATGCGTATCAGCTATTGAGTCAATATCCGCAAGGTTTTTGGCTGTTGGGAGCGGTATTTTTGTGTACTACGGGAGCCGAAGCCCTGTATTCTGATTTAGGTCATTGTGGCCGAGAAAACATCCGTATCAGCTGGATTTTTGTTAAAATATGCCTTTTGGTCAATTATTTAGGCCAAGCGGCTTGGGTACTCAATCAAGGCGAAAGCGTACTTAATGGCCGAAATCCATTCTACGAAATCATGCCTGACTGGTTTCTGATTGCGGGCGTAGTCATTGCTACGGCCGCCACGGTTATTGCCTCGCAGGCACTCATTAGTGGCTCATATACGCTTATCAGTGAGGCAATTAGTATGAATTTTTGGCCGAGAGTTACGGTCAGGAATCCAACCGAATTGAAAGGACAAATATATATTCCGAGTGTTAATACGATTCTATGGATTGGCTGTGTGATGATGATTTTATATTTCCAAAATTCATCGCACATGGAAGCAGCTTATGGTTTTTCAATTACCATTGCTATGATTATGACCACGATTCTATTGACCTACTTCATGCGATACATCAAAAAATGGAATCCGTGGATAATTGGGCTAATCTTGGTAGTTTTTATCGTGATTGAAGGCTCGTTTTTCATTACGAATGTGGCAAAAATTAAAGAAAGATGGATGTTTTTATTCTTTGAGGTATTTATATTCTTGGTGATGTATGTTTGGCACAAAGCTCGCAAAATCAATAATAAACTCGTTAATTTTATTGATTTAAGACACTATATTTCACGAATCACCGAATTGAGCGAAGACGAAAACATTCCCAAATTTTCAACGCATTTGGTTTATTTATCAAAAGCCGACCGCAAGAATCATATTGAAGAGAAAATCATGAAATCTATATTCTCGAAAAAGCCCAAACGTGCTGATGTGTATTGGTTTGTGCATATCAACCGCACCGACGAACCTTACACGCTCAACTACGAAGTAAGCGAATTGCTTGATGATAAAATCATTAAAATCGACATTAATACGGGCTTCCGGGTACAGCCACGAGTAGAACTTTATTTCAAGAAAATCGTACAGGATTTGGTCGAGCGAAAAGAATTGAATTTGCACATTCGCCCTGATGGTTCAACAAAATACAATAGCGAACCTGACTTTAAGTTTGTAGTGATTGAGAAATTCCTTTCGGTAGAGAATGAATTTTCGGTTAGAGAAGGCATTTTGCTAAACACTTACTTTTTCTTGAAGCGAATGAGTTTATCCGACGAAAAAGCCTTTGGACTTGATAAATCTGATGTGGAAGTAGAATACACGCCTTTGGTGTATCACCCAGTAGAAAAATTGGAGTTAGTACGGAAGTGATTTAGCTCATAATTCTGAGTCTTGAGTGCTGAGTAATAATGAATAACTCAGAATTCAGAACTCAGAATTATGCATTACTTCTTCTCTTTCTTTCCAAACAATGAAAAATGCACATATCGCTTTGGATTAGCCTTCAAATCAGCCATAAGTAGAGCAATATTAGCCGCTGTTCTATCTAAATTCACATAAAGTGAATCGTCTTTTGCCAATTTACCCAAAGTGCCCTTCCCTTGATTTACTTCTTTAATGACTCCTTGCAATCCAGCCACTGATTTATTCAATTGAGCAACGGTTTCTCCTAATTTCACGGCATTTAAAGAATCGGCAAAAGTATTGGTTTTATTAAGAATTGGCTTGATTTGGTCATCAAGATTCTTTGAAAGTGTATTCAAATTAGCAGTTAAAACTGCGGCATTAGCTGTAATGGCTGAAAGGTTTTTAGCATTAGATGCAACCACCCCATTTACACCGTTGGTTGTTTGGGTAGCACTGGCCATAAGAACCTTTAATGCAACAGCCGTTTGGTCAAATTGTTTGATAATAGCAGTAGTTGTAGTAAGCAAAGAATCAACATTTTTAAGTGTTGGACTTAGTTTATCGGTAACTGCAGCCACCATTCCTTTTTCAATTTCGCTACCGATAGTTGCTTCATCTGCTAAAGGATTACCAACTGGAATTTTAAGTTTGATAACCTTTCCACCTAAAAGTCCATTATCAGCTAAAACTGCAATGGCTTTATCGCTTACTTTGATATCACGCTTTATGGCAAGCATTACCTTCACTCGATTTTTTTCTTGGTCGGGTTCAACCAAAACTACACGACCAACTGGCACCCCATTGAACGTAACTGGGTTTGAGGTTTGTAATCCCTCAGCATTTTCGTAGTAAGTATAATATTCATTTTCGGTTCGAAAAATATCCAAACCTTTCAGAAAATTGAAGCCTAAATAAAATATTGCAAATGCAATAATGCCAAGCAAGCCAACTTTATATTCTTTTTTCATAACCTCAACCCTTAAAGGGAGACTTTTATTTTTTTTACAAAAGTACGCTAAAGCAATCTACAAACCAATACTCATAATTTGTAAAAAGAGAACACCAAAAAAAACATTTTTTGTTCCCTTATCGAGATTAGAGGCGTTCTTTACTTTCTTTATATGCTTTTACTGCCTTGAATATCGCCTCGGCCAACTTTTCTTGTCCATCCGTACTACCCAATATTCTCTTATCAGTCGAATTAGTTAAATAGCCTGTTTCGACATAAATCCCAGGCATAGCAGTTTGCCATAACACTTGAAATCCTGCTTGTTTTACTCCACGACTTCTGTGCCCTGACTTCGACATTTGCTTTTCAACCATACTTGCTAGTTTCACACTTTCTTTCATGAAAGCATTCTGATAATTAGCCAACATGATATTTGCCATAGGCGAACTAAGGTCATAGCCTTTATAATTTTTCTTGTAATTATCTTCCATCAAAATAACCTCATTTTCTCGCATAGCAAGGGCGAGATTATCTTCTGTTTTATGTAGCCCCATCACGTATGTTTCTGAGCCACTCAACTTCGATGAATGAGGATTAGCATTGACGTGAATACAAATAAACAAATCGGCTTTATTTCTATTAGCTATAGCAGCACGTTCGTGTAATGGCAAGAAAACATCGCTCTTGCGTGTGTAGATTACTTTTACATCAGGTAGTTTTTCTTGAATTTTTTTACCTAATTTAAGTGTTACACTCAAAGCAATATCTTTCTCACGAAGCTTGCTATGCTGTGTTCCGGGGTCTTTTCCTCCATGCCCTGCATCAATCACAATTGTTCGGATTTTTCCGCTTTGGGCGTGTACAATTTCAAGGCTAAATATTAGTATAAGTAGAACTTTAAGATTTTTTAACATGATTTTATGAGCAAACGTTCTTTCACGACTATATAATAGCTAATTTTGTGCCATTACTGAGCGTTAATAAGAGAGAAATCAGAAAAATTGCAGTTTTTGGTAGAAATATCTGAAGGTTTCTCCTAATAGGTTATATTAATAGGACATTTTTACAAAGATAAGTTTTTTGGAACAACTGAAAAAATATAAAACCCCAAGCACTAAGAAACTAACTACATTTACGGGTTTTACGTCGGAAAGCAATAAAAACTGGCCGATGTTAGGCTTATTCCTACATTTTAGCTTCGGATTGTTTTTGATTTTAAGTTCATTCAATTCAGTAGCACAATTTCCGGGAGGTAATCTATCAAAGTTTGGTGGAGGTAATCTCTCTCGCCCTAGCACCAAAACAACTACTCGCCCTAGTTCGGCTACTAAACCATTTGGCAATAAACTTTTTGAAGAAAAACGAGATACCACTCGTGTAATGATTGCCGATTCGATGCGAAGTAAAGAAAGCGGACTTTCAACAACAGTTAAGTATGTTGCCGAAGACTCTACGGTAATGGACGTTTCAGGTGAAATCTTACACCTCTACGGAAAAGCTCGCGTGACTTACGGTGATATTGAATTAGATGCCGATTACATCAAACTTGATTGGGGGAAAAGTGAAGTTTTTGCTCATGGTTCGCCCGATACTACCAAGGGCAATGGTATTAAAGGAAAACCTATCTTCTCACAGAGTGGCGATAAATATAATACAGATACTATTCGATATAATTTTAAGTCAAAAAAGGCACTTATTAAGGGAATTGTCACACAACAAGGCGAAGGTTTCGTGACGGGGGAACGGGTAAAAAAAGATGCCAACGATGATATGTATTTGGTTGATGCCAAATATACCACTTGTAATATGAAAGAGCCCCATTTTCATATTGCTGCCAAGAAAATCAAGTTAGTCAACAAAAAACAAGTTATTTCAGGGCCTTTCCACTTTGTTTTGAGTGGAGTCCCTCTGCCTATTGGATTACCCTTTGGGTTCTTTCCAGTACCAAAAAATAAAGAAGCTGGAACTTCAGGGATAATCATGGGCACCTACGGGGAAGATGCCAATAATCGTGGTTTCTATTTCCGTGACTTTGGCTATTATTTTGCCATCAATGAAAAAATTGGTATGAAAGTCCTAGCCCAAATTTACTCAAAAGGTAGCTTTGGGGTGGGTGCACAATCAACATACTCTAAAAAATACAAATACTCAGGTAACCTGAATTTTCAATATAATTTTAACAATAACACACCTGAAGTTGTTGCCACTGACGATAATAATAACTATAAAACCAAAGACTTTAGCTTAAGTTGGTCGCATACGCCTGCCAATAAGCGTCCTGACCGTAGTTTTTCTTCGTCTGTAAATTTACGCAGTAATGGTTTTAACCGAAACAACGTCAATACCGTTGATGTAAGCAATTATTTGAGTAGTTCATCTAATTCATCTGTTCAGTTTGGACGAACTTTTAATCAAAAATTGGTTACAAGTTCGGGGCTTAATGTTTCGCAAAACTTCACCACTGGGCAAGTTGATGCTTCGGCAAATTATAGCATTGGTTTGAATCAGTTTAACCCATTTGTACCAGAAAAAAAACAAATTGGCCGCTGGTATGAATCATTTAGGGTTGGACTTAATGTAAGTGGTGGTTATCAAGCAACTAATACACGTGTGAATAGTATTACGAGTTATTCTGATTATAAAATAGTTCGCCAAAATGCCGACGGAACCTATTCTTCTATTGAAGCAAAGCCTTTGACTAACGAAGAAATCAGACTCCGTGATGCTAACCCACTGACATTAACCCCCTCAGAAAGACTTTTGCAAAAAGCTTTACAGGAACGCCTCAGTAATGTGCGAAAACTCAATACACTCGATGCACTAAATCAAGTTTTGAGTGACGGTAAATTTACCACTACCTATTCTATTCCAATTGCATTGCCGAACTTTAAAATCGCACGATATATCAACTTTACACCGAGTGTCTCACTAAGAGGTGACATTTCAACACAAAGCCTTAGCTATAAATATATTGCAAGTGAGAATGCCGTGAAGATTGATACCGTTAGAGGTTTCTTTCCAACGTATCAAACCTCGGTTTCAGGAAGTATGAATACACGTGTGTATGGAACTTACCAGTTTAGAGGTAAAAGTCGCTTGCAAGCCATTCGCCACACGATGGCTCCTTCGCTAAGTTTAAGTTATGCCCCTGATTTCACAAAAAGATTATTTGAATATAAAGTAGTAAGAATTGACCGAACAACTACAAATGGTATTACTACTTATGATACGTTACGTAAGCTTTTACCAAAATACCCGACTTTAGGGGCTTCGGCAGGGGCTTCGGGTAATGTAAGTTTCAACCTTACGAATCAACTTGAAGCTAAAGTTCGCTCAAAATCAGATACAGCAGCCAAAGCATTTGACAAAATTTCATTACTCGATAATTTAAGTTTAGGCACAAGTTATAACCTATTGGCTTTGGGAGACTCGATGAATCTATCAAATATTAACATGAGTGCTAACACCAATTTGTTTAAAAACTTAGTAAATCTAAATATGGGTGCAAGTTTTGACCCCTATTATTATCAACCAGAAAGTACACCAGAATTAAGAGCCTTAAATCCGGCTGGAAGAATAAGACGTTTCTATAAAATTGAACGAGTACAAGGATTTGCTGGTTTGGCCACTTTACGTACAGCCAATATTGCGATTTCAACTCGTTTATCTCCAGCAACTTTTAATCCTGATAAGGGAAAACCAAAGACAAATCCTCAATCGAATAATCCTGCGATGGATGCCATGAAGAAATTTATTGCAGCTAATCCTGAACTTTATGTAGATTTTTCGATTCCGTGGACACTTAATTTAAGCTACAACCTCAATTATACGAAACAAGGTTTGGCTGACCCACAAGTTACGCAAGCAATTACTGTTCAAGGAGATTTGAGTCTAACCCCAAAGTGGAAAATTGGCTTTAATACAGGTTATGATATGCAGCTAAAAGCTCCTACATTAACTAATATTACCTTACACCGTGAATTACACTGTTGGGATATGGCATTTAACTGGACACCAATTTCGGGCTATTCAGTACGCACAAGTTATTCATTTACACTCAACGTACGCAGTGCTTTATTGCAAGAACTAAAAGTAAGTAGAAGACGCCAATACTACGGAAGTGGAGGATTTTAATAAACAAAACTCAATAGGCAATTATCCACAGAAAAGCCCTTTAACGAAGAATCGCTAAAGGGCTTTTCATATTAAGTCAGTAGACGATTGACCATTAACTGTGGACTATATTACAACTCAAATGCAGCTAATTTTTTGAATTCATCTACACGTGCTGCAATCTCTTCTTGCGTAAGGTTTTGGATACGCTCCGAACCGAACCTCTCTACACAGAATGAAGCCATTGCTGAACCATAAACGATGCCACGTTTCATGTTTTCGAAACTTAAATCGCCAGTTTTAGCTAAATGCGAAATAAATCCGCCCGCAAAAGTATCACCAGCACCCGTTGGGTCGAATACTTCTTCTAAAGGTAATGCTGGACAGAAGAAGATTTCTTCACCTTGGAACAACAAAGCACCGTGTTCACCTTTCTTAATAATAAGTGTTTTTGGACCCATTGCCATGATTGTTTTAGCCGCACGACGCAATGAATAATCACCTGAAAGCATGCGTGCTTCTTCGTCGTTGATAGTTACACAATCAACATCTTTCAATAGAGCTTTCAAATCATCTAAAGCAATATCAATCCAAAGATTCATTGTATCAAGCAATACAAACTTTGGGCGGGTAGCTAAACGCTTTAAAACCAAATGTTGAATCGCTGGTGCAGTATTTCCGAGCATTAAAAACTCACAACCTTGGTATGACTCTGGAATCTTCGGGTCGAAATTTTCCATTACGTTTAATTGAACCTCAACCGTATCACGGCTATTCATATCATTATGGTAACGACCATGCCAGAAAAAAGATTTCTCGCCTTTTCTGATTTCAAGACCATCCACATTTACACCGTGGCTTACCAAAGTATCAATCATTTCTTGTGGAAAATCTTCACCAACAACCGCCACGAGATTGTTTTCTTTTACGAAGTATGATGCAGTGAGCGTGATGAAAGTGGCAGCTCCGCCAATGATTTTATCTGTTTTTCCGAATGGCGTTTCCAATTTATCAAACGCTACCGAACCTACTGTAAGTAATGACATAGATAATTTACCTTTGCAAAAGGATTTTTTTAGTGAAAATGTCTATATTATTGCAAAGATAACGATTTTTTGTTTATTTATTTCTTCAGAAATAGCTTTTAGATTTGCGGACAACGCTTAAATTCTTTATTCCTATCGAATAAGTATCTGTAAGTAATGTAGGTCTTATATTTTTTAGCTCCCAACATCTGTGTTACTTTAAGCATTTTGGGGTTAAAATCGGCAATCCAATTGAGTTCCAAGGTTTTATACTGGTAATTCGGAACCCAACAAGCCCTCGAAAACGACAAAGCAATCGCCGATTCAATGCCTCTTCCCTGATATTCTGGTATTACGCCAAAAATCACACCACGTGCTTTTTTATTGGTTTTCATTAGTGTATGGTACAACCACTTAATTTTCCCAATCAGATTAAGCTTTCCATTGACATATTTGATAATCTGATTTAACTCTGGAATCATGATAAAAAAAGCAATCGGCTCGCCATTATGATAGCCAAACCACATGAGTTCTTCCTCCAATATTGGTTTCATAGTTTGCATAATAGCACCGGCACGCTCGGGCGTCATTTCACCCGTAGCTGAGTTTTTTGCCCATGCCTTATTGTAGATAATTCTGAAATCCTCGGCAAATTTGGGCAACTCCTTCTTGCTCACATGCTTAAACTCATAGCCTGGTGTATTGTAAATTCGATTGGCAATTTCAAACAAAGCTGGTCGAACTACCTTACGAGCTTCTTCTTCCGGAATTGGCAACAAGAATGTATATTGCTGAAAATAATCTTGAAAACCATAATTTTCGAAAAACGCACGGTAATAATTATGGTGATAGAACATCCCCCAAGTTGGTTCGGCATCGTGTGGGTCAACGTGTAGCCCCCACCAGTTATCACGTTCACCAAAATTAATTGGACCATCCATCGCTTCCATACCACGCTCTTGTAGCCAAATTTTGCATTTATCGAACATCGCAAAAGCCACCGACTCATCGTTGATACACTCAAAAAAGCCCATTCCACCCGTTGGTTGCTCGTTCCCTTGTGTAGCAGTAGCAGGATTAGTAAACGCTGCTACTCGTGCAATGGTTTTACCCGATTCATCAAGTGCAAGCCATCGAACACAATCACCCCCAATATTGAAAATTGGATTTTTCTGACGGTCGAATAATTTTTCAATATCTTGATCAAGTGGACGAATCCAATATGGATTTCCTTTATACAGACCCACTGGAAACTCTAAAAATTCTTTTTGTAGCTTTCGGTTCTCTCCTACCTCTATGATTTGCATACTCTTTACTATTTAAGATACAAAGATAGTTTTTAGAGTTCTGAATTCTGAGTTTTAAGTGCTGAGTTTTGTTATTTTTCAGATTTTCAGACAAGAAATACCCAATTACGTGTAATGATTACCGATAAGATAAATATGATTTTGATTGTTTGGTTTGTGAATTGGGAATTTGGAAATTGCGAGTGATAAATTGAACAATGTGTGAAATGCTATAATCAAATCCTTAACTATAATACAAAACACGGCAATTAACTAAAGTTAAAATCATCAAACAATGATAATCTATAATTAAACACAACATCATATTGATTACATTTTTTTCACCCCTTCGGAGTTGAAAAATTCATTTCATTATTAATTTACTATAATCATGGCACCCCTTCGGAGTTTAAATAATTTCGGAATAATTATGTAGGAAAGAAAATCTCGAAGGGATGGAAGGTATATAGATAATATTTTATAATCATGCAACCCAAAGGAGTGACATAATTTTCCCCCTCGGGGTTTAAATAATTGGACTAAAAATTCGGAATGATTATGTAAAAGAAAAAATCCCAAAGGGATGGAAAGATTATAGTTAATCATACAAATTTAATTATTATAAACCCCGTAAGGGTGGTATAATAATCACCCTTACGGGGTTGGTTCTTAATGGCTATTAAAAACATATCTACTATAATCCTTTCACCATTTCAGGGTTATAAATACAATAAAAAATCCCGAAGCGATGGAAGAATTATAGATAATCAAACAAATTTTATCATTATAAACCTCATAGGGGTGGTATAATAATATCACCCCTACGGGGTTGGTTCTTAATGGCTATTAATAATATATCTACTATAATCCTTTCACCATTTCAGGGTTATAAATACAATGAAAAAATCCCGAAGGGATGGAAGGATTATAGATAATCAAAAAAATTTAATCATTATAAACCCCATATGGTATAATAATCACCCCTACGGGGTTGGTTTTTAATGACTGTTAAAAACATATCATCTATAATCCTTTCACCCTTTCAGGGTTATAAATGCAATAAAAAATCCCGAAGGGATGAAATGATTATAGATAATCAAATAAATTCAATTAATAAAACCCCGAAGGGGTGATATGATAATAAAATTGATGTATTTAATACAGAAAAAACATGGCAGGAACATTCTCACAAATCTACATTCAATATGTATTTGCAGTAAAAGGGAGAGAAAACCTACTTCAAAAACCGTGGAGAGATGAGGTCTTCAAATACATAGCTGGAATTATCAAAGAGAAGAATCAAAAGGCTATCATTGTTAATGGCGTTGCTGACCATGTTCATGTTTTTGTCGGCTTAAAACCTTCTATGAATATCTCAGACTTGGTTCGTGACATCAAAAATAATTCTTCAAAATTTATTAACGAACAAAAATTTGTGAAAGGTAAGTTTTCTTGGCAAGAAGGATATGGTGCTTTTTCGTATACTCATTCACAGATTGAAAATGTCTATCAATACATCTTAAAACAGGAAGAACACCACAAGAAAAAGACCTTTAAAGAAGAATATCTCGATTTTCTACAAAAATTTGACATTGAATTTAACAAAAAATATCTATTTGAATGGCTGGATTAACTTGTGTACATTTTTAAAGCCATACACATTCCACTCATTGATTTTATTCGTAAATTAGCCACTATGATAGATTTTTCTCAAGCCAAACCCCAATTTCAGCATGTTACTAATTTTCAAGACCTCGTTTCTACGCCATTTAGTGAAGAAATAAATGCGATTGGCTGGATACGTAATCTAGTGGGTGATTTCGCTGAGATTGTTAATAAGGTAGAACTAAATGAAAATATAACGGTAATAGATGAAGAGCTACTTCGTAAACTTACTTTAAGCAAACAAGGGAATCTGGCCCGTGAGATTATCCTAAACGACTTACAATTACTCACTGCACATGGTGCGGCTCCAGTTCTTAATGTGATTAAATCTTATGAACGAGACAAGGAGTATCCGTTTTTTTCGACAGATGTATATTCTTTTCATGTGGACCGTTCAACCGTACCAACCGATACTATTTTATGCACTTATTATGGTGCTTCAAGCGAAATAGTACCAAATTCAGAGGCTACACAAAAAATATTGATTCCAGAAATACGTAATGAACTTAAAAAAATTTATGGTAGCGATGACGAGGGATTTGAAAACTTTTTGATTGAAAATTTCTTTGACCTACATTACCAAGTTAAATCAAATGCAGTTCCTATCAGTTTAGGCATTGGGCACATTTGGCGATTAGCGATTGATTATCCAGAAACTAAAATACCCCCATGCGTTCACCGTGCCCCTACTGAAAATACTGAGCGGTTGTTGCTCATTTGTTGAAACCAAACTACCTCGCTTTCGGTTACCAATAAAACCACTAACCAACCAAAACCATGCGAATATTTTTTACAGGTGGCTCGGGTAAGGCAGGTAAACACGTAATTCCGTACTTACTCGAACAAGGACATCAAGTCTTAAACGTTGACCTCACTCCTCTCAAACATCCCGGTGTAGATAACCTTATTGCCGATATTACCGATTCTGGACAAATGTTTAATGCTATGAGTTCGTACATCGGTTTGCATGAACTCGAAGCGGGTAATGGCGTACCAAAATTTGATGCCGTCGTGCATTTTGCAGCCGTTCCTCGAATTTTAATTAAACCCGATAATGAGACTTTTCGAGTAAATACCGTTGGCACTTATAATGTCATTGAGGCCGCTGTTAAATTAGGAATCAAAAAGATTATAATTGCTTCCTCAGAAACTACTTACGGTATTTGTTTTTCAGATGGAATAACTGACCCAAAAGTTTTGCCTTTAGAAGAAGATTATGACGTTGACCCAATGGATAGTTATGGTCTTTCAAAAGTTGTGAATGAAAAAACGGCTCGTACTTTTCAGCGACGCTCTGGCTATGATATTTATGCCCTTCGCATCGGAAATGTAGTTGAGCCACACGAATATGCTGAGCTTTTTCCGCATTATTTCAAAAACCCAGAAGTACGTCGCCGAAATGCTTTTTGCTATATAGATGCTCGTGATTTAGGTCAAATTGTAGATTTATGCCTACAAAAAGATGGCCTTGGTTATCAGGTCTTTAATGCTGGAAATGATACTAATGGAGCAATAATTCCGAGTAAAGAATTGGCTGAAAGATTCTTCCCGAATGTGCCAATCACCCGTGAATTAGGTGAGTACGAAGCCTTATTTTCTAATCGAAAAATCCGTGAAATGTTGGGCTTTAAAGAACAACATAACTGGCGAAAATATGTAAATATAGACTAATTGAAAGACAATGAAAACGCACGATGAACGTATTGCTGAAATGACATTTGCTTCGGTGTATCCGCACTATATTGCTAAAGTAGAGAAAAAAGGCAGAACCAAACAAGAGCTTCACCAAGTAATCGAATGGCTTACTGGCTTTGATGAACATCAAGTGCAAGCACAAATTGATGCTAAAGTTTCATTTAAAACTTTTTTTGAACAGGCTATATTAAATTCTAATGCTCATCTGATTACAGGACTGATTTGTGGCTATCGAATAGAAGAAATCGATAACCCTTTAACTCAAAAAGTTAGGTATTTAGATAAATTGGTCGATGAACTAGCAAAAGGCAAAAAGATGGAAAAAATTCTGAGAAACAGTTAATATTTAACACCGAAAAATATTTCGCCGCCCGTACAGGGTTTATTCATGTTTAGGAAATAGCTTCAAAGGTACCTTTTGAAAATTTTAATTGAAAAAAAAATATAAAAACTCTGCAAGCTATTGTTCTAAGAAATACCTTTGCCAAGTAAAATTCAACCTTTCAATTAAAACAATGAGAAAATCACTCCTTTTAGTAGCATTATTAACACTTGCCAACTTAGTTTTTGCCCAAAAGCAAGATAATCGCTATTTCGAAATGCGTATTTATTACTGCGAACCGGGGCGTTTGCCTAACTTATTAACTCGCTTTAGAGACCATACCACTAAAATTTTCGAGCGTCACGGAATGACAAACATTGGCTATTGGGTGCCAACTCAAAACGAAAAAAATGCTTTGTATTACGTTTTAGCTTACCCAGATAAAGAGGCTCGTGATGCCTCATGGAAAGCTTTCGGAGCTGACCCAGAATGGAAAAAAGTGAGCGAAGAATCACAAAGAGATGGTAAGATTGTAGCGAAAGTTGAGTCTATCTTTATGACTGCGACTGATTTCTCTCCGAAAATTAAAGAAAAAGTAAAAAATCCTGAGCGAATGTTTGAGCTTAGAATCTATACAGCCACTCCAAATAACATTGATAATGTGTTGGCTAGATTCAGAAACCATACTACTAAACTTTTCAAGAAGCATGGCATGGAAAACATTGCTTACTGGAAAAGCATAGAAAAAGAAGGAACTCAATCAAGATTGGTATATATCTTAGCTCATAAAAGTGAAGAAGCAGGAAAAGCTTCGTTTGACTCATTCAGAAAAGACGAAAAATGGATAAAAGTTCGTGATGAGTCGGAGAAAAACGGTAAAATCGTAGAAAAAGTAGAATCTATCTACATGACTCCGACTGACTTCTCAACGATTCGATAAAACTTTTTTTAGTAAAAAATCCAAAGTCTTTAGACTTTGGATTTTTTTTATCATTATCAAGCTCGTTTTAATAAAACCTTCACTTTCTTACTTAAAATAGGTTCGTGATTTTTCAAATTGTTGGGCAAGGAATTTTTGCGAAAAACAATCGTCAGAACAAAACTCATTTGATTTTCTTGCCAAACACCATTCGTAAACAAAAATGAATAATGATACGGTGGTGTATCTTTCTCATTCGCAAGCAGATGAAAATCGAAAAATTTAATATTCTTCCTATTTATCGAACCTCTCACCTTATACTCTTCTTTGTTATACTTTTTTTGAATAATAAGATAGCCTTCAAATTTATTTTTAGCAATATAAACACGTCTTTTATAAGGAAAACCTATGCTATAAAAAATGCGTTCGAGCTTCGTATAGGGCTCATATATCTCTAAACTAATTTTCTTCTCAACGCTATCAGGTTCAATAAACTTTCCTGCCCACTTACCAACTAATAAAGGTTTATTTTTATCAAAACTATAAGCCCACGGATACTCCCTACTATCAGTTTTATAACTTACGTAATAACCCATTCCACCTACAATTATAAATAACAAGGCGAAAAACAAAGCCATAATAAGTAAACCTAACTTCATTTTGTAAAAATAATAAAGTAAAATTCCTAAAATTAAGCATTTTTACAACTTTAAGCAATTAAAGTTGTGCTACAAGAATTCATAATTTTATTAGTATTTACCACACTTGAGATTCTATTATTTTTTTCACCAAAATAAGTTTACTACACCTCAACGATTCCAAACTTACGCTCGGGCGATTGGGTATCTTGCATATAAAAACTGGCGGGAGTCATGCCAGTAAATTCTTTGTAATCTCTTACCAAATGTTGGTAATCATAATAGCCGCAATCAAGTGCAATACTAAGCCAATCTTTATTCGGGAAAGCATTTTTCATTCTGAAAGCTTTATCGAATCGAATGATACGAGCAAAATATTTAGGATTAATACCTACACGTTCATTGAAATTTCTTTCAAACTGCTTAACACTCAAACATGATTCTTTAGCTAACCAATCAAGCGAATATTGATTGACATTCTGAAGCATAGTAATTCCCACTTTATCAATCGGGCGAACCTCGTAGGTGGATTTCTTAATCAAATTCAACAAAAATTCTTCGACAACGGGTATCATCTTTGGATAATCTTCGATATTAGTCAGACGTTCGTTTAGAGTCTTTACTTCTTTGCCCAAAACGGCCTCAGCATCAAAATATTGGTTATTCAAATCTATCGTCGGAATACCCGTTAGTCGATACAGCCCACCCGGTTGAAAAACAACTTGCACCATCAGAAACTCCTTGCCAACGTGCCGATTACTCACCACACTTTGCTGCCCAATCAATGCCGACCGCACAGGGGGCAGCACTCGGCCATCTTCATAACTTACTTTTTCGGAGTCTCTCGGATAAAAACTCAAAGTTACTTCTGGCCGAGGCGGATAAGCTTTGGCAGGCGGTAAAGTACTATCGGTAAATGACAAGTGCATAAACCGATAAACTCTTACGTGCTGCCGCAAAGCTAAACTGGGTTGTAAATCATAAAAAAATGGCATGACTTTATGCTTTTTTATTCAATTTACCAAATTTAGCTTCAATTACAAAGTAATAGGCGGGCCAACTACTTTCATACCATGTGCTTGATGGATCTGCTGCACCAATTCGGGTGTTGGAGGACCTTGCAATTCATTCATTTTCTTGAAAAACTCTTCCATTTTGCCGGCAGGTTGTAAGAAATACACCAATTTTCCTTTGTCGGTTAGTTGCAACCATGTATGTGGCACTGCTCTTGGCAAAAAAATCGTATCACCCGCTTTTAGTGTAGAGCGTTCGTCGCCTACTTGAAACAAATATTCGCCTTCTACCACATAAAAAATTTCGTCTTGGTCGAAATGAACATGTAGTTGTGGACCAATCTTCTGAAATCCAACGTACTCAAATACTGATAGTTGACCATCGGTATCTTTGCTCGAAATTTTTACATCGTTGGGATTTACACCTCGGTACTTGATTGGTTGGTTAAATCGGTCTTTACCTGCTCCTACCGTAAAACCTTTAGGTGAACGATTTCCGTCTGTCAATTTTGATGGATTGGCAATTACTGGAAAAGCGGCTAAAGTGGCCTGAATGAAGTTTCTGCGTTGCATCGTTTTTTGATTTATTAGGTTCGATAATCATTTCGATACAAAGTTTGACTTTCATTGGCATATTTTAGTGGTAAAAAATCGACATTCTATTTCGGCATTTTATTGACAGGATTACTCCGTTGAGCTTGCTCAATTACCACCACATTTTCAACGGCTGTTAGAAGCCATTTTTCTGCTTTTTTTACAAAAACCAACAGTTTTAAATTATCAGCTTCTGGGTATAAAGTACCCGATGGCGAAGTATAAGCTCCCACTCGCTGCAGCAGATGCACCACCATCACATCTTTCGTAACAGCCCTAAAATGAACGCTTTTCTTGGTTAACGTAACATTCTTGAACATCCCTTCATGAAAAACTTGATGAGCGTATTGTATCTCACGGCGGTTTTTCCACCACATACCTACTACATTTACCCAGTCGCAATCTTCGGTGGCGTAATTGGCAATATCATCGTAATTGTGGTTATTCCAGCTCGCAATCAAAGCATCGACTTGCTTATCAACCGCCACTTCATCGGTGGTTTTAGCTTGAGCAAAAAGTACGTTTGATAATAAAAACAGAGAGCAAAATGAAACTAATTTTCTCATAATCAATTATTTATGTTTAATTCTTGATTACAAAATTAGCGGATGAGTAGTTGCTGGAATAGTACAAATACGACAAGTTTAATAATAGAGCTGATTACGAAGCGAAAATGGAGTTTCATTAAATTCGTTTTCGATAACTGAAGGGGAAACTCCACAAAAGGCCTTAAAATCTCGAATCAAGTGCATTTGGTCAAAGTAGCCACATTCGTGAGCAATGGTAGTCCATTTGATATTGGGTGTATTTTCTTTCATAACCCAAGCCTTAGCAAAGCGAGTTTGGCGAATAAAAAACTTAGGCGAAACTCCTACTCGCTGCAAAAATTGGCGTTCTAATTGTCGGTTACTCACACAAGCTTGCGAAGCAATGGTATTAACATTTACAAGTCCGCCATCTTTTAGAATAATCGGCAAAACACTGTCAATTGGCAGTCTGCTACGTAATTTATTGAGTTTTTTTAGTAGAAAAGTCTCAACAATTTCTTTCAACCTATCAGGCGATTGCGTTTCGGCTAATTGTTCGTTGATAAAATGAATATCTTTATCCAAAATATAAGTACTATCAAGCGATTCATCAACGGGAAACTTATTCATCGAAATACCTAACAAACGATATAAGCCACACGGTTGAAAACCAACTTTCACCGTAAAATTTGAATGGTGCATCTTCAACTTGATTCGATTCACCTGCGGGCCAACCAAAATGCTGCGATTGAGTTTTACTTTTTTATTGGTGGTAAGATATTCACTTTCAGGAGCTTCAAAAGGATAAAAATAAAGGCATTGCTCGGGAAGTGGTGGAAACGAAAACTCAGGTCGAGGTAGATTTCGGTCTAATTCAAAGCGAAAAACCATGATGTTATTCACAAATTCGCTCAAAGCTGGATGTGGTCTATAAACTTTGTGAAACATGATTTTTGATTGAAATTCATAAAATTTACAATTACTCCATCAAATTAAGCGAATTTGCGTAATATTTCACTTAAAATACAATGTTATCTATTAAACGGACACCGTCTAAGAATGCCGCTATACAAAGTGCAGTTTTACCATCTGCAATTTTTGCTTCGATAGATTCGAGAGAGTCAAAATTAGCTACTTCAAAATATTCTAATTCAAAAGCTGGAAATGCTTCAAAATGTTGTTTGACAACTGCTTGGGCAGCCTTGGCACTTGCCCCTTCTTGTAAGGTTTGCTTGGCTAAATTGAGGGCCTTATAAATTTGTGGAGCCAAAATTCGAGCTTCTGTTGAAAGACGTGTATTGCGTGAAGACATCGCCAATCCATCCGCTTCACGCATAGTCGGACACGGAATAATTTCTACATCAAAACTTAAATCCTGCACCATTTTTCTAATAACAGCCACTTGTTGCAGGTCTTTGAGTCCGAAATAAGCTTTTTCGGGTTTTACAACATTGAAAAGTTTGCTAACCACAATTCCAACGCCATTGAAATGTCCGGGGCGAAACTTTCCTTCCATAACAGTTTCCAAACTTCCAAAATCCATACGTAATTGTGGCAAACTCGGATACATTTCTTCGGCTGATGGAGCAAAAACCACATCACAGCCCGCAGCTTCGAGCATTGTACAGTCTTTTTCGAGCGTACGTGGGTATTTTTTTAAATCTTCTGGATTATTGAACTGTGTTGGGTTCACGAAAATACTACAAACGGCCAATTCGTTTTCGTGTTTGGCCTTCTCAACTAAAGAGATGTGTCCTGCGTGTAAAGCCCCCATCGTAGGCACAAAACCAATAGTTTTACCCCCCCTTTGTTGGGCTTTGAGAAATTGCTGGGTTTCAGAAATTGTATTGAAAATATGCATAAAATCTAAATCAGAACGGTTTCAAGTGATTTGTTGAAATGCCAACAAACTGGTTTTCGACTCAAAGTTATAGAATTATTTAGACCAAAAGTATAACAATCCTGAAAGGCTAATATAATTATAGAAAATAGAGAATCTTTTTATCAAAAAGAACCCCGAAGGGGGTGATATATCTTCAAAAGTATTGATGATGGAAGTTTCATTATAATCCTTTCAGTATTTTCATGCGTTTGTCCAAAAAATTATTTGCTATCCTGCATTCATATTAAAAATTTCAAAGTTATTTCTACCTGATGAGCAAAGTAAAACTCCGCTCAACAAACACAACTTTACATTTTCATAACTTCTTGATAATAGGCAGTTTATATAGAATGTAGAATTTTGTTGGCATGAAAAAACACAAACATTTTCGCACCATTGTACTTTCTGATATTCATTTAGGAACGAGTGGTTCCAAAGCGAAGGAAGTTACTGAATTTCTAAAACAATACCGCTGCCAAAGGCTCATCTTGAATGGTGATATCATTGATGGTTGGGCGTTGAAAAAATACGGAAACTGGAAGAAAAAACACACAGCTTTTTTTAGAGTTGTGCTGAAAATGATGGACAAACATGATACTAAAGTTGTGTATTTAAGGGGAAATCACGATGATTTTCTTGACCAAATAATGCCTTTGGTAGTTGGAAAACAATTCCAAATCAGAAGAGACTACATACTCCATTCGGGCGATAAAAGATTTTACATTACCCACGGCGATGTTTTTGATAGCATCACTACTAACATGAAATGGCTCGCACATTTGGGAGATTTGGGCTATACTTTTCTACTTTGGCTAAATAAAAACTACAATGCTTACCGCGAATGGCGTGGACTACCGTATTATTCACTTTCTCAAGTAGTAAAACAGAAAGTTAAGATAGCAGTAAATTATGTAAACGATTTCGAGGAAAAACTTTCCGATTTAGCAAAAGCCAAAGACTGCGATGGCATTATTTGCGGACATATTCACCAAGCGGCTATTCGAGAAATTAATGGAATTACTTACCTCAACTCTGGTGATTGGGTAGAAACGATGTCGGCCTTGGTAGAAGATTTTGATGGCAAATGGAGCTTAGTTTATTATTCAGTGAGTGATGAAATTTCTGAAACAGATGAGAATGAAGAAGAGGAAGAACCTAGTAATAACGAAAAGTTTGTTTTACCTCGAATCGCGGCTTCTTTATAAGAACAAAATAAGCAATTTTCAATAGACATTTTTGATTAAAAGCTCATCAAAGGCATGAAATATCTTTTCATTATCCAAGGCGAAGGTCGTGGGCATCTAACTCAAGCGATTGCCCTCAGCGAAATGCTGAGTAAAAATAATCATGAAGTAATTGGAGCTCTTGTAGGTTCGGCCGATGGCAAGAAAATTCCATCATTTTTTCTTGAAAAATTTCATGCACCAAGCTTCTCATTTGCAAGCCCTTGTTTGGCATATTGCAAGAAAACCAAAGCACTAGATATTAGAAAAACACTTACCCAAACCTTTTTGAATGTAAAAAAATACATTTCAAGTATCCGAAAAATAAACACCATTATCAATCAATTGAACCCCGATATAATTATAAATTTTTATGACGTTTTGGGCGGAATTCATCAATTTTTATATCGACCAGCCATTCCGATGGTATGTATCGCCCATCAATACCTGCTACTCCACCCTAACTTTCAACACCCAAAAAACCATTGGTTTGATCAATTGCTTGTCAATACCAATACTCGTATTACAGCCTTAGGTTCAATTAAAAAACTGGCCTTATCTTTTACTCCATTTGCCAACGATGAAAAGCAAAATATTTATGTTATACCACCGCTTTTACGCTCAGAAATTGAGCAATTAAAACCCCAAAACAAAGACTTTGTTTTGGTTTATTTAACCCAATATTCTTTGGCAGATGAGCTTATCAAATGGCACAGTAAAAATCCTAAAGTGATGGTCCATTGCTTTTGGGATAAACCCCAAAATACTGAAGTCTATAAATATGCAAGAAATTTGCATTTTCATCGAATAAACGGGCAAAAGTTCTTAGAAATGATGCAAAACTGTAATGGTTTGGTCACTACGGCAGGATTTGAGTCAGTTTGTGAAGCCATGTATTTAGGTAAGCCAACGCTTATGATTCCTGTGCCGAAACACTACGAACAGGCTTGTAATGCACTCGATGCTAAACGTGCGGGTGCTGGCATTATGGGTAATAAATTTGAACTTAATGAGTTCATGAAGTATATCCCTAAACACCAAGATATTAGCACCGATTTTCAATTATGGCATAGCCGTAGTACTTTTTTATTTTTAAGAGAAATTGACAATATTTTTGATACACACAATGCTCCAAATTTTGATTTAATACCTACTATAGCCTGAAAAAAATGGTTACTGAATAATTCAGTAACCATCCATTTCTTCATTAGTTTTTTCTACTTTTTTATTCCTGTAATGACAGTTCCCACGGGCTTGCCATTTTCAAATTCATAACCCAATAACTTGGCTGCCGTTTTAGCAATTTGATTTTGGAATAATTGTCCTTCTTCTTTTACTTCTCCTAATGCTGGCGTGTCTGGCCCAATGGCTGCCATCCAAATCTGATAACAATCAGACACTTTTTGACCATGGCTTGTCCATTGCGATTTTACTTTATCACCTCTACCATGGTCAGTTAAAATAAGGAAAGTTGTTTTACCTTTATATTCAGGCGTTGATTGACAATATTTCCATAAATCGCCAATGAATCTATCGGCAGTATTCGCCGCAAAAAGATACTCATCATATTTAGCTTCATGGGCAAACTCATCAGTTTCATCAAAAGATAAAAAGAAGACCTTCGGCTTATTTTTCTTGATATATTCTTTAGCTAAATAATAGGTAATGAAATCATGACGGTCGCTTGCAAGACTTGGGTAGTTTTTCAAAATTTCATTCAAAAGTTCTTCTTTTTCAGTCAATTTATCTGCTTTCACTACATCTTTAGCAGCATTTACAGGAATTCCACTACGTTTATCGTTAATTATGTAAGGGAAAGCATCCCATGTAGTATAAGCCGCAACCTTTCCTTTTAATTTAGGCTGATTGTTTAGAAACTCAAGTACGGTGATATTTTCGTTATAATTTTTATCGTTCGAATTGATTTTATCATCGGCATACCCACTTAAAATCTCATTATAGCCAGGATAAGAAAACCAATATGGATTCATGACATTCACCTTATTATTGTACCAACGATTACCATACAATTGTCCTTCTTTGGCAACCGTATTCCACATAAATGGCATTAATTTTTGACGGCTTTCTTCTTTTGTTGGGGCGAAAAAGCTATTTTTTATTCTATTACGATTTCTGACAAATTTATCATCTTTCAAAATTGTGGTGTCAACTCCTCCAAAAAGTTCTTGCCAACGAAAACCATCAGTTGTGATAATAAAAACGTTTTCGGTTTTGTTTTGAGCAAAGACGGAAAGGCTCAGTAAAAGTAAAAAGAGAGTTTTTTTCATTGTTGAGTTAGATAGATGTTTATAATATCAAGGAAATGCTCTAATTGCGGTAAGGGCATATTTTCAACCTTGGCGGCTTCATCCCAGCGTCGCATTTTTATGATAAGTTCAAAATAAGGATTTTGTTCGAAATTTTTCGCTTCATTTTCGGTCATTCTCCCTCCTTGAAACATCAATGTTTGCTTACTGGCCTCTGAAAGAGCTTCGTAGTAATCTTCATCTAAGTAGGTCAAATATCGCTTAGCATTAACATGATTTTCGACTAAAATAGCTATTTTTTCACTAAAACCTCGTTCTCTAAGCCAATCAGCAGCTACCGATTCATGGTCTTTTCGACCATAAACTTCCATCAATTCTTCTTCAGTTTGAGCAGGAAATAAATGCCCAATATCGTGCAAAAAAGCGGCTATTTGTACTTCTTCATCGTAGCCTTGTCGTTTAGCCAAAATGGCTGCTTGAGCGGCATGTTCGTATTGACTGATTTTTTCACCGTAATATTCATCATCTCCTTGATTAACGAAAAGTTGGCGAATTTCTGAAATTATTTTTTGAGCCATTAAATTATCCTTTTGAATTAAACCAAAGAAAAGCGGAGCTAAAAAACTCCGCTTTTAAAACTAAACCTATGATATGAATTATTACTTCAATAACCATAATGAATCATTGATATCATCTTTTCCACCAAACTGGCTATCAATAGCTGCTTTGTAATTGGTAGAATTTGTTGTACGCTCTGATAACGGATACTGCCAACGAATAGCAATACGGTTTGAGTTTCCATTACCAACACCTGCATAGAATTTAGGAAAGCCCGTACGTCGCCAGTTAAAATACGCTTCCATACCAGAATTCATGAAAAACGCCAAATACTTTTGAGTTAAAATCTGCTCTTGACCTTTAGCTGTTTTACCATCATATTTTACTGAAGTTTGAGCATAATATTTTTCAAAATCAAAATCAATGGTAAATGTAGCTAAATCAGCTGCATCACGTCCACCTGTTTTTGAGTAAGTCATGGTATTTGTACCATTTTTTACACCATAAAAATCCATTGAAGCCTGAATACCTTTTTTGTACCAAGTCTCAGCATCACCAGTTGCCCAACCTAGATGGTAAGCCTCAGCGATATTGAAACACATTTCAGGGAAGCCTACGATAAAAGTTGTTTCAGCAGTATAATTTCGGTAATAACGGAAACGATTTTGGAATGAATAAACACCCGGAGCATAGCCAGCACCATTATTACGGCCCGCTTTTTCACTCATATCGGTTAAATCTTCAGCTGAAGATGCACCCACGTAAGCACTAAAATCGGAAGGTTTTTTGCCTGCTTTCAATTCAGCACCTGCAGGTTCGCAAGTAATCATTACACGTGGGTCGTTTAGTAAAGATAATGGCTCAACATATGCCTTCGACATATTCTGACGTGTAGCATCAAAACCAAAGTTATCAGGATTTGAAGGATACTTATTAAAATTATTGTAGGTATATTGTAAGCTTTCTGTCAAACTTGTAAACAAAGGATATTTAGTAGGATTTGACATCAATTCAGAAAAACGAGCTTTGATATTGAGGTCGCTATCCGTTTCTTTTTTGCTCAAAGCTACTAATACTCTCAACTTATATGCGTTTACAGCTTTTTGCCATTTACGCATATCTCCACCAAAATAAAAATCGCCAGAAACTGAAGTTTCACCTTTTGTAATTAAGGCCCCCATATTATCATTCGATTCATCTAACCATTTCAAGATTTGCACAAAAACTGCTTTTTGTGAATCATATTTTGGGGCGATGTTGTCGATACCTTTAAGTGCTTCACTCATAGGTAAATCTCCCATACGAACGGTCATTTCATAAAAGAAAAATGCACGGAAAAATTTACCTAAAGCACTATAACCATTTACATCGGCCAAGCCTGCACGCTTAGCTTCCTCTTCCATTTTAATAACGTTTTTAAGCGTATTGTAATGGTTTGAGCCTGATGTCCAAGTATATTCGTTGGTTGCATAATAGTTATAATTTGAACAATAGAACTGATTCCAACGCATTTCAGCACTAAATGGACGACCAATATTATTGAACATATCCGATTCTACTCCTTGAAGTACCAAAGAAGCAGGTACGTTCACTGGGCGGTTCGGGTCTTTTTCGAGTTCTTCGAAAGATTTTTCGCAACTACTCAAGGTAAGAGCTGCAACTGCGAAAATAGCAGTGAATATTTTATTTATTTTCATTTTTTTGAAAGTCAATATTATTGAAGTGATTCACATCTCCTTACCCTCAAAGCGGAACTTTAAAATCTTTCCTTTGATAAAAGGGTAAAGAGATATTATACTGTATCAATTATTAAAATGTAAAGTTCAAATTCACACCATAACGGCGAGTTGAAGGAGTTTGTAAGCCCGAACCGCCATCAGTTAAATATTGATTAAGGTCGATATCTTTCTTTTCAGCGAAATACAATAAGTTTCTACCAACCACCGAAATCGTTGCATTTTTGATATTCTTACCAAACCATCTGTCAGGTAAAGTATAACCCAAAACTACTTCACGCAACATTCCGAAAGAACGACTCATAAGGTTACCTTCATCTGAATTGTAATAACGGCTTACATAATCTTGCACAAACTGTTTAGTAGTATTGGGTGCATATTTCAATTCAGCATAATTAGTGATATTACCATCAGCATCGTACTTAATAGCTACGCCATTAGATACCACTACACCTTCACCAACGTAGGCTTTCACACCTAAATAATCTTGGTAGCGAGCCTCACCAAATTTGCCTGTAGTAGTCTCGATATGACGACCTCCACGGAAAGTTTGACGTTGGATATAATTTGAAATAACACCACCAATACGACCATCAAATTGGAAACTTAAGTTGATGTTTTTGTAGTTGAATTTATTATTGATACCAAACACAAATTTTGGATTCACATAACCTAAGAATTGGTTAACTGGATTGTAAATCGGACGACCAGAAGCATCGTTAATTATCTGACCATCTGGCGTTTTAGCGAATGCACGTCCGTAGAATTTATCTAATCTATCGCCTACTTTGAAGAAAGTATTAAGGTTTGTTACACCCGGGTAAATTTCTGTAAGCACCTCTTTGAAGGTAGAGTAGTTGGCTACGATATCCCAGCTAAATTTAGCTGTTTTGATTGGAGAACCAGTGATAGCTAATTCCCATCCTGTTTTCTTAGTCTTAATACCATTTACTAAAGCTGAGCTATAGCCAGATGCAGTAGATATTGGTAAAGAGAAAATTCTTGGACCTTCATTAGAAATGAAATGTGTGAGGTCGAAACCAAGACGATTTTTCAATACTTTGAAATCAAGACCAATCTCAGTCTGAGAAGTTGAACTTGGCTTTAAGTTAGGATTGTTCAAAGCTCCAGTAAAATAAGCTGATGGTTGGTTATTATAAGCAAATGGCGTAGAATAAACAGCAGCATTTGTATAAGCAGGGCCATCATAAGGCGAGTAATACTGTTCGCCATAACCTATTGGGTTACCATCACCCGTTAAGGCTGGTGTAGTACCGATTGTTGAGCGAGTCAAACCATCTTTTACGTTCGCATACGAACCACGAACTTTCAAGAAAGAAATAAACGATGGAACATTTACGTAGTCAGAGATAACCGTTGCAAGTGCGACCGAAGGATAAAAGAAAGTATTATTTCCAGACGGAAGCGTAGAAAGTTTATCTACACGACCCGTAGTTGAAACTGTCAATAAGTTTTTGTAAGAAAAGTCAGCCGAATAATATGCTGAATTTACACGCATTGCTGAAGCGAAATTGGCCGTACGAACTGGGTTGGATGAGTTATTGAAATTGTATAAACCCGGAACGTTCAAATAATCTGTTGAGCCATATTGTGAATTATATTCAAAAGAACGAATATTAGCACCTGCCCAAATTTTTGTATTAAAGCCCGCAAAAATATCTTTATCGAATTTTACTAATACATCGGTATTATTTTCGAATAGGTTTCTTCTGTCTTCACGGTAATCTCCTCTACGTTCGTCACGGCCATAAGCACCAGCCGAATAAGGCATTTTTTCATTGCGGAATAAATTCCAAGTTGTAACCTGCGAACGAAGCGTTGCCTCTAAATAATCAGTAAACTTATAAGTCAATGCTGCTTGCCCAATGATATCAGTTTTATAATGTCCACGCAACCACTCATAACTCATGAAATATGGGTTATTATAGCGTTGATACTCAGCATAAATTTGTTGAATACCTTCTTTTCCTGGCTGCCAATAATTACGCATATCATCTACACTCCAGTCGGCACCAGCCCAAAGAGTCATGTTATAGATGATTGAGTTTGGACCATAATTGATATCAGGAATATTTGGTGTGTATTGGCGATTGTATTGAAGATTAGAAGTAAACGAAAGTTTATTTGAAAATTTATAATCAGCAGCAACATTGAAGTTGGTAATATTCAATTTAGTATTTGGAACAATACCACGTTGAGAAATCTGAGAAGTAGAGAATCTCAAATTGTACTTATCACCAGTTGACGAAACTGAAATATTATTAGTTGATAAAATACCTGTTTGTAAGAAACGCTCTAAATTATCTTTACCACGAGCAGTCCAAGGCGTAGGAATTCTTTGTCCTGTTACTGGGTTGATAGGGCTATCGTATTGTGGAATTAATTGACCTTCAAATTTTGGTCCCCAACCACCATCATAATCACCATCGTTCAAACCACCACCTTTACCATCAACAAAGGCATAACGACCGTGGTCGCCCGGGCCATATTCATCCTGAACTTTTGGAATTGCATAGAAACCTCTATCAAACATTGTAGATGAATTTACATCAACCGAAAAACCCCTTTTATCTTTCGAACCACGTTTAGTAGTAATCAAAATAGCACCATTTTTACCACGGAAACCATATAAAGCTGATGCCGAAGCACCTTTCAATACTGAATATGACTCAATATCATCTGGACTGATATTCCAAGTATCAGAGTTAATTGGCACACCATCAACAACGAAAAGTAAATCACTATTACCTCGTAAAGAGATATTTGGCTTACGAAGCATTTCTTGTTGAACACCCACAGTTAAACCAGCTACTTTACCAGCTAAAGCGTTAATTGCATTGGGTTCACGAGCCTTAATTGTAGAAGCTCCATCTACACTCTGAATAGCCACACCAATTCGACGAGCATCTTTTTTAATACCAAGGGCCGTCACCACCACCTCATTGAGTGTTTTAGTGTCTTCCTGTAAAGCAATACTAATAACTGACTGATTGCCAACTGTTTTTTCTACAGTTGTGAAACCAATTGCTGAAAAAACTAATACCGAACGAGCCGAAAGATTAGATAATTTGTAATTACCTTCTGCATCGGTATTTGTACCTTGATTCGTTCCTTTCACAAGGACGCTCACTCCCGGAATGGCATCGCCATTAGGAGCAGTAATTTTACCACTAACATTCTGATTTTGGGCATTGGCATACGTAACTGCCAATAGCATGCAAAACAAAATTCTGATTAAACCAGTAAATCTGGTTTGGCGTAGAGATTTGTTCATAAAAGATGATTATTTGGGTTTATGGTTCAGGCTTTCTGGATGAGTTGTTTATTTTATTATATGAAAGCCAGAATTTGACGCCGCAAAGGTCAGTAGTTAGTATAAATTGAATATGACCCAAGTTTTAAGCAATTGTGAAGAATCAGGGGCAAATATTAGCTTTTCGTTAAGAATGAATTTAGAGAATTGTTGGTATAAAAAAATTATTTAATCGTGCACACACATGCTCAATTAATAAAGTTTCATAAATAAATTCCAAGTTTTTCCGTCCACTTTTCTAGTTTTTGAGCATACACCTCACGATATTCTGCGATTAAAGAAGCATGTTTTTCTTGAAATTCCACTGTCATTTTTTTATTAATAGAAGCATCTCTCAGCACACATTCAAAATTATTCACCCTTCCTACCAACCACTTGTAATCAATCGTTTGAGGCGTATTATATTTAAAATTAAACCATTCTCTTTTGTAAAATTCTACCGCAGTATCGTTGATAGCCAAGCCCTTTGCTATCCATTTTTCTTCTCGACAAAGTCCTTCATACAGAAAATACTCGCCCGAAAAAAGACCATTCTTTTTGGTGGCTGATGGCGTCGAATAAAATAAGTAATAATCGGGTTGAACAATATCTACAAAAAACTTCTTGGCGTGCATGCGTTCAAGCCACTCTCCTACTGCCAAAGGTTTAGAAGAATCAATAAAAAAATCGAAAACCAATTCAATGCCATCATATTCAAGCAAAAGAGCCACATGAAAACCCCAAGTAAGTAAACCATTGGGTGAAAGTTGGTTAGGGTCGGGTAATTGAATGGTTTGTTTTGAATTTTCTGAATAACGAGTTGGAGCATAAATCCATATCTTTTTGTGCTGAACCCCATAACTACGTAAAATAAGTGAAGCAAAATGGGTTAGATTATGGCAATTCCCCTGCTTGTATTCGTAGAGTGGAAATAGGAGAAATTTGAGTTCTTCAAAATAATACTCAAGATAATTATTAGTAATTCGCGAAAGTTGGGTATGTGTTTTGGGTAAAACCATTTTCGTTTTTTTAGCAAAAATAGGTTAGCAAAAAACGAAGATTTCTACCAAATTGATTAAGGATTTGTTAATTGTAAAGTCCTAATATTTGCTTAACAATTTGTTTATATTTTGTTTAAATCCAACTAACTTTAAATGGTTTACTTTGTCGAGCAATCAAACTAATCAGCAAAAAATGTCAGCAATTAAATTAGTGGTTTTTGATATGGCGGGTACAACCGTACAAGATAAAAAAGAAGTTGAAACTTGCTTTGCACGTGCTTGTGCTGAAACTGGCCTTCAAGTATCCGATGAGAGAATTTTAGCCTTACAAGGTTATTCAAAAGTTGAAGTTTTCAAACTTTTATGGGATGAACGTATCGGACAATCTCATCCTGAATACAATGAAAATGTAGTGTATTCATACGATTATTTCCGCATGATACTCGAAGACCATTACAAAAATTCTCCGATTCTACCAACAGAAGGTTGTTTAGAAATCTTTGATTTTCTTCGAAAAAAAGACATAAAAATTGCTCTCACCACGGGTTTTTATCGCAAAGTGACTAATATTATTCTCGAAAAACTGGGCTGGCTCGATGGCTTAGAATATAACTATTTGAATATTTCTGGCAAATCGGTAATTGATGTTTCAATCGCTAGCGATGAGGTAGTGAAGGGACGCCCCGAGCCATACATGATACAAAAAGCCATGAAACTTTTAGGTATTGAGAGTAAGTCTGAAGTAATCAATATTGGAGATACTCCTTCTGACCTTCAATCGGGAGTTAAGGCAGGATGTAGAATGTCTTTGGGCGTGGTAAATGGCACACACACGCGTGAACAATTACAAGTTATTCCAAACGATGGTTTGCTTGATTCGGTCTTAGGATTAAAAACTATCATCGAAAATGCCTCAATTTTAAACGAAGAATAGCCTCAATTTACCATCTTTATCACTCTTTTCAATGAAAAATTTTGACCTTATAGTCGTTGGTAGCGGGATAATGGGGGCTTTTCATGCCTATCATGCAGCTAAACTCGGCAAAAGTGTATTAATCCTCGAAAAAGACAATTTCCCGGTTGGTTCAACGGTGAGAAATTTCGGACAAGCAGTACCTTCTGGTTCATCAGGTAGGTGGTTTGATTATGGTCGCCGAAGCCTTGAAATTTACCAAGATATTCAACAAAAATTTGATATTTCGGTTAGAAATAACGGAACCGTGTATGTTGCCTCTGATGATACTGAATGGACATTAGCTAATGAACTTTATGCCATTCATCAAAGTAAAGGCTATAATTGCAGCCTTCTTTCTAAAAGGCAGTGCTTGGAGCAATATCCAGAACTAAAAGCAGATTATGTAAAGGGAGGCATTTATTACCCTAACGAAGTCAGTATAGAACCTAATTTGTTGATTTACAGAATCTTAGATTATCTTCAAGAAAATCATAAAGTTGCTTACAAAACTAATGCTACCGTCATTGACTGTCAAGAGGTAAACGGACGTGCGGAAGTTCTAACTGCCAGTAAAGAAAAGTTTACTGCTGATAAAATCATTATTTGTAGCGGATATATCTTCAATTTATTGTATCCAGAAGTCTATGCACAAAGTGGACTCATTGTTAGCAAATTACAAATGATGCAGACTGTTCCGTTGAAGAATATTTCATTAAAAGGTAATATTCTCACTGGACTTTCTATTCGTAGATATGAGTCATTTGAGGAGTGTCCATCTTATAAAGATAGTACAACTCCAGAGCATTATACAGAACTAAAAAAATGGGGCATTCATATACTTTTTAAGCAAGCAATTGATGGTTCAATTATCATCGGAGACTCGCACGAATATGCACCAGTAGGGAAAACCGACGAATTGGGTTTCGATACAAAAGAATATATCAATAAACTCATGATTAAGGAGGCCGAACGAATCGTGCATTTTCCTGTAAATCAGATAGCTCGTACTTGGGCTGGTTTTTATGCACAACACCCAAATGAGATTTTTGAACATACTATTTCTCCCAATATCCATATTTTTACGGGTATTGGTGGCAAAGGAATGACTACCAGTGCTGGTTATGCCGAACAAAATATTCAGCAGTTGTATTGCTAGAGACAACCTTGTAGAGACGTAATATATTACGTCTCTACAAAATGAAATAACAATTGTACCACATCTCGAAGGTTGTGCCACAATTACTTTTATCCAATCGGATTATATTCAGATTCTTCTTGTGGCGAAACCTTCCACCACAATTTTCCTTTAAGATATTTATTTGAAAAGTAGAATAGTTGAAGCACAAGCAGCGTAAAGCAAACCATTGAAATAATATAACTAAAAGTGCTGAGAATATTCAGAAAAGATATTTTTCTCAAGAAAAACTCTCTATAAAATAGCAAAATAACACTTCCCAGATAACCGACCGAGTCACAGATATATACCAAAAAACCTACGTTTCCCCGAGCCTTGAAAAGAGCAATTAAGCGTTCAAATACTACTGTTTGAATGAGTAAATAAGGCAAGAATAAGCCAATTCCAAGACTTACCATCCAAATTTTAGGGCTAATTAATTGCTGTTCAAACGCCCACGTACTTCCACCACAGAGCATCACGGCTAAAATCATCATACCTGAAAAAGTAAGATATGAGTGAAAATTATTTTTTATAAACGCATTGAGAGCTATCAAGCTAACAACTACCAAACCAATACTCGTTTCAACCTTTGAGAAAATAGTTTTATTAAATTGGGGGTCAATTTCTCGCCAAACTTCAATGGCAAAATTATCTCTAAAATCACGCATTGTTGCTAAAAGTAAATAAGTACCTACGAAGCAAAGCAGACCAAAGCCAAATTCTTTCATTATTAAGCTTTTATCGGTTTGATTCATGGCCGTACGCTCACTTCTTAGTTGCAAATCTTCGGCATTAGGAGCAGGAATTTGTGCCAACATCCACACAAAAAATAAGAAAAAAGGCAAAAAGATAAGTCCGATTACAAATGGTAAATTAAACTCGGACAAATGGAAAGTTTCTTGAAGATGCAAATAAATTGTTTTGAGTACACCGGAGGTCATTACTAAATTTAAACTTAAGCCGAGAGCCAAAAATTCGGTTAGTTTTCGCCCCTCTAAAAAACTAAAAATTACCCCCCAGACCATTCCCAGAGGTAAACCATTGAGAAATAAAAAAATAAAATTATATGGAAACGGAACCGCCGCAAATGCCAATAAAGCCGCTTCCGCAAAAGCTATTAGGCATATAATCAAGCCGATACGTTTTTTATCTTTTAGTTCGGCAATGACCTTAATTCCAATTACTTTCGATAACATATAGCCAAATACCTGCGAAATAATCAGAATACTTTTATAGCCCATTCCCCAAAGTTTGAAATTTTCATATAATCCTGTTGTGAATGGCTTACGAAAGGCATACATACAAAAATAGGCCCCAAAAGCGGCAATAATACACCATAAAACGAGCAAAACCTCTGACTTTTCAAGTAGTTTTTTCACAATAAATATTTAATTGAGATGAAGCAGAATAGCAGTAAACGTGCTTTTCGAAAAATTCTTGGAGGTGCTAAAATCAATTCAAGTTCAGAAACTCATGTAAACTCATCATTAAGGCAGTATTACGAATGAGTTAGTTTTTGGTGAATAATTGGTGGATAATATATTTTTCGATTTTGGTAGAATGCTCTTACCTTTGTTTCGTTAAATTTTTGCTTACTAAAAAATCCAATAGCAATGTCTAATTGTTGGTATCAAGGGAAAATCCGCTATCAAAGGGTAGATGAAAAAGATAAAACTGTAAAAATCACAGAAGTATATTTAGTCGATGCGGTATCATATACAGATGCAGAAGCTCGAATCTATGAAACCGTGGCATCAAACACACCTGATTTTCAGCTGGTTGGACTTTCAAGAATGCGACTACATGAAGTGTTTTTTGTGGATGAAGGTTCAGAAAAGTGGTTTAAAGTAAAGGTGAACTTTGTAAGTTTTGACGAAAAAGCCCAAAAAGAAAAACGTACGGCATATAATATGCTTATCAATGCCGATAACCCTCTTTTGGCTTATCAATTAATTTCGGAAAGACTCGGAACCGTGGAGGATTATGAAATTACTGATATCAATATCACGAATATTTTAGAGGTTGTACCTTATGAAAGTCCAGACGAAAAGAAGCTGAAAAGTGGTAATTTCCGACCGCTTTCGGAAGTAATGGCAAATGCGGAATAAAAATCGTTCGTAGCACAAGTCTCCGACTTGTGTTTCTCTAACCCGAACAATTCGTAGACTTTTGCTACAACACAAAAGAAAAAGTCAGAGACAACGCCTCTGACTTTTCTGATTTTAACACCAATATGAATCAATTGAACTACCGTAGTAGTTGATTCAATTCTCAGCCATTAGCTGATAATCTTTTTGTTTTCACAAATATTTTTAGATTAGAGTATAAGGGTAATTGACAATAGATGGACGCCAGAATGTTTTTTATTTTTCAATTTTTGTTGAATCTTGCTCCTTAACTATTGACTTCACACCCACCCATTCATTTATTTTTTTATCATAAACCAGCATAGAATCTGGCCATTCGATGTAATGTTTCATGCCTAGATATTTATCCAAATTTCCATTTTTCACAAGTTCTTTAAATAAAAATGCTCCTCTTTCTTTCACTAAAGCCTCTTCTAAATGTGGGGTATTTATGATTTCTTCAAAATCTACGGGCATTAATGTCCCTTGCTTTAATCTAAACTTCCCAACAACACCTCTACGGTATTTAAGCGTATTACCAACTGGACGAATCAGAAAGAAATAGTGTGTACTATCAGGAGTAATAAAGTAGTTTTCTAGTGAAAACTTTGGCAAGTTTTGCACATAATATTTTCTAAATTGTGGTTCGAATCTGGTAGCGTTTGATGCGTAAGGTGGTTTTACGTAAACGTAGGTAATAATATTAGTTAATAGTGTGTCTCGTTCGCTTTCGCTATAATATTTGCTTACTTTATTATTATTTTGGCAAGCAATCATTACTACTGAAAAAAACAGAAGTAGGATTCTCATTTTAATATTTATTGGTGTTTTGTTGAAACTTAATTCTTACCCCTCCTTTAACGAGAGGAGTAAGAATTAAGTAGTGTAATTTTATAGAGGATTACTTAATATAAGTAACTGATTGTGGGTTAAATTCAGCCCAACCTTTTGTCCAATCTGTATCTTTGAAAGCACCAACAAAATCAGTTTTATCAAAGAAAGCTGGTAAAGTTGCTGGTAGCGAAGAACCAATTAAAGATTCTGCTGTACCTGTTGTAAGCGTGAAAGTTGGTGTTCCTGTACCCCACAATGTTGAACTTAAACCAGTTTTGCTTGTGTTAGCTAGGATTTTATTACCTTTTAAGCTAACAAACCACTCTGAAGGTTTTTGTGTGCCAATCAAAATAGCAGTTGCTGCTGTATTTTGTTCTGCATCAGCTACTGCAAAACCTTTTGGGTTAGTAGCAAATCCTTGTCCCCAACCGTTTGTTCCCCAACCATCAACACCTGCTAATACTACGTTTTGTAAGTCGATATCACCTTTTGCGGCATTTCCTTTAGCATCACCTCTTTGGCTATCAATATAAACACCATTCGGATAACCTGTGATGAAGGTATTATAAAGTTTTTGCTTATTGTTTCTTCTCAATTGAGCACCATTTTGGAACTGTACATTGATTGAAGTTTCTGCTTTTCCTTTTGCTCCAATGATTGACATATTAGCGAAAATAGCTGAAGTATAAGGCGTGTTCGAAGAACCATTAGCATCATTATCACATTCAAAACCATTAGAACCTGACTGGTCAGCTTGTGTAGTACCACGAATACCAACACCATATTGAACATATCCACTAAAACCATTATCTGTATCAAAATCATCATCTAAACCTCTGTATGCAATCATGTGTTTACAATTTACTGTACCACCAAACCATTCGAATGAATCATCTAATCCATAAGAAGCCATGATGTAATCAACTGTAGTACCACTACCAACCGAACCAAATGTAAATGAGTTAATCTCTTGGTTAGGGTTTACTGGAATACCTGCGTATTCTACACGTACATATTTCAATGAACCAGAGTTATCAGCAGCATCAGAACCACCGTGGAATGCACCATATCCACCTTCCAATTCACGGTTTGTTTTATCATCAGGTAAGTTGTTTGGAGCTTTACCACAAATAACTAAACCACCCCAGTCACCAGCTTCTCTTTCGCCTGGATTTCTTTCTGAAGTAAATACAATTGGTTTATCGGCTGTACCATTAGCAATAATTTTGCTTCCACGTTGAACCACTAAAGTACCTTTAGTTGCACGGTCACCGATGATTGTTGTACCTGCTTCGATTGTAAGCGTACCAGTTTTTGTAATTGTACCAAATACTTCTTCTTGACCTACACGTACGAAACCTACTAATTTGTAGATTTTGTCCGCTGTCCAAGTTACATTGCCCTCTAAACTTCCTTTTACCTCAACAATTGTTTTTGGTGGTATAGCCGTAATAGTTACTGGAATTGTAGCTAATGTAGATGATTGATTATTGTTATCTAAAGCCTGTACTGTGAAGTTGACAACCGCACCTGCTGCCAAATTATCAATAGTATATTCTTTGGTATAAGTCGCTGATGTTTCACCTGCGAAAGTTTTTGAATCGAAAGCAGCACCATTTTTCAATACTGTGATTGACTTTAAACCTCCAGGAGCCGAAACAGTAGCAGTGATGGTAACTTTTGCACCCGGAACACCCGAAAGTGCTGCACTACCCGCCGAAACTGTTGGAGCTGGGGCTACCTCGTCTTCTTTTTTACAAGCCGAGAATACCAATGCCATCGAAAGCATCATTGCTACAGCCTTTGTAATTTTCGATTGAATTAATTTCATTGTTTTCTAAATTTGGTTTAAACGAAATAATTGGAGTTTTTATGAGAAAATTTATTTCTTGCTAAATGTATAATTAACCCCTAATGAATAAACTCTACCTGCTCTGTAAGATTGAATCACCTGGTCTTTATTAATATCAAACTTACCATCTTGATTACCATCTTGAAGCACTAGATTGCGGGCATTCAATAAATCGGTAATTCCACCCTTCAATACTAAGTTTTTGCCAATACCTTTCGAGAACGTCACATCTACCACATTTCTTGGCATTTCATACCAGTCAGGATATTGGTATCCATAGTTATTACCAACTGCGTAAATACGTTTACCAATTACATTATATAGCACATTGATTTGTAATTGCTTCTTAGTATCGTTGTAGCTTAAGCCACCATTAATAACATAAGGAGATTGTCCTTGTAGAGGTCGGTTATCTGATTGATTAGCAGCGATTGCTGAATTTAATTTTACTCGGCTATAAATAAAAGCAGCGTTGAAAGTAACATTCAATTTGTTTAAGAACGGTGAACTTGTTAAACCTTCTAATGATTTACGAGTTTCGAGTTCGATACCTGCACTATAAGCTCTTTCGGCGTTTTCGAAGCTAAGGTTTGGATTTGAACCACTAGCAAATACAACCTCAATTGGGTTTGTAAATCTCTTATAGAATGCTGCGATGCTTACTACCTCAGCTGGTGTTGGGTAAAACTCATGACGAAAATCGTAATTTTCTACTTGAGCATTTCTTAGGTTTGGATTACCAGTAATATTACGGTTATTTACAAAGTCATAGAACGAAAACGGAGCAATTTCACGGAATTCTGGACGATTTAATGTTTGGCCATAAGCAAAACGAAGTAACGATTTCTCTGAGAAATTATAAGTAACATTTACTGATGGTAAAACGTTGGTCTTTGGATTATTATAATTAAGTGGATTATTCACTAAATCATAACTATCTAATTTTTGCTTATTATTTTCTACTCTTACGCCTACAATTGCGTTTAATTTCTTGGTTAATGAATAATTACCTGATACATAATAAGCTAACAAAGTATTTTTTGCAGTATATGAGTCGTTCGGGTTGGTTTGCTCATCAATTTTCACACCAGTAGTAGCATTAATATTACCCGGTGCAAAAATTTGCTCAATTGGTAAAGTACCACTATTAAACAAGGCACTATTAGATTGTACATAACCCAAGTTGCGAGCACCAAACTGGCGGTCTTTCAATTCATAATAAACACCCGCTTTTACTTCAACTTCTTTATTATCTTCTTTCTGAGTAGCTTTTTTCACTACAAACTTCTGTACTAAATTCAAACCAGCAGTATAAGAAGCTTCTGTCATTTGGATATTTGTTCTACCCAAGTTAAAAGTCTGAGCCGAACCTTGCGGTACTAACAAAATTGGTTCATTCCCATCAAGATTATATCTAAAACGCTTATAATCAGGTTGGTCACGATAAGAATTATTATAACCAGCAACCCAGTCGATAGTAGTTTTATCTTTAACAAGTGTGTGTTTACCCGTTAATTGTCCAGAATAGATACCACGATAAACTTGGTCGAATGAACGAATATTCCATTTATTACCACTATCAAAACCTGTACGATTCACAAACTGTCCATTACTTAATTGGTTGTAAAGGTTTTTAAATTCAATCGTATTTTTATCGTTTATTCTAAAAGCCCAGTTGTGTAAGATACCCAAACGAATGGCATGTGTATATTGCTTATCATTAAAGTTGAAAACCTCACCTGCTTCACCGTTCTTTAAGATTTGACTAAATTCAAAGTCATTGCGTTGCATTTCAAAGTTTGTGTAGCTATTACTATAATTTACAGCTGAGAAGTTTCCAATTTTCAATTCACCTTTTTGTATTTTAAATCCTCCTGTGAGTGAAAAACGTAAATCTGGAATTGCTGTTGATTGCAATGGCGTCCAATTGTTTTTCAACATCTGCCCGATTTGAGCCAAACGGTCAGCACCAGCATTAATAATATCAGCTTTAGTTGCAGGAAAAAATTTTGGTAAATCACTGTATCCATCGTTGAAACCCGTCCAGTAATTTGCTCCGTGCTGAGGTTCGTAAAAGTTTTTAGCAGTTGTACCTTCACGGTAAGAACCACCCAAATCAACAGTTAAGAAATTTTGGTCTGGAATACTCTTCGTATAAATTTTTACAACACCACCCGAAAATTCAGCTGGAAGCTCGGCCGAAGGGCTTTTGAATACTAGAATACGGTCAATTTGATTACTTGGAATAATATCAAATGAGAAAGAACGAACATCTGTTTCCATAGAAGGTGTAAACACGTTGTTTAACATTACAGTATTATAACGTTCGTTCAAACCTCTAATATTGATAAAGCGATTTCCGAAGATAGTCACACCTGGTACACGTTTCACAACCTCAGCAGCAGTTCTATCAAGTGTTTTCCCGATTTGTGCAGAAGAAATACCACTCACAACCATTTGAGAAGCCTTAATTTCAGAAATTACCGAAACCTCAGTTCCAGTTATACGATTTGCCACAACTTTTACCTCTTGCAAAACCACTTTATCTTCTTGAATCGTTGTGTTTATTTCGATAACTTTTTCAGCTTCTACGTTTATTTCTATTTCCTTAGTTTTATATGAAACATAAGAAACAACTACTTTCTTTTTCCCAACCGGAACTCTCGAAATTGAAAAGAAACCATTGATATCGGTTGCAGCACCTAACGTTGTTCCATCAATTTTTACGGTTGCACCGATAATATCTTCATTAGTAACAGCATCCTTTACATTTCCACGTACTACACCAGTTTGAGCAAACGAAATAAATGAGATAAGTGAGAAAAGAAGAAAATAAATAAGTCTTAATTTGGAGTTCATAACCTTATATTGGTGTTTTTGATTTTTGTGCCACAAAGGTCAGAATCCAATATTAACTAATTGTTAAGCCAATGTTACGAGTTAATTATTAATACCTATTTCCTAAGGTTATTTTTAGTTAGGTAGTCAATTAAAGCCTTTGGATTGTCAGTCTGTAAAGCATTAATATTCAAATCAATAGCCATTTTCCACCCTTGTTCATTATCGTCTTTGCCCAAAACATCAAGCCAAACAGGTACGTTAATTTCAGTTAATTTATTCAATACATCAGGCTTGTAGGTGCGAATATTTCCATCTAAAGCTGATGCTGGAAAACTCAATAAAAATGATTCAAAATCAGTTGGACTTTTTAAATTTGGGAAAGGACTAGTCATGACGGGAATCGAAGGAGCCAGTTTTTTCCATTCAATAACTTGGGAAGCGGAGCAATAAATTATCACACGCTCACGCATTTGATATTTATCGAGCATTGAAATTATCTTTTCGGGCGAAGCATCTTTAATATCTAAGTAAAGATTTATTTTCCCACTGGCCTCCATCAAAAAACTCGAAAAAGTAGGTGGATTTATAGCCGTATCTTTAATTTTCAAATTTTGAAAATCAACAGTTGAAATAGTCGATACTTTACCTGTTCCATCGGTTGTACGTTCTAGATTCGCATCGTGCATCACTACGGGCACACCTTCAAGCGTACTCCTTACATCTACTTCTACATAATCCACCCCTAATTCAATCGCTTTCTTCAATGCTTCAATAGTATTTTCTGGAGCATCTATATGAAATCCACGGTGTGCAATGACAATGAAATTATGTTTTGTCTTAGGAAAAATAACTTTTGATTGAGCCCATAACACACTTGGTAATACCATGAGTAATATTTTGATTAAGGAGCTTTTCATATAACTAGAAATAATTTGAACGATTCAAAATTACATGGGTATCTCGTCATACTGATTTTCTAGAAGTTATGATTTTGTTAAGATTCTGTAAAAATTGCACCTAAAAGAGCAATAATTGTACTTTAACAGTTTTTTAGAATTTAAGTCAAACATTTTCAAAAACTACGCTTTTTTCAAACATTTTGGCTTAATTTTGGGGTAGAATTTCAACGTGACACACACGTATCTCCTTTATCAGCAATTAATTAAAAAGTACAACAGTGGAAATCATACACGAAAAAAACCTCGGAACTAAGCAAAAGGCCCTGCGTATCAACATGAACAAGCAAATCTATGGTAGTTTTGCTGAGATTGGTGCGGGTCAGGATGTAGCCGCCAACTTCTTCAAAGCAGGTGGAGCATCAAAAACGATTGCGAAAACGATGTCGGCCTACGACATGACTTTCTCCGATGCAATCTACGGAGTCATGGAAAATGGGCGTTATGTATGTGAGCCCCGCCTAATGAGTATGCTCGACCACGAATATGGACTCTTGATTGAGCGTTTGGGCGAAAAACGTGGGAATGACTCAACTTTTTTTGCTTTTTCAGATACCGTCGCTGCACTTAACTACCATAAAAATAATGATGCCCATGGTTGGATGGGTGTGAGATTTCAACTCACTCCACACGGCCAGTATAATGATATTGTTATTCACGTGAAGATGCTCGACAACGACAGCATCTTACAACAACAAGCCTTAGGAGTATTAGGGGTAAACCTCATGTATGGTTGCTTTTTCTACCATCAAGACCCAGAAGTATTGATTTTATCGCTCATGGATGATTTGGCTAAAGATAGAATCCAGATTGATATGATTCGTTTCGAAGGTCCTGACTTCAAGCACGTTGATAATCGTTTAATGAGCTTAAATTTAGTGAAGTACGGTTTTTCAGACATTGCACTTTTTGGTGCAGATGGGAAAAACCAACAACCTTCGGAAGTGCTTTTCCGCAAACACGCTTTGGTATTACGTGGACGCTTCCGTCCGTTGGTGAATGTACACCTCGATATGCTCGAAAATGGTCGCAAACAATTCATGCGTGAACCCGATGTAGATAAAGATAAAGTAGTAGTAATATCTGAAATTACACTGCAAGGTTTGCAAAAAGAAGGTTCTGAAATTGATGAAAAAGACTTTCTTGATAGAGTAGATGTGCTATGCTCGATGGGTCAGATGGTAATGATTTCAAACTATCAAGAATATTATAAATTGGTTGCTTACGTTTCGAGGATTACGAAACTAAAAATGGGCTTGATTATTGGCTATCCTAACCTACAATATATTTTTGAAGAAGAGCACTATAAAGACCTTCCGGGTGGTATTCTAGAATCATTTGCTACACTATTCAGTCGCAATCTTAAATTGTTCGTTTATCCAACCTATCAAAACAACAATATCTTGAATTGCATGAGATTTAACCCTCCTATGCACTTGATTGATTTATACCGTTATCTAATAGCCAATAATAAAATCGAAGATATTCATCATTATAATGAAACTAATCTCGGTATAAGTACTAATAACACACTTGAATTAATCAAGAAAGGAGAAAACGGCTGGGAAGAAAACGTACCAGACGAAGTAATAAAAATGATTAAAGACCGTTGTCTATTTGGTTTCCCTTGCGTTGTTATTCCGGGTGTTCCTGGCCCCGCAAACGTTAAAGAAATTAAAGAATAGCTATTAAAACTGACGATGTATAAATGCAGCAATTTTTTTGCTAATTTGTAAAATCAAGATAAAAAATGAAATTTAAACTACTGACAATCAACATACTTATATTATTATCGTTTAGATTATTTGCCCAAGAAAGTCCCAAAATTGTACTACCAACTGGTAAAGAGTGGACTCAAATAAAGGAAGGAAGTGAGGTGTCGTTTGAATTAAAAGTGGAAGGGAAAAACTGCGAAAAATTTCGTTTTTCAATTCCACAAGGTAAGCTAGATGGAATGGCTTTCGATTCGCTTGGGAGATTTACTTGGATTCCACCGTATTCAATGGTTGAGCGTCTTGAACCTTTTAAGTTTCATCAAGTAATTTTCGAGGCAAAATGTGATTCTACCAACGAGACTATCTCTTCAAAAGTTGAATTCAGAATTCAACACGTCAATCGTAGTCCAATCATCCGCGATTTGAAGCCTTTTTATGTTCAATACAATACCAACAATGTTTACAAAATAGACCGTGATTTTGTTTTTGATGAAGACAACGACCCTATTGTTTTTATCCCTTCCTTTGAAAGTATGCCCGAAGGTATGAAAATGACTTCACAAGGTGAGATTTCATGGTCGCCATCTCTTACACAATTTAAGAAACTCAAAGAAAAAACTTTAGAAGGAAATCCGATGTATCTTGATTTTTATGTGGAAGACCAACCCGCTAAATCTCAAACTAAAGGACGTTTAAAAATTGAAGTTACGCAAATAGACCTTCCGCCCGAAATCATCGTAGTACCTAAAGATAATGTCTTTAAAATTAAAGAGAATCAAACAGTCAACTTACGTTTCTACTTATCAGACCCTAATGGTGATGATGACATTCATGAATTTGACTTTTTGACTGAAAATCAACAAATTAGCAAGAAAAGTTTAATTAAAAACACATCCAATCAATACGAATTCACATGGCAACCTGGCTATGATTTCGTGAAAGACCCTCTCGATTCGCTTGGATTTAATATGGACTTTTTTGTTTTGGATAAAACAAAGAAAAGAGATGTAAAAACCATTCGAATTGTTGTTAAGAATACGGTAAATGAAGCCGAAACCGATTTGAAATTATACAATCTTTATCGTGGTACATTAGTACGAGGCTGGGAGTTACTCGAACAACTGAAAGATAAAGAGGCCGAATTAAAAAAGTTATATACCAAAGCCAAGAAAGGGAAAAAGCATCGTTCGGTTATCAATGCTTCTCTAGGGGCTACAACGAGTTTATCATCAGTTTTTGTACCTAAAGATAAACCTGACCAACAACGCCTCATTTCGACCTTAGGAGGAACAACCGTACTAACAATTGGTACACTTGAGGCAACTGAGGTAATTGGTCGTTCGATGAAAGATATCATTGACCGACTGAATTACATTATTGAAAAGAAAAACGAAATTCAGAGTAAAGGAGATATTTTCTCACGTGATTTTGCACTTAAATCATCACGTAGAAATCAAGATTTTTTAAGAAAAGTTGATGATTTCATGAATGTAATGAGCCTAAAAGGCCTAGTTGTTCTTGACTTAGATGCCTCATGGGAACCTAAAAGTAAGGCAACCGATGCTAACATCAAGAAAACTTTTAAAGATTTCAGTGCAGAAGAAAATAAATAATAAAAAAGAGAGCTTAAAGCTCTCTTTTTTATTTACCGCTCATCCGATTTCTTTTCAACAAAAAAATCGTTCTATATTAAAAAAAGGTCAAATAAGATTGGTTTATTGCAGTCAGTTGAAATTGAATGACAATAAAGCTATTTACAGACATTAAATACTCCGTAGGAGTTAAATATCGGTAGAAAAAATAGGCCAAAAATCTTTTAAACACAAATTCAATTATATTGTCGTCTAAAAACATAAATTACATCTTCATCAAAGCCACATAAGTTTCTATACTATTCCAGATGTTCTGAATTCTGATGTTTTCATTTTCGGCGTGTTGGTTATTATCGTGATTAGCAATCGGAACTGTAATCGTTGGTGTGGCCAAATATTTTTCAAATAAAAACAAAGGTAAACTTCCACCCAAACTTGGCATCAAAACTATTTCTTCGTTAGTACTGGCTTGCACTGCTTTGATTACCTTTTGAGCAATCGGCAAATCCATTTTTGTGCGTTGAGCATTATAGCCTTTCCCCACACTCACACGAGCAATAAGCGGGTATCTCATGCGTTCTTCATCGGTTATGCTTTCATTTTGGGTCACGTAATAGCCTTGTGCCTTGATGTGGTCTATTACTTTTTGTGCTTGTCGTTGGGCATCATTACCTAAAACTAAGCGTAAATCTAAGGCAGCAGTTGCCGAAACTGGAATCACGTTAGCGGCCATTTTTCCAACATTCGCACTCGAAATTCCATTTACATTCAGTGAAGGCAAGTTAATCAATTCAACCAAAGTTTTCCCCCCACCTTCGGCACGCATAAAGCCCAATTCATTTCTCATTTGCTCATCAACCGATGGTACTTTAGCAATAGCTTTTCTTTCGGTTTCGGTAAAAGGTACAACATCATCATAAAAACCTTTAATCAATACTCTACCATTATCATCTTTCATCGACGATAATAATTTTGAAAGCAACATCGCGGGATTTGGTGCCCAGTTTCCATAATGTCCGCTATGCAATGGGCGTTTAGAAGCATATACTTTCACTTCCATATTTATATCGCCTCTTACACCAAAAACTACCTGTTTTTTCCCCGATTGGTGAACTGGACCATCGCAAATTACCCAAAGGTCTGATTTTAGTTTGTCTTTGTATTTTTCTAAGATTTCGGCGAGGTGTGGAGAGCCAGCCTCTTCTTCCCCTTCAAAGAAAAACTTCATATTTACACTTGGCTGTTGCCCAATTTTACCCAAAACTTCATAGGCAGATAAAATAGAGAATACACCTGCCTTATCATCAGAAGCACTTCTTCCATATATTCGCCATTCAGGATTGATTTTTTCATCTGATTTTGGAGCAGGAATTATTTTACCACCTTTTTCGAGAGAAGCATCTAAAAATACCGATTTGAAAGGTTCGATTCCCTCCGCCCACTGATTCGGATTTACAGGCTGTCCATCATAATGTGCGTAAAATATTACGGTTTGTGTAGCATTAGGCACCTTTACTTCTCCATAAACTGCTGCTGGAGCTCCCTTGGTTGTTGGTTGAAGTAATTCAGCCTTTATGCCCCTTTTCTCCATCATTTGCATAATATAGGCAGCGGTTTTTTGAATTCCGACCGTATCATAAACAATATTGGGTATTGAAAGTAATCCCATAAACTCGTTTAAAAGTGCGTGTTCGTTTGACTTACGGTAATTTCGAGCTTGTTCGATAATTGTACTTTGTGTAAAACCCAAGGTCGAGGCCAATAGTAATAATGCTAAAAGCAGACGTTTCATGATTGTTTGTTTAGGAAGTTTATATATTTAAGATGTAATATTAAATTTCACTCGAAAGTAACCTTTTCCCAGCCAACTTCACGGTATTTTTTTAATAAAAATAAAGCTAAAGCTAACTGCAAGAGTCCGAAAACACCTATTACGTAGGGTACTTGCATAAGGAAATAATGAATGATGGCCAATATGCCCGCCCCAACAATATAAAGCATATTTTTAATAAAATTACCTCCACCATTTTTCTTCAATTCGATAGAAAAAGGTAATTCACTAGACATGCCGATTGAGGTGAGTAAATCAATATTAATAATAGCTAAGATGCCGAAACATAAATCATCAAGCATATTTACGCCCCATACCAAACCCAACATCAGAGCAAGTATGATACACATAGTGAAAATATACTTAACCAATACGGCCCTTAGAGTTCCGCTCAAAACTTCGCCTGGTCGAGAAAGTGGTACAATTTGATATATCCAAGAAGCTTTAAAATCTTCAGTTTGCGAAATTTGTGTTCTAATTGCCAATAAAATGGTACTACACATATAAACAGCCATTAGAGCCACCCATTTTTTCTCTTCTAAACTCTTGATTTGCTCAATAAAAGTACCATCTCCCCTACTAGCACCAATCATAAATATTGGATAAATGAGTAAATAAGCCAAAGAAGGGTACACTCTCAATTTGAATTTACGGTCGCGGGCGGTCATTTTCCATACAAACTCGAAAGCTCCTCTTTCGATTGATGTACGAGTGAAAGTTTTTGCTAACCTAGTTACCAAATCTTTATTATTAACTTGTCGAGGACTTACAACTGTACGTTTGGCATTATCAATACTGGCAATTTTTTCACTGAAAATATTAGTAAAACCGCTGTTCAGGAAAAACAGTCCAACAAAAGGAATGGTCAATGTGAGAAATATAAAAATAAAATGAGGGGCATCAACTGTATGATTCACTACTGTGTTGATTGAATTCCCCATCCAAATAGGTGGCAACATATAATGCCACCACTCAACTTTTGTTTCTACCGAAGTGGTGAATGTTTTTGCATCAATCAAATTTCCAACGACTCTATACCCACCCATCAGAATAAATGTCATAAAAATCTGAAAACCGTTAATGATATTCCGTAGTCGTTCTTCACTCGTAAATTTCATGAGTGTCAAGTAAAGAATATTGGTCAGAAAAACTACTAACATCAAGGCTAGTAAACATACAAAAAATAAGGTTATGGCTGTCAACAAACCATATTTAATACCCGTTATGATTAGCGTTGGTAATGAAAGTGCCAGCATCATCGAAAGCAAATACATTAATATATGCGTAATTCGGGCAATCAACAGTGTTTTGCTTTCAATTGGGCGAGGAAGAAGAACGGCATTATCGTTGGAATCGAGTAATACTGACGAAAAATCGGTGATTAACGACATGGCAATCATGAACATCAGAAATGCAAAAAAGACCGAATATACCGCCGTGACTGAATCAGAAGCATAAACGAATACCGCAAATACAGTAGATGATATGAAATACAAAAATAATGTGAGATAAAAAGTCGAATTTGATTCGTGTTGGTTTTTATTCCATTGGTTAAATCTTGTTCTTCGATTATCCATTTTGAGTTTTATCTCCACAATAGCCCGAAGCTGGTAATAATTGATTCCTAGTCTATTAAATAAAGGATATAGAAAATCTAATATTTTTAGATAAATATTTATCATTTTTCTTGTGAATTTGTGGAAAAGAAAGGATAAAATTTAGCGATTCATGATTTGAATAAACTCTTCAGCTAAATGTACGTGTTCGGTATTGCCTGTTAGTTGATTAAAGATTTGTTCTAAAGAACCAGTTTCTCGTTGAGCTTTTAGTTCTTCAAATGTTCCGTTGGCAATCACTGTTCCTTTGTTAATCAACACAATACGATCTGAAATTTTTTCAACCACATCCATAATATGCGAACTATAAAAAATGGTTTTTCCTGCCTGTTTTAACTGCGATAAAATCTCTTTGACCAAAATCACGGCATTAGCATCAAGCCCAGAAAGAGGTTCATCCAAAAAAATTATCTCTGGATTTTGTAGAATTCCCGAAATCAACAATACTTTTTGTTTCATTCCTTTCGAAAAGGTTGTCATTCGGTCATCTCTTTGGTCATAAAGTGCGAACAAACGAAGTAATTCGGTTGCTTTTTCTTCAATTTGGTTCATTTCTAATTCATACAAACTTCCCAAAAACCGCAAGTATTCCATTGGCGATAACGTATCGTAGAGCGAGGCATTTTCTGGAACATAACCAATCAAACGCTTTACTTCAAGTGAATTGCTCTTCACGTCATGGCCCAACACCTCTACTTTTCCATCAAAATCGGGAATCATCCCAATTAAAATTTTAATAGTAGTTGATTTTCCTGCACCATTGGGCCCAATATAGCCTATAATTTCTCCTGAATTTACTTCTAAGTTAATGTCTTTTAATACGAGCCCACTTCCGTAGGATTTTTGTAAGTTTTCAATTCTAATAACATTCATAATCAACAATAAAGGATTTAGTGGAAATAAAGTGAAAATGTAGAATTATGCAGGCATATTTCCAACAATAATCTAGATAATTGCTTGAATTTAGCCATGTAGCTAAACTTCAACTGTTTTTTCCTTTCAATCTCTTGTGTTTTCTATATTCTCTACTCAAATATTCATCTCGCCTTTTATCCTCATCTAATTAAATTTCTAAAGAAAATCCTTGACTCATATCGTTTTTTTTGCTTCATTAGATTAATAAAAGTTCTTTGACAAAGTAAATGAGGAGATTTTGGCGATAACTAAGGTTATTGACCTTAATTATCTTTAGCAAAACACCTTTATCATTAACTGTTTATATATTATTCACTCTAAAAATTAGTGTGTTATGAAGATTCATGTGCATGCAGTCCATTTCGACGTTGACCCTAAATTAGTGGGGTTCATTCAATCAAAGTTAAACAAGTTAGAAACCTTCTACGACAAAATAATTAGTGGCGAAGTCTTTCTCAAATTAGATAAAGGAGATAGTACTAAAATTCACAAAAAGCACATTGAAATCAAGCTGAGTGTACCAGGAAGTATAATTTTTGCAGAAGAAAAAGGTACAACATTTGAAGAAGCCACCGACATTGCTTTGGAGGCTTTAAAATCACAAATTAAAAAATTTAAAGAAAAGAAAAACGAAGTAGAACATAAAAAACGTGAGATTCCTGCCGAAGAAGAAGTTGTAGAAGATGACTTCTGAAATATTTAAAAGAGGGGTAAATCTAATGATTTACCCCTCTTTTTTTCACAGAATAAATTCTGTAATTATTTCTACTGAATATTTATTCCCTTAATTTATCCTTACGAGTTACTTTATACAATCTTCTTTGTTCGTTGGTCATAATCAAATCGGTATCGTTTACATAGGCAATAGCCTCCATCTGATTTCGCCCTATTTTAATGCATGATTTAGGCTTTGAAAAGTCAATTTTTCCAGCATTTACTTCAAAAATATAAATTTTCCCATAAGATAAAAGGGCAAATTCTTTTCCATTTGGACTAATATCTGCCGATGTGACGGGGCTTTTTAAAAAGATACTTTGTTCTGGTAATAGTACATAATTTCCAGCTTGGTCTGGGATACTGTATAATTGAGTTTGGTGTTTTTGTGTCCAATCTTTAGAAAACAAATACAATCTTCCTTCATACCAGAAAAATGCTTCGCAATCAAAAATTCGTTGACGTGCAGGAAAATGGTCTTGGTCGGCGTAATGAAAGGTTATTTTCTCTGTCTTTCCGTTTTTAAACTTATAAATCGTCAAGTCTTTTCTATTTTGGTTATTATTACCAAAATCACCGATATAAATATTCCCTTTATTATCCTTGGCTAAATCTTCCCAGTCAATATTTTGCGAATCATTTACAAAAAGTGTATCGAATACCCGTCCTTGCTCTCCTACCATATAAAGTTCAGTATTCCCACCACTATCATTGATAGTCCAATAATAATTTTCCTGCCATGCCTTGGCAATTCCAGAATTTTCATTGATACAGGTAGGCATTCGACCAGATTGTGTGATTGTATATTCTTTTTTAGCTCGTTGAAAACCACTTTTATTTACCTCTGAGTGGCAGTTACAAGTGGCAATTTTAAGAGCAAACAATAGCATATAAAATTTGTAAAGGAACATAACAGCGAAACTAAAATGATTAAATCAGGTTGAAAATTTGGGAATTGCCCAACAAGTTAACTATTTTTGAAAACACCTAATTGATATTCCTAAGTAAAATTTATTTGATATAATGAAAACTACTCAACAGCCATTTCATGTACGGCTTGCTTACGTGCTTATTTCGCTCGTAATTATCATTTATGGCTTGTATATACTTAAGGATTTACTTATTCCTCTTACCTTTTCGTGTATTTTTGCTTTATTGCTACTTCCACCTTGTCAAATGCTCGAACGTCTAAGTTTCCCAAGGTGGTTAGCCATTACCATTGTCATCACGCTTACCCTCGGAGCTTTCATTTTACTTTTTTATTTAGTTTATATTCAGATTATGGATTTTGAGGAAATTCTGCCTCAACTCACCGAAAAAACCGAAAAATTATTCAATGATGTTCAGATTTTCATTCGTAGAAATTTTCATATCAGTAAAACCCAACAAAAGGTTGAAGGAAAGAAATATCTGACTGAATTTCTGAAGAATAATAGTAATATTGTAGGAAATACACTTTCAACAACCACTGGGCTTCTAGGAAACCTTACCTTGATTCCACTGTATATATTTTTACTTCTTCTATACAGAGATTTCATCAAAGTTTTCTTCTACAAAGCCTTTCGTTCAGTAAGTAGTCATCGAGTAAATGTTGTTTTAAGTAAGATAAAAAGTGTAGTGATTGATTATATGGTTGGGCTAATCATGGTCATCGGAATCATTGGCATACTCAACACTATTGGCCTATATGTTTTAGGAATTGACCATGCTATTTTCTTTGGATTTTTAGCTTCTTTCTTGGTACTTTTACCTTATATTGGCATTGCCATCGGCTCACTTTTACCCATTTTATTCGCTCTCATTACGAAAGATAGTCCATTTTATGCCCTTGGTGTAGCTTCTTTATTTGGGGCCGTACAATTCTTAGAAGGAAACTTCATTACACCTTATGTGGTTGGTTCAAAGGTAAGTATCAACTCAATGGCCGCCATTATTGCCCTTATTGTTTTTGGAAACCTTTGGGGCATGAGTGGCTTGGTATTAGCTCTTCCGTTAACAGCCATTATCAAAGTGATATTAGACTCGGTTGAGGCACTCCGCCCATTTGGTTTCCTTTTAGGCGAAGCTGATAATAATGATGTAAAACGTAAGAGAAGATAAATATTAATTCATTCCGATTGCAGCTAGGATACGACTAAATTCATCGCTCAAGGGAGCTTGTATTTCAATGGTTTCACCCGTAAATGGGTGTGTAAACTTTAATTCGCTAGCATGTAAAAGCATCGTATTTAAGCCAAAACGCTGTTCAAACATCTTATTATGCTTACATTCTCCGTAGGTTTTATCTCCTATCAGATAATGTCTTAATTGGGCAAAATGTCGTCTTATTTGGTGCATTCGGCCAGTTTCTGGAGTAATTTCGGCCAAAGAATAGCGAGAAGTTGGATAACGACTTACCTCAATTTCGAGTTCTACTTGTTTTAAGCATCTAAAATGTGTGATTGCCTCTTGCAGAGTACCATTTTCCTTAGCCAGAGGTCGGTCTGTCATGCCCAATTCGGGCAAATAACCTCTTACCAAAGCCAAATATTTCTTGTGCGTTTGTTGATTCTCAAATTGTGTTTTCATCGCCCTATCAGCCTCGGGGCTAAGAGCAAAAAGTAACACGCCCGAAGTTTTTCGGTCAATTCGATGACACGGACTTACCCAACAATTCAGTTGGTCACGGAGTAGCTGTAATGCAAAGACACTTTCTTCAGCAGCAATTGACGAACGATGCACCAATAAATTATGTGGTTTGTTAATGGCTACATAATATTCATCTTGGTAAAGAATAGGTAGTACGGTATCTTGCATGTATAGTCATTGAAATTTCTACAAAGGTATGGAAGAAAAAGTTTAACTCAATAATTATCGTCGGCATGGCATACGTACAAAATACATAAGTATTGATTTTTCGTAATTTGTATTTATCCTTTTATCTTGCAGGAAAATATGACAAATTAGTCTATGCTTCAAAAAACTACTCTAAAAACTGAAATATTGGCTGGAGTTTCTACTTTTTTAGCCACGATGTATATCATTGTAGTAAATCCAGCTATTCTGAGCCAATCTGGTATGCCTTTCAATGGTGTCCTTACTGCCACAGTATTACTATCTTTTTTTAGTAGCCTGATGATGGGACTCTACGCTCGAAACCCCATTGTTGTTGCTCCCGGAATGGGCATGAATGCCTTTTTTACCTTTACGGCTGTCAAAGGCATGGGAATCAGCTATCAAGTGGCTTTGGGAGCCGTATTTTGGGCGGGAATAATTTTTCTTCTACTTTCAATTTTCAATGTTCGTACGCAAATCGTGAAAGCTATTCCGAAGCAATTACGTTATGCTATTTCGGCAGGAATTGGTCTATTTATCACACTAATTGGCTTTGCCAATGCTAAGTTTATTGTACCAAATCCTGCAACAATCATCGGTATTGCAAGCTTGCATGACCCTATCATCATTACGTTTCTGATAGGATTAGCCATTACGATGATTGTGCTTTCCAAACACATTCAAGGTGGAATTATTATCGGAATTTTACTCACAACAATTTTGGCAATTCCAATCGGCAGATGGTGGGGCGATGCCTCTGCTATCAATTTCGGTCAAAAAACTTTGGTAACATGGCAAGGGATTTTTGCAGCACCAGATTTTAGTCTATTATTTCAACTTGATATAATTAACTCACTTAAAATAAGCCTTTTACCAGTTATTTTTGCCTTTGTTTTTACTGATTTATTCGATAGTCTTTCCACATTTGTTGGCGTGGCCGAAGCTGCCGACCTATACGATGATAAGGGTGAACCACAGAATATTAAGCAATCACTACTGACCGATGCTGTGGCAACTACCTTGGGTGGACTTTTAGGGAGCAGTCCTGGCACTGCTTTTATTGAATCGGCAGTTGGTATTAGCCAAGGCGGACGAACAGGAGCCACAGCCATCACTGCGGGTTTGTTATTTCTGCCATTTATGTTTTTATCGCCACTTTTGAGCATTATCCCCGCTATTGCCACTGCTCCAGCATTGATTGTAGTAGGGGTTTTGATGATGAAGCCTGTAATCAAAATTCATTGGGATAAACTTGATGATGCCATTCCTGCCTTCATTGCCATGGTATTGATTCCGTTTACTTATTCAATCACGCAAGGTATCATTTGGGGGTTTCTTTCTTGGACTATCATTAAAATTCTCAACAAAAAGTCAAAAGAAGTTTCATGGATGTTAATAATTATTGACATTTTTGCTATTTGGGCACTTTATTTAGGGCATTGATTTGCTATTTATCTCTAAGATTTTTACAGAAAACCACTAAAAATACGAAACTGAGTTATAATCATTCACTATGAGAAATCAACTACTATTTTTTATAATAATCTTACTATCAAGCTCTTCGTTCGGACAGAAAATTGCTATTTTAGGAGCAATGACCGAAGAAGTACAATTACTTGAATCGCAATTGAAACAAGCCAAAACCAAACAGATTTTAGGGTTTGAATATAAAACGGGGAAGCTCAGCGGTAAAAAAGTAGTAATAGCTCAGACAGGTATCGGAAAAGTAAATGCAAGTATCACTACAACGCTCATTATCAAGGTTTTTCGCCCAAAATCAATTATATTTACTGGTGTAGCTGGGGCAGTTAGTTCGGAATTAAATCAAGGAGATATTCTGATTGGAAAAAAACTTTCATACCATGACTACGGTCGTTTAACCAATGATAGTTTGAAATTCTATCCTACTCGTAATCCTCATACTGGAAATTTCAACCCACAATTCTTTTTATCTGATTCTCTCATGATATTAATGTCCGAAAAAGCCGCAAAAGAAGTAGTTTTGCAAAAAATAACTCCTAATTCGCCAACACCGAGAATTCTTGCAGGAACCATCGTTACGGGCGATACATTTGTGGCTTCCAGTATTGCAGTGGCTGGCTTTAAAAGAAATTATCAAGCAGATGCTACCGAAATGGAAGGTGCGGCAGTAGCACAAATCTGCTTTCAACAAAAACTTCCTTTCTTAATCATTAGAAGTATCAGCGATAAAGCAAATGAAGCTGCTCCCGCCGATTTCCAAACATTTAAGAAAACCGCCGCCGATAATTCAGCTATTTTAGTAAAAACCATTCTTAAGTATTTATAAATAACCTTTTCATGAATTATAATTTTGACGAACTCATTGACCGTACAAACACAGATAGTTTTAAGTGGGATAAATATAAAAACCGTGATATTATACCGCTTTGGGTAGCTGATATGGATTTTAAGGCCGCTCCTCCAATTTTAGAAGCTTTAGAAAAAGTAACTAAACAAGGTGTAATTGGCTATTGGCAAACGCCCGAAGAATTAGTAGATGTAGTAGTAAAACGTTTAAAAGAACGCCATAACTGGGAAATACAGAAAGAATGGATTGTTTGGTTGCCAGGGCTTGTGCCGGGCCTGACATTATCGTGCATGGTTGTAGGTGATGAAGGAGACGAAATCATGACAACAGTTCCCGTATATGGTCCTTTCATGAAAGCTCCTGAAGCTGCTAAAAAGAAACTGGTCAAAGTACAGATGAAACTAGAGGGAAATCGTTGGACACTTGATTTCGATGCTATTAGGGCAGCAATTACCCCACGCACAAAAATGTTTATGTTGTGCAACCCTTATAATCCTGCGGGAACCGTTTTTACCAAAGAAGAACTGCAAACTTTAGCAGATATTTGTGCCGAACATAATATCGTAATTTGTTCAGATGAAATACATTGTGATTTAATTCTTGATGAAACAAAAAAACATATCTCAATAGCCACATTGAGTCAAGAAATTGCAAATCGAACAATTACACTTCTTTCTCCAAGCAAAACTTTCAATATTGCGGGTTTGGGCTGTTCGTTTGCCGTCATTCCTGATGATGCAACCAGAGCAAAATATGCCAACCTTCGCTACATAGTTGAACCCATGATTTCGGCCTATGCTTATCAAGCAGCTTTGACAGCCTACCGTGATTGTGATGATTGGCTTCAAGAATTACTTACTTATCTACGCAAAAACCACGATTTTGTTTTGAAAGAAGTAAATGCTATTAAAGGTTTAAGTATGCAACCACTAGAAGCTACGTATTTAGCTTGGATTGATACACGAGAACTTGGCATTGATAATATTGCAGAAGTACTCGAAAACGCTGGTGTTGGTATCTCAGAAGGTGGCTTTTATTTTGATGGAAAAGGATTTATTCGTCTGAATTTTGGCACTCAAATGCAAAGATTAGAGGCTGCTTTTGAGCGAATAAGAAAAGTATTTAATTAAAGAAACATCCTGTAAATACTATTGCAAGAATTTGGTTTTAACAATATTCTAAACTAATTTCGTTCTATACTTACGAGAAATATTTCATAAAAAAACTTTTCACGTATATATACATAAACGCCTGATAAATCATCATTACTTGGTAGATTAATATCCTACATGAATAAACTGAGGACAACAAGTAAACCGTTGAACAACATCCCTCCCAATCTCTCGCTCTATGATAAATATGGAGCGGTGGCTTATGGTGTGATTCTACAAATAATTCCACAAGAGCAATTGGCTCAAGAAATATTAGTAGAATTATTCCAGTTTCCACTTCAAAATTGTAGTGCAGAGATAAGCGATGTGATTTGTATCATTCGCAATGCACGTGCAAAAGCACTCGAATTTAGCAATAGATTCAAATCATTATTACCGCCTAATGAAGATTCTAACACGAGTGAAAAGGAGGTCCTACCTGATTTAATTTTCAATTTAGCATTCAAACAAGGTATACCACTTGAATCAATCGCAGAGCGATTAGGTATATCTAAAGAAGCTACAATGAAAGCAATTAGTGAGCATGTTAAATCTTTTCGTAAATCTTAAAATTAGAGCAAAGTGAATCCTCAAGAATATATTGCAAGCGGTATTTTAGAGAGCTATATCTTAGGCTTTGCTTCTGAAGCGGAGCAAAAAGAGGTAGAACATTATACCCATATTTTTCCTGAAATCTCTTTGGCACTTAATGATTTAGGTGAATTAATTAATGTCCAATTTTCAGGTAAAACTCCTCCCCCAAATGTACGCGAACGAATCGAAACTTTCGAAGAAAACAATATTCAACGATGGAAATATCATGCTCAAGCCCAACATGAAAATACACCATCGAATGATGATAAAATATACATTGACGCAGTAGTAAATGATACCCAAATAAAAGTACATAAGTATTGGCGACCTGCTTTTATCACAGTTTTTATATTAGGTAAAATCTTTTTAATCGCTGCTTTGTATTTCTATTTCAAGTCTGATTCGCTCAGTAAAGAAAATCTTAAACTACAAGAAGAAATAAAACTCTTAAAAAAATAAAAACATTGGTGAGCAACTCAATCAAAAGTTTAGTTGCTCACATAAAATGATGCGTTGATTCATTCTAATGCACGAAATAGAACCTACTTATAACTGGCGAAAGTATTACATCAGCGAAAACGACCGCAAATCTCCATTTTATGGTCGTAGCTACGGCCAAGCCTACGAGGATACCATTTACGGCTACTACATCGACCCTAACTGGGACTCCATTGGCTCCGAAACACTCTATTGCAAAATTCTGATGGTTGATTATTCAGCCAAATATGCTGTCATAGAACTTTTTGGAGAATGGAACGACACTTTGCATAACGATAGCATGTATTTTAAACGTACGGTAGTTGACCACCTGCTAAAATATGGTATCAAATATTATATTCTTATTGGAGAAAATATCCTACAGTTTCATGGTGGAGAAACCGATTATTACGAAGAGTGGTTTGAAGATATTGAGGATGGCTGGATTGCCGCAGTTAGTATCAGAGATTTCATCATGGTCGAGTTTAGACGATATCACCTTGATTCTTACATAAATTTTGGAGGGACCTTACAAATAAGTAATTGGCGAACTTTAAAACCCAACCCTTTCTTCGAACTTATTAGTAATTTGATTATGAGAAGATTAGGATAAAATACTTTAGATTTATAAAGCTGTTGTCACAAATTTTTGAACCTCAGATAACACAGATGCTTTTACATTTTCAGCGAAAGTCAGCGTTTTTTTAATTAATTAGCGTAATCTGCGTACCAGCATTTTTATTGCGAAAGATTCTTATTCTCACCATCTATAAACTCGGTGGTGAGAATAAGAATATACTAATTATTTCATCAATTTTCTATCTTTTAGCCAGTCTTCCATTCGAGCAGCCCATGTTTCAACTGGCCCACGACCTCTTTTCTTGAGTCCATACCCATGCCCACCTTTTTCATAAATATGCATTTCTACTGGCACCTTATTTTTCTTACAAGCTAAAAAATAAGCAATACTATTTTCTGGTTGTACACCATCATCAGTAGTGCTAATCAAGAATGTTGGAGGAGTATCTTTGGTTACTTGTTTTTCGTTCGAGTAAAGTTCCATTTTCTCAATTGGAGGATTCTTTCCAATCAAATTATCTCTTGAACCAAAGTGTGTAAATTTATCACTAAACGTAATAACTGGGTAAATCAACAAAGAAAAATCTGGACGTACACTTATATTCGGGTCTGTAATTTCTCCTACTTGTGTTTTGAAGTGCGTAGCTGCGGTAGAAGCTAAATGCCCACCCGCCGAAAAGCCCATCAAACCAACTTTATCTGGTGAAATACCATATTTTGAGGCATTCTTACGTACAATTCTAATGGCTTGTTGGGCGTCTTGCAAAGGTCTGATTTCGTCATTATCAAATAATTCTTCTTGCGGTAAACGATATTTCAATACAAATACACTCACACCCCTATCGTTAAACCACTTCGCAATATCATGGCCTTCGTGGTCAATGGCTAAAATTCCATAACCACCTCCAGGACAAATAATTACGGTAGCATCACTTGTTTTTTTCTTTGCTGGATAAACAAAAAGTGCTGGTTGAGTAACATCTTTCACACGCGTAATTCCATCAGTAGTTTTAGAATCTTCAGGAATATTAACTCCTGCTTTTAAACCTGGAGTTCCATCGGGATACAACAAAATAGTTTCGGTAGATTGAGCAGATAAATCAGACATAATTGCTGTAAATAGGAATGCAAAAAAAATCTTTTTCATGGTTAATTTATCGTAGTAAATACGTTCATTGGTTAATGGTGAATAGTCGAAATACAAAGTTGAAAAAAAATATTGTTTCCCCCATTTTTTTTTCAACTTTGTAACTTATTTTTCAATTAATTCAATTTCATGAACGAAGCCTTTCAACATTGCCTTGATTTTTTTCAACAGATTCACCCTCTGAAAGAACAAAGCTTGGAGGCACTCTTGCCATGTCTTTCGTTGAAGAACTACTCAAAAAAAGACTTTCTAGTCAAACAAGGCAGTATTTCTGATGAGCTAAATTTTGTTTATACGGGCTGCGTTCGAGAGTATTTTGAAAACACTAAAGCCAATGAAACCAATATATGGTTTGGTTTAGAAAACTCTGTTGCAATTTCAACTTATAGTTTCTTTTCTCAGAAACCAAGCCTCACATACATACAGGCACTCGAAGATGTGCAGGTAGTATCTGTAAAACATGCTGATTTACAAAACCTATTCGACCAATTTCATGATATCGAACGCCTCGGTCGGTTGATAGTAGAGCATTATTTAGTACAAATAGAAGAAATGAAAATTATTCTCCAAACGCTTTCAGCACGTGAGCGATACGAATACATGATTACGAATCGACCAGAATTTATTCGTCGTATTCCGCTTAAATACTTGGCTTCATTTTTAGGTATTCAATTAGAAACACTGAGCAGAGTCAGAAGTCAGAAATAAACTTTATTGATTAGATTTACTCGTAAATTTGCTAATCAATATACCTACTAAAACTACAGTATAAAATTGTCCGATAATACCAAACAAAGATGTGATTAGCTTCGTAACATGTGAGTTCGGCGTAATATCACCAAAACCAATACTTGTAATTGTAATACTACAAAAATAAACCAAATCCATATATACCGCTGGTAGGCTTGAGGTATCAAGGCCATTGAATGAATGTGAATTTTGGTAGAAAAAAATCTGCATCAAAAATGTATTTATCTCTATCAAAAGTAAATACCCACAAGCAGAAGCAGAAATAATATCGGTATTAACGTAGCTCGGTTTGAGCAAAAATCTGATAATTTCTAAGAAAATAAATAAAAAGAAAAGAACATAAACCGCACTAACGGTTATCATAAAGCCTGGTGAATTTTCAATAAACGAAAGGCTAATAGGAAACACCAAAGACAATAAAAATAAAATATTTTTGATAACTTTTTTGTAACTGCCCTTTTCAATAAATACCCCAATACTCGCAATTCCTAAAAGAATCATATTGATTGGCCAAATGATTTTTACATACAAATCCATGTCGCTCAAAAACACGCCAATAAATAAATGCTGCACAAGGGCATAAAGCAGAAGTTCGTATTTGTGTTTACTGAGGAAATGTTGGTCAATACTCATCTAAAGTTATAAAGGTTTGAATGGCAAATTCATCAATATTCATTAAAAATCCAAACAATAGGTTTAGCTCGTAGATTTACTATAAATTATTGTATCTTTCGATTCTCATTGGTTACAGATACCCTTATGTTGTTTGCTAGATTCGTAATTGCCACTATTTTATTACAAGCCATACTTCTCCCTAAAAGTTTGGCACAAAACCTCAGTTTCGAGACCATCACTACCAAAAATGGTTTGGCTTCAAATAATGTTTTGGGAATCGTAAAAGACTCACAAGGTTATCTCTGGATAGCTACTAACCTCGGCATTTCTCGCTACGATGGCTATCATTTTCAGAGTTTTGGCCCCATGACCGTTCCTAATTGTTTGGCAATTTCGAAAGATGATATACTATGGTTTAGCAATGAAAAAGGTCTTTATTCTATAAATACAAAATCGTTGGTACTTAGCTTAAAAGTACTCAATAATCCCAATGATAGTAACCCAGACAATGACCACTACAACGGTTTATTTATTGACAATGAAGGAATTGTTTGGTCAACTGATTTTCATCACATTAAATCATTTGATACTAAGAAAAACCGACTCACTACATATCGAATACTAGAGAAAAATCAACGTAGTCCTGATATTGCGAAGTTTGTTGAAGATAAACAACATACTCTTTGGTCGATAAGCCCCATTGGCTTATGTAAATTTGATAAAATTGCTCAAAAATGGATTCGCGTAATAAGCAATCGAGATTTTACTTCTTTGGCTTATGATTCTTTCAATCAAACATTTTGGTTGAGTAATACTAATGCACAATTACTACAATTTAATCATACAACCAAGAATGTTGTATTGAAAGGAACTTTGAGTGAAAACATCGAAAAAATTCAGATTTCTGATAAAAATGAGCTTTGGTGTATTTCTAAAAATCACCTTTTTCAATACCAAGTAAATAAAGAGAAATTTCAAGAAATAAATCCATTAGATGAAACTGAAGTGATTTTGAACACCCTCTTTGTGGACACTTCTAACACTGAAATTTGGCTAGGAAGTAATGAAGGAATACTAAAAAAACTACCTAATAATCAACTCATTAGGCAAGTTTTAATTCCCAAAAATATTATCAATAAAGCAACCAGCGTTCGTTGTTTTGAAAGCATTGATGAACAAAACTTTTTACTCGCTACAAGTACAGGCGAACTTCTAAGTTGGCATCAAACAAGTAATATTTTTAAAAAAATCTATCAGTTTGCACAGCACGAAATTAACGCCATTAAATCCTTTAAAAATATGCGATATATCGCTACTGATAAAGGATTATACGCACAAAAAGCGAATTCTCAGCCACAAAAAATCTTAGCATCAGCGATAAATGACATCACTTTAGATAATCAAAATAGATTGTGGATACTGATTCCAAACGAGACTATCAAAGTCTTGAATCTATCCACTAATCAATTTTCTGAACCGTGGAAAAAACTTCCCTATCCAAACTTTTTCAAAGAAAATCTCTTTTTAAAACTTCACTTTTCAAACACTGGTCATATTTGGATTGCGGGTTGGATTCCGAGTGGTTTTGGTATCGCTCGATTTAATTTAAAAACCAATGAATTTCAAGAATTAAGCTCCATAAACGACCATAAAAAGTTTGTTACTGATTATTATCTCAATGTTTCTGAAACTTCAAAGGGTGACTTACTATTTTCGGGATATGGTGGGTATAATCGTTTAAATAGGCAAGGGATCATTGTAGAAGAGATTCATGCCGAAGAAAAAAAGCCCATTTTTGCTGATGGCCAGTGTTTTGCTATTGGTGAAGATTTGAATGAAAATACTTATGTCGGCACCGCTGAAGGCATTGTAAGAATAAGCAAAAAGCATCAACTCAGCCGTTTTACCCAATTTGATGGACTACTCAATAATGATATTCGAAACGGATTTCTCATGACAGAAAATCAATTACTGATTGGACATAAGAATAGTTTTTCGATATTAAATCTTCAAAATAATTATATTCATACGCATACTCAACAACTAAAACTTAGTGAAATTAGTATCTTAGGGAGCAATCAAAAAGCAAACTTATCGAGCCCTCTTCGTTTTACACGACAACAAAATACATTGAGCTTTGCTTTTAGTCCGCTGAATTTTGAAAATCAGGCAAAGAATAAGTTTCGTTATCGCCTTAATGATATCAACGAACAATGGATTGAAAATGGTAATAATCAAACCATTACGTTTTCCAACCTCAAGCAAGGTGAGTATCAGTTGGAAGTTCAATACGCTGAAATTACAGGTAATTGGAACACCAAAAGCCTAATTATCAATTTCACGATTTTACCTGCTTGGTACGAAACATGGTGGTTTAGAATTGCCCTAGCCTTGCTTGGATTAGGTGTGGGCTACGGTATTTATTGGTATAGAATCAATGAGTTTAAGAAATTACAGGCCATACGAAACAGAATTTCCTCTGACCTTCACGATGAAATTGGAGCATCATTGAGTAGTATTAGTATTTTGGGAGGATTAGTGAAGCAAAAACTTGATGAAAAGCACCCCGGTTATTCATTCGCACAAATGATTCATGATGAAGCGAAACAAGCAGGCACCGCCATTGATTATATCATCTGGAACATTAATCCACAGTTTGATAGCTTAGAAAGTTTATTTACAAGAATTAATTCTGAAGCCTCCGAAATTATCGAAGCAAAGGGAATTATCTACGAATTTGAAGCTACAGATTTAGGAAGTAAAAACATTTCGATAGATAAAAAAAGGAACATCTATCTTATCTGTAAAGAGCTGATAAACAATGCATTAAAACACAGTCAATGTAATAAAATTTCTCTTAAATGTGAAGTAAAAAACAAAAACTTATACTTGAGTTTTTCTGATAATGGAATTGGATTCGATTCGAGTATTTCATCTAATCGAAATGGAGTTAAGAATATCAAAGCTCGTTTGCAGGAATTACAAGGAAGCTACCAAATCATTTCAGAAGAAGGGCAAGGCACAACTTATTTAATGAATATTCCAATTTAATAAATCTCCCCAAATAGGTTATTTATTGAATGAAAAGAATTGATGAAATTTGTTAAAAAAATACATGATAAAAATATCCATATACGAAGATAACACCCGACTTAGCCAATTATTATCTTTAATGATTGAAAATACTGAAGGTTTTGAGTTAATGGGCTGTCATGAAAACTGCATGGAAGCACTTCATTTTACTCGCCTCGAAATGCCAGATGTTATTGTCATGGATATTGATATGCCCCAACGTAGCGGTATCGAAGGGGTTTTTGAAATAAAAAGTCATTTTCCGAACATCAAAATTATTATGCATACTGTTTTTGATGGCAACGAACACCTTTTTGAGTGTCTTAGTAAAGGAGCAGATGGTTATATTTTGAAGAAAGATTCTTCTACCCGACTCATTTCTGCCATCAAAGAGGTTTTTGAAGGAGGTGCTCCGATGTCTCCATTTATTGCAACCAAAGTTTTGCAATCATTCAGAAAGCAACCTATTCAAGAAGATTTTAATCTGAGTCAACGAGAAATCGAGGTACTTTCACTACTTTCCAAAGGCTTTTCTTACCGCATGATTTCTATTGAATTGAATATTTCAGTAGAGACTGTTCGACGCCACATCAAGAATTCTTATCAAAAACTGCACGTTCAGTGCGGACCTGAAGCAGTTGCCAAAGCCATCCGTAATGGTTTAATTCTTCCATAAAATTGCTGAATAACCCAAAAGGGTTATTGACTTTTGATTTTTTTTAATTTAAGCTCAAAACTTCCCCTTTATTTCCCCTAATGATGGCATTGATGCCCGCGTATTTTCCGAGCAATTTTGTATCAAAAAAAGCTCCATGAAAAACGCAATACTATACTTAACGCTTTACAATTCTTCTAATAACAAAACATCTCCAACATCTGGGAGCATAGAAGGTAGTGGAAAACTTAACAAAATTGAAGGAAAATCAATTAAGATTAGCCATATTTCACGCTAAGCCACACCAAACAATGAAAAAGATAGAATATTGGATTATTGGTTGGCTAATGAGTTATTCATTTGCGAATGCACAAATATTCTTTAATGCAGATGGTGCTTCTAACATCTTCGAGAAAGATGCTTTGTATTTCAATCGTAGTACAAAAACATTGAATTTCAAGAATTCTAATATCAATTTTTGGCAAGATTCGCCAAACAGCATTTACATCGAAACAACCGCCATAAGTGGAGACTACATTAACTCAACTGATGTTGAGATTTCGCAAGAATATACACCATCAATTGATGGCAATTTAGTATATGTTAGTATTTACGGAACTGACCAGTTCTCAGATATGGGTAATCGAATGATTTCTCAAATTACTTTAGATTTAATTGATAAAGCCAGTAATACCGTCATTGTTAGTTCTGACGAGTGTTTTTTGAATAATACTGGGAGTTTACCTTGTTTAGCCGGCAGAGCTTGCCCTCCTTTTTTTAAAGCCCAATTTAGTTTGAGTGGAATTACTCCAGTGAAAGCGGGAAAACAATATATCCTCCGCTTAAGAAATACATCCAATCAATTTATTCAGGCAATTGCTTGCGATAACCCTTATCTCTTTGGTTCGACACAAATTAATTGTCAGAATTCAAGCACAAAAGCCGATTTACTGTTTACAACCACCTTTTTAGGTCTAACTAAAGTGGCAAGTATCAACGAAACTACTGGAGCTGCCTATTTTTCTAGCCTCACATCTAAAAATATTGTCGCTGACCGACTTTCGATGAAGAGTCAACCGCTTTATCCAACTTATGATGGAAACATGGCTATAGGTACAAGTTTAAATAAATGTAAAGATGTTACTATCAATTTAGCAGACAAATTCTTCAATCTTACTTGTTTGGTAGCCAACGAATCAAATTCTGATTTTCCCGATTGCTTTGCCGTAACAATTAGGCGATATATCCAAAACCAAGCTACGGGCTATTTTAATGGAGTAGTAGCTCGTGTGTGTAGAATTGATGGCGAAGGTTGGGGACAAAATCCCAGTATTTATTACCAATATCAAATCAGTGAATAAATCATTATTTATGAAATTTTACATAATTACTACGCTTATTGTTCTTCGAGCTTTTGGATGTGCTGCCCAAAGTGGCACAATCACACCACAAGGAGTGATGTTTCCGCAACTGAGTACAACCCAAATTAATGCACTATCCGGACAAGCCAAAGGTACAATGGTTTTCGATAAAACACTCAATATAATGAAATATTGGGACGGCACTACTTGGCAAAATGTAAGCAATGCGGGTGCAACAGGTGCTTGGCAAAATAGTGGCAGCGACCAATACAGCACCAATGATGGCAATGTTGGCATTGGCATGGCATTACCGAGTGCCAAATTATCGGTTAATGGTACTTTGGGGCTTTATGATGCTGGTAATGAGTACGGATTTTTTTCAAAAAATAGTAGCACTGGTGCTTTAAAATTTAATGCAGGTACTTCTTTGAATTTGAGTTTAAATCCACCAAAACATTTAGGACTTCAAGTGAATGGATTAAGTGGCTTAGGAACAACTGTGTATGCTGGTAATTTGGGTGTTGGTACTGATGCTCCAGAAGAAAAATTCACCACCTTCACCGCATCTGACAAATATGGTTTATTACACACGAACGGAACTATAAAAATTGGTTCTTACATCGGCGGAAATGCAGGTTGGTTGGGAACAAAATCAAATCACCCTTTAATTTTGCACACCAATAATGGAGCAAACCAACACTATTTTAGAGAAAACGGAAGAGTAGGCTTGGGCGTTGAATTTCCTGACCAAAAACTTCATGTAAACGGAAGCATCAAAACCGAAGCAGGCATTTATGCAGCTCAAACTGGTGATTTGAATTTAGTGCCTATTGGAATCGCAAGATACAGAGTTGGATTATTGGATGGCTCTATCGGTGAGTCTACTGTCGAAAATGCTGTAGGTAATCTTATATCTAGTATCAGCGTAAGCACCCGAATACTTATTGATGATACTATTTTTATCACGCTAAACTATAATCCTACCACAGCTTCAAATTACAGCACTATCATACCAATAGGTGCCAATATTATTTCTAATGGTGCTCGATATTATTCAGGTACAGAAATACTTGCTACTTCAACGACAGAGTACAGTTTTTTCCATACAGTAGATGATATGCCTTCTGTAAACCCTACTATTTGTACTGGAACACTCATTTTCTACGGCATAAAAAATCCTAATAATAATTAATCATGAAAATATATTTTACACTACTTATTGGTCTTTTCTTCCAAATTAGTTTTGCTCAATCACCAGTAAGACAAGGTGAGCATTTTGCGAATATCAATGGTTTAAAACTTCATTATGAAGTAAGTGGCAAAGGTCCTATTTGTATTTTCCCAACACCTGGTTGGGGTCCAAATATTGATGCCTATAAAAACTCAATGCCCGAACTCGAAAAGTATTTCACGGTAGTTTGGCTCGATACTCGTGCCTCTGGAAAATCTGAAGCATCTCCCAATCCTGAAGACTACCAAACTGAAGATTTCATTGAAGATATCGAACAACTACGCAAATATCTTAAACAAGAAAAAGTCTGGATTTTAGGGCACTCGATGGGTGGCTGGCAAGTAATTAATTATGGCATTAAGTATAGCAAAAACCTGAATGGAATCATTGCCATTGCACCTTTTGCGGGTATGGATAAAATTGCAGAAAATGAGTTTATGAAAGCTCTAGAGAAGCGTAAAAATGAACCTTATTATTCTACTGGCTCGAAAGTTTTGCTAGGTACTGATACCATACGCCGAACGCTTGCAGAGGAAATGCCCTTGATTATACCTTTTTATTTTCATGACCAAGCAAATCTGAAGAAATTTTCAATGATTAAAAATGTGCAACTTAGTCAAAAAGCGTGGGAAATGACAGCTAAAGGAGGCTTCGGGTCGGAGCAAATTCTTGAGTTATTACCCAAAATCACAGTCCCTACGCTTATTCTTGTTGGCGATGATGATTTCATCTGTGACCAAATCTCTCATGCTGGTAGATTACACAAAGGAATCAAAAGTTCACAGCTTTCAACTATTAAAGATTCAGGGCATTTTATCTGGATCGAACAACCAAAAATGTTCTATCAAGCTATTGAAAATTGGCTAAAAACGAAGAGGTAAATTGTAGCAGTATCTATTCTTTGCGTAAAAATTAAAACAAATGGATAATTTCTTAGAAATACAACGCCCTTACCTTGCTCAAGGCTTAATACGAATTAGGCATAATGGCAAGCTCAATTACATTAGAACTACCGATGTGATGCTACTGGAAAGCGATACCAACTATACTCATATTCATTTGAGTTCGGGCAAAAAACTGGTCTCTTCTCGAAATTTATCCCTTTTTGAATATATGTTAAAAGATACTCAACTGTTTATTAGACCTAATCGTGGACAAGTAGTAAATATTGATTATCTGACCAATACCGCCATTGAAAAAAGTACGAAAGAGCTCCAACTGACCAATGGTAAAAGTATCAGGATTTCACGGAGAAAGGGCAAGACACTTTCAAATCGTTCATAAAACAACTCACAACTTCAGTTTGAGACCATGAAAAATATTCTTTTATTAACTTTAAACTTATTGGTACTAAATCTCGGCTTTGGACAAAAGTTGGCGGTTCCTTATTACTCAAATGGCATCAAAAATATTGCTATAAAAAGCAATGGATTTTAATACAATAGATTAAATTTATTTGGAGCAGAGTCAACAAAAACAATGTCTTTGGTGTTATTCCGTCATAATCTAAAAAATTGAGCATGAAAAAGATATTGATTTACTTGGCTACAACCCTGATAATTTTAGCGGCAGGAGCCTATTTAATATTAAATGAAAAGTTACCTTCTGGCGATAATCCACAAAAAGCTGATGAGCTAGCCAATAAAATGCTTAAAGCTCTCAATAAAACCGCTTGGGATAGCACCAATGTAATTGTATGGACACACAAAGGCGTGCATCATTTTGTATGGGATAAAAAGAATCAAATGGTTGAAGTGAAATGGGATAAAAATGATGTTTTCTTAAATTTGAAAGAATGGAATAAAGGCAAGGCTTTCAGTGAAGGAAAGGAAATTACCGATGGGCAATTAGATGTTTTAAGAGGAAAAGCTTGGGCAATATTCTGCAATGATTCGTTTTGGATGATTGCCCCATATAAAGTTTTCGATGAAGGTGTAAGTAGAAAAATAGTAAAAACCGAAGATGGTACAGAAGCTCTTTTAGCCAGCTATTCATCAGGTGGAGTAACACCCGGCGATTCATATTTATGGTTTTTAGCTAATGATTTAAAACCAAAAGCTTATAAAATGTGGGTAAAAATCCTACCAGTTGGTGGTGTAAAAGCAACATGGGATAATTGGAAAACAACCGAAACAGGAGCAATTATTGCCCAAACTCACATCTTAGGGCCCATGACTATTACCATCGAAAATCTTCATACTGGAAATGACTTAACTGCTGTAAAAGTAGATGCTACTCTTTTTGATAAGATAAAATAATTTTAGTCGACAGTCAACAGAGTTTTTCCTGCTGACTGTCGACTGCGGACTTTTTTCTTACCAACGAATAAGAACAGAACCCCAAGTAAAGCCACTACCAAAAGCTGCTAAACAAACCAAATCTCCTTCTTTTATCTTGCCTGCTTCCCAAGCTTCACACAAAGCAATTGGAATTGATGCCGCAGTGGTATTCCCGTATTTCATTATATTGTTATAGACCTTTTCGTCAGGCAAACGTAGTGTTTTTTGCACAAACTGAGCAATGCGTAAATTAGCCTGGTGCGGAATGAGCATGTCTATATCGGCTGGTGTATAACCTGTTTTATTCAAAGCCTCCATAATTACTTCTGGAAACTTAGTCACGGCAGTTTTAAACACCAACTGTCCATTCATATTTGGGTAATATGTTTTATTTTCGAGGAGGTTTTCGTAAACAAAAATTTCACCATATTCCACATCTGGGAAACCAAATTGCTCTGCTCCTAAATGATATCCACCATGGCTACCTGGACTAATTAATGCTAATTCTTCGGCATGTGTTCCATCAGAATGTAAATGGGTAGTAAGAATTCCTTTACCTTCTTCAGTGGTTGGTTGAAGTATCACCGCTCCTGCCCCATCTCCAAACAATACCGCTACATTTCTTCCACGAGTAGTAAAATCTAAGCCCATTGAGTGCATTTCTGAACCAACAACCAACACGTTTTTATACATACCCGCCTTAATAAATTGGTCGGCCACCGAAAGTGCATACACAAAACCCGAACATTGATTGCGAATATCTAAGGCCCCCATTTCTTTGTGCGTAATACCCAATTCACGTTGAAGCAATACCCCACAACCTGGAAAATAGTAGTCAGGACTTAAAGTAGCAAAAATAATAAAGTCTATTTCTTCGGTGGCAATTCCAGCACGCTCACACGCCACTTTTGTGGCTGCTGCCGCCATAGTAGTTGGTGTTTCTACGCCTTTTTTTCCATATCGTCTTTCTTTAATACCAGAACGTTCTTGAATCCATTCATCACTGGTATCCATAACTTTCATGAGGTCTTGATTAGTAACTACTTTTTCAGGAACATAGAAACCAATTCCTGCAATTTTTGAGTGTATCATATTTTTAGTTTGTTTAGAATCTTTGTGCTAAGTTACTACAAAATACTATTTATTATACAAACAATTCTTAAAAATATCATATTTTATTTAAAATTTAATTCATCTATTGTGGGCCAATCTGCAGCAATAATATTATTTCATCAACCATTCATCACTAAAAACTAAATAATTGGTTTATAAACTTTTATTATTGCATTTGGTTAAATGTTTTACATGGCAAATAAATTTTCTTTCCTGTATAATAATGAAAATCAAAGTACTTCTTTTTATACTTTCTATCCTATTATTTGCTTTTACTTTTGATGATGAATGGATTAAACAGCTATCGCTTAAATTTAGTCGTTATCAAAACTCCTTTCCACAGGAAAAAGCGTATTTACACCTTGATAAGCCCTACTACACCGCTGGAGAAACCATTTGGTTCAAAGCCTATTTAGTAGAAGCCAATACCCTCACACCCGATACAGTGAGTATCCCACTTTATGTAGAACTCATTGATAATCAGAAAGGTAAGCTCATTGACAAGAAAATATTAAAGCTAGAAAATGGTAGTGCAGCAGCCGATTTTCTACTACCCGATAGCATTCAAGCAGGGTATTACAGACTACGGGCATATACTAATTGGATGCTCAACTTCGATGAAAACTTAATTTTCACTAAAGATTTTAAGGTTTTTAGACCTAGTCAAGAAGAAAATACCACAAAGCTCAACCCACAAGAAATTGATTTTCGTTTTTTCCCTGAAGGTGGGCACCTAATTGAAGGCATGGAAAGCAGACTTGCTTATAAAGCAGTCGATGCACTCGGCAATGGCCTTGATATTACAGGCGTCATATTAGACCAAAATAGTGATACGATTACCTCCTTTGAGAGCGAGCATTTAGGCATGGGGTTCGTCAATTTCAAGCCTGAAACTGGTAGTACCTATACTGCTAAAGTTCATTATCGTAATATTTACGAAAAAACGGTCGAATTACCCTTACCCGAAAAAGAAGGTATTATGCTAGGGATTGAATCTGTAGTAGATAAAGAAAATATTAGAGTTTTTATCAGTCACAACTTTTCGAATCCTACCAATTTGGTTATTGTCGGACAAGCCCGAGGGGAAATTTTATATCTAGCAAAACCTACGCCCGACAAACGGAAAGTTATGCTCAAAATTTCGAAAAATAAATTTCCTGAAGGTATTACTCAATTTACAGTTTTAAACGACAAAGGTCAACCTTTATGCGAGCGAGTGATTTACATCAAACATGATAATCAACTGAATATCAATCTAGTATCAAACAAAACCAAGTATAATAAAAGAGAAAAAGTAACGCTTGATATTGAAACTACTGATACCAAAGGGCAGCCTATTTCTGCCGATTTATCTGTTTCTGTTACTGATGCAGGGCAAGTTTTGGAAGCTCCTTATGCCGAAAATATATGGACTTATTTACTCTTAGATTCAGATATTAAGGGGAGAATAGAACAACCCGCTTATTATTTTGACAATTCGAACATCAATGCAAACCGCCATTTGGATATACTTATGATGACTCAAGGCTGGCGACGCTACCGCTGGAATGATATTCTGAAAGATGAATTCCCTCAACCTAAATTTAACTTAGAAAGAGGCATAAGTTTATCGGGCGAAATTAGTCGTTTAAATGGTAAAGTCTTTGAAAAACCTGTTAACCTAACTTTTATGTTTTCGCTGAAAGACAGTACCAAACTGTTTGGTATGGGTTTAGCAGGAAAAGAAGGAAATTTTATGATTGAAAACCTAAACTTTGTTGATTCTGCACAAGTAATCATACAAGCAATTGCGGGTAATAATAATCGAAATACCAAGATTTTTATCAATAAAAACTATGCTCCTAAAATTCAAGTAGTAGCCATTCCTTTCAATTCCGTTACATTCGATGTAAAAGAATTAGCCGATTATCTTCGTCGTACAAAAGAGGCCTTAGATTTCGAACGTTCTCTACGCTTCAATAAAGCAATTCTTCTCAATGAAGTAAAAATCAAAGCCAAGAGAAACGTACAAGACCGAGATAGTAGAGTATTATACAATCAAGCTAACAAATCGCTCAAAGTTGACCAAACCATGATTGGCTACAACAATGTGCTTGACCTACTTCGTGGACGAATTGCTGGGGTACAAGTTTCGGGAAGTGCCAACGACCCCGTAGTTACAATTAGAGGAGCATCATCATTTACAGGCTCATCAGAACCATTGTTTTTGATAGACGGAATTCGTACTGAAAAATCTACCATTTTAATGATTCCTGTAACTGATGTTGACCGCGTTGATGTATTAACAGGTGCCGAATCTGCCATCTATGGTATGGGAGCTGGCAATGGTGTGATATCTGTTCTAACCAAACGAGGCAACCCCAACTACGATTACAGTAATGATAAAGCAGCTGGCATCGAGGCTATCAGCATTGCAGGATATTATCCGACAAAAGAATTTTATGCCCCAAAATACGATGAAATTCTACCAGAACATGCACGTCCTGATTTTCGCTCAACAATTTACTGGGCTCCAAAAATCAGAACAAATGCCAATGGTAAAGCACAAATAAGCTATTTTAATAGCGATGCCACAAGCAAAGTCAACGTATTACTTCAAGGAATAAGCACCAGTGGTATACCGATTGTTGCAAAACATACTTATGAGCTTGGTAATTAAGAGAAGATAAGAGCAGCTTTGACGAAAAGTATTGTATAATAAACGAAAAATTGTACTTTTGTTGAGAATGATTTCAGTTTTCCTATTGTCTGATTTCTCGAAAAATCTTCGTCAAAACTATTAAAATGATTTCAAAGAAAGCTAAATATGCCCTGAAAGCCCTCAAAGTACTTTCGGAAAGATACGAGTCGAAGCAACCCATTTTGATTGCTGATATTGCTGAACAAGAGAGTATTCCAAAAAAGTTTTTGGAAGCAATATTACTGGAATTGCGTAATAATGGCATTCTGCATAGCCAAAAAGGAAAAGGAGGTGGGTATCAACTACGCATGCCACCCGAGCAAGTAACCATTGCCAAAATTGTTCGTATTATTGACGGCCCTATTGCCCCGATGCTTTGTGTTTCATTACACTTTTATGGAAAATGTGACGATTGTGCCGATGAAAAGACTTGTAAGATTAGGCCAATTATGGAAAAAGTGCGTGATGCCAATCTATCGGTTTACGAGAATACAACTTTGAAAGATTTGATGGATTTTCCAGAAGAAGAAAGTAAGTAATTCAAGCATTTGAAAAAATAGATTTTAACACTTAAAGGCTTAAGCCCATTTATCTAACACGCATATTTCTGGCCTTTCGTACTCAATATTTCAATAAAAATTGGCACGAAAGATTAAATCTTTCGTGCTAATTTTATCATAATTATTTTTAGAACTGATAAACAACGGCATTACAGTGCATACCCGCCCCTACTGATGCCATCACTACTTTCATACCAGGTTTGATGCCATAGCCCGTTAACTCACCTTTACGAATCAAATCGAGCATCGTTGGCACCGTAGCAACAGATGTATTTCCTGTAAAATCAATGGTTGTTGGAATTTTCCCTTCAAAAGAAAGCCCCTCAATATTATACATTTGAGCCAAGTTATTAGCAAAAGCATGAAGCATCTTACCATTAGCTTGGTGGAATAAAAACATATCCACATCAGAGGCATCCAAACCAGCCTTATCAAGTGCTTTTTTAATTACTTTAGGCACCCAAACAGTAGCATATTTATACACATCTTTACCATTCATCTTAAATAATGTAGGTAAGTTAAGTTCTTTATTATAAGAACCACTCAAATAAATACAAGAAACATCTTCTTGAGCATGTGAATAGGTAGCATAGGAAATGATGCCTGTTTGTGCTGAATCTTCAGCAGAAATAATAGCCGCACCACAACCATCGGCTAAAATCATTGAATCTAAATCATGCGGGTCGAGTAATCTCGAGGCTACCTCTACACCTACTACCAAAACATTGGTAGCATCACCCATCTGAATAGCCTGATGTGCCTGAATGACACCTTGAATCCAACCAGGGCAACCAAAAAGTATATCATAAGCAAAACACTCATGATTGCTGATACCTAAACTATTTTTAAGCAATGCAGCCATGTTAGGCACTGTATGAAAACCTAATTGGCCTTGGAGCATATTGCCCGCATTATGTGCTACAATTACTCCATCTATCTGATTTCTTTCAATACCAGCATCGCTAATGGCCGCTTCGGCCGCTTTAGTCATCAACGGCACAGAACTCTCATTTTCTGGAATATATCTCCTCGATTTTATACCAGTAATAGACTCCAATTTGGCTACAATTTCTTCGGTGGGCTTTGGATTAACCGTACCGTCAGCATCCATGAATTGTCTATCCAAAAAATAAGAATTTTCAATGATTCTTTCGGGTAAATGACACCCCGTACCCTTAATTATTGTTTTCAATGTTTTGTTGTTAATAAAGTTTCTTATATTGGTAGTGGTATGAATTTATTTACGAGATTTTTTGCTTTTAGAACCCTCTCTCTGCACAGAAATAGTTGATATTGTATTTTTTACCTTAATCTTGGGTAAAGTTTTAGGTTCTTCAAGCATTGGTAAACTATCTTTTACAGCTTCTATTGGTTCTAAATCTACCGCGATACGTGGGTCGAGCAAAGTAGTAGCTTGCTTTAGCCAAGGGTAGGTATTTACAGGAAATGGGTTACCATTTTCGTCAATTCTAAGGTAGGTCATGTGTAAATGGGTATCAGAGCGAGGCATAGCTGCATTAAAGCCCGTGCGGCCAACTAATGCTATTTTTTGGCCAGCTCGTACTAACTGTCCAGTCTTTACATATATTTCACGTTGATGAGCATAATACCAAAGTCCACCATTATTAGTATCGTATATCCAAATATAATTTCCTCCACGATACTCACTTCCTAGTTGCCAGTTATTTTCAGTAGCCACCACTACCCCATCAGTTGTCGAGAGTACCGCTACATAATCGCCCGTGCGGTCATCTCTACAATCTTGGTCTTTATCTTTCATGAAAATATCATGTGCAGGATGACTACCTTTTTTTGTTTGGTCGAACAAGTCATAACCGCGTGGGCGATACCCACTTCCATAACCGCCAACTGCTCTAAAATCAAAGCCCATTAATGGAAAACAAAGATTTACACTCGAAGAATCATAACGAGCTAATGGATACGATTTTTTCATGACAAACATCATTTCTTGAAATTGCTCACGAGCATGTTCTGGACTTAGTTTGTATTCTCGAATATCAACCAATAATTGCTTGAATCCGTTAATTACACTCATGTATTCTTTATAGGAAACGGTGGAAGAGTCTTTCTGTAGTAAAAGAAAGTTGAAACAAAATACCAAAATTTTAATCATGCTTTTCAATAATCGCCGCTTGGTTTCTGGCACGAATTTAAGAAAATCCTACCCAAAATTGGCTACCGAAGTCTAAAAACTTACCTTTTACTAAAATATTTATAAGCATAATTATACTTTTCTAATATATAATTTCATTAATTTACTATTAAATAAGATTTAAGTTCATTTTAATTTAGATTTATTTAATTTTGCAGTTGAACCAAAAAAGATACGTATAATGATTAAAAACTATTTCATTGGTTCGTTGTTTGTCATTTTATCGTTATCGAGTTTTGCCAGTTTGGCTTCTTTCGCCGACGATGCTCCCACCAAAAAGAAGTCTACTTTAGTAACTGAAGTGCCGATTGACGATTCTTATCTTAAATTAGCCAACGACATTCAGCGATACGCAAAAAAATTTATAGGAACACGCTACCGAAGAGGTGGAAAAGCAGCCAAAGGCTTCGATTGCTCTGGTTTTGTTGGATATGTATTCAAGAAATTTGGGATGAAATTAGGTGCTAGTAGCCGCGAAATGTTTGGGCTTGGCTATCACGTAGAATCATGTACGGCTTTACCCGGAGATTTAATCTTTTTTAGAAGAGGGAAAACACCCAAAAGTGGTATATCACACGTGGGAATAGTGGTAGAATCTAATGAAAAAGGTGTCAAGTTTATTCATTCTGCTTCCAGTAAAGGCGTGACTATCAGCCATTTGAAAGACCCCTACTATTCATCACATTTTGTGTGCATCAAACGAGTGATTGATACTTGTAAATGAAAGAGAGGATACATAATATCCTCTCTTTTATCTTATATTTTTTTAAAAGCTGCTTTAGTCGTCTCAAGTATGAGACCCGCTCCTACAACAATAATAGCAAAAACCGTTGTCCAAACAATAAAACGATGATATTCGGCAGCACCAATGCGTTGTATGATAATGCCAAGAAAAGCCCAAAGCACTGCAGCCCCAATAAAAGCATTGTGAAGCCTATTTAAGGCCCAAGTGCTTATCAATCCACCTATTAAAACCATCAGACAGGCCCAAAATTCTTCAGTTTTACCTAAAGCATTCCAACCCCAAAAGACCAACACCGCTGTTATATTAGCAATAGTTGCAATACAAATCCAACCTAAATACAAACCAAACGAAGCTTTCACTACCATCGGTACGTTTACATCATGGATTTTACTCAAATAACTTATTCGGCCAACAATATCTATCAATGTGATTAGGAGTAAAATCATAATTATAACCGATAAAAACAGATTTTCATAGTGCCAGTAAATAATCCAAAGCATATTAAGGATACAACTTACAATAAACCTAAAACCAACTTTATCAACCAAAGCATGAGTCGATGAATCGGTATTTTTAGTTAGTAAATATTTGCTCTGCTTAATACAAAAAAACAACAATAAAAGATAAATAATACCCCATATTGAAAAGGTGATGCCCGCTGGCACAAATAAGTTAGGATATTGCCCTGAAAGTTGACCAGTAGTTTTACCATTGAAAGGTAAAGCATTGGCCAAGTAATTAGTAACTAACATCGCTAAGAAAAAGCACCAATTGAGTATCTGTAAGGTTTTTACACCGACTTTTTTTGCTAAAGTATTCATGATGTTATTATACAATTTGACTCCACTTTATTATTAAATCAACCATTTTTAAGTATTTCCCTTCCCTAACGAATTGGTCTTGACCATATATCCAGTAGGTTTAAAGTTTTATACCATAGTAAGCATGTAGATAATTTTCCACAAAAATCAAGGTTTTAAGCGTTTTATTCATTCAACTTGTTCTACTAAGTTAGTGGCATAAATTTTTTATATTTTTTGGTACTTTTTCTCAATTTATATAAAAAACCATATTATTTATCCACTAATCTTAAAGCACCTAAGCTAATACGCTTATTATTGCCTTAGTCTATTGTCTTTCTTTTTCAGATAAAATCATAGAAAAAAGATATTAATTTTCTGAATATGCGTTTGGAATTTGTTCACATTTAAACAAATAAAATCCATGGAAACTATCATTGTAATCATATGTTTGTTATTAGGTCTCATCACCTCATTATCGCTCATTTTGTTTTCAGAACAATTTAGTCTATTTGTAACGGATAAAAGTGAAGTAAACTTAGATTGGAATCAAAGGCAACAATTCTTTAAGAAAATAAAAAACAATTTTGCCAGAATTAAACATATTCATACTTAAGTATAAAGAATACTTTTCTTACTGAAGCCAAATTTTCATGGCTTTATGGTCATTAGTTAATCTACCTAAAATTCGATATTTAGATTTTTGGAGAGTAACTGAAGTATGTGCATTTTCGTTGATTACAGCAAATGGAAACCTTCCGCTGGCATGAATAAAACGGAGGTTTTGCTGAGTTTTCAGTAAAAAACCTGTGTGAGTATCTAATCCAACGACATACAGCCCATCATCTATTTGGCCTACCGACTCAATGAAATCTTCAAATTCATAAGCACTATAACGTTTAATTGATTTAATTGAAACTAACTCTTTTATCATCTCTTCCGACGCTACTTGTGCCAAACGATTTCGGTCGATTTCCATTCCTAAATCTTCTAAAACTGTAGTTACAAAATACCCACAAGCAATTTCCCCTTCACCTGGTGTGTGCGTTTGCCCATAAAAAGAATAACGAGTTCCATACCAAAAAGGCATTAAGTTCCGAAAATGCTGTATGAATACACGGTCGAGATTAGGTTGTTTATCAGAATCCAATTTATTTCGCTCGCTACTTAATCGAAGTAAAGTGTATTTATATTTTTTTGGCGTGAAGTAAAATTGGTGGTATCCCCACAAGATAGGAGTTCGCTTCATGAAATAAATATACACCAAAGCCAATAGAAGCATTGATACAATCGTGAAGTACTTGATATAATTGCGGCGTATAGGCATGAAATATTTGAATATTTACTGAGAGCAAAATGTGCCCCCAGTGTTGGCTACCAAAAGAAGATGTAACACATTTGACAATTACAAAAATAGCCATTTAGACAAATACCTTTTTTTATTCTTTAGCTTTTTTCGTAAAAAAACAAAGCAAAAAAATGAATACGTCAGAGGAAATATTGATGTTGGAAAAGGAACGAAGAATTCAAATAAGAACTAATGAATATAAATACATAACGATAAAGTATATTACTTGTATTTATTAGAGAGAAGTATCCAAAATATCTATTCTTTTAGGGAAGTCTTCGCTCAGAGCGAAGACTTCCCTAAAAATACTAAAAAAACAGCGAACTCACCAAAAGGTAAATTCGCTGCTTGATATAAGAGTTGTCCGAAGACTACTTTTACAAATTCATTTTCTTCAACTCACTTACAGCAAAATCTGCTGCACGAGCAGTAAGAGCCATATAAGTAAGCGATGGATTTACACAAGATGCTGAAGTCATGGCAGCACCGTCTGTCACAAATACATTACTTGCACCCCAAACTTGATTATTAGCATTTAACACCGAAGTTTTAGGGTCACGACCCATACGTGCAGTTCCCATTTCATGGATACCGATACCTGGGTTTTTGCTGCGGTCATCATAAGTTTGGATATTTTTCATACCCGCTGCATCAAGCATTTCAGCCGCTTCATTCATCATTGCAACACGCATTTTTAGAGCATTTTCGCCCCAAGCTGCATCAAATTCAACAACTGGCAAGCCCCATTTATCTTTTTTATCAGAAAGTGTAAAACGATTGTTTGAATCTGGCAATGTTTCTCCGAAACCACCAATATTAAACGACCAAGGTCCTACTTCAGTCATTGATTCTTTAAAATCAGCACCAAAGCCATCCATTTGGCCACCACGACCCCAACTTGAGCGACTCGCACCACCTTGATAACCAAAGCCACGTACGAAATCACGTTTTTTATCACTTCCCCAGTTGGTAAAACGCGGAACATAAATACCATTGGCACGACGACCATAATAATACATATCTTCGAAACCTTCGTAAGTACCAGAAGCACCAACTGCTAAGTGGTGGTCCATTATATTACGGCCTAATTGGTCAGACTCATTACCTAAACCATTAGGGTGAGTTTTAGATTTCGACTGCATCATTATCCACGCAGAGTTGATAGCTGAAGCATTCAAGAAGATAATTTTTGCGAAGTATTCGTATTCTTCTTTTGTATTTTGGTCAATGGCTTTAACTCCCACTGCTTTACCTTTTTCATCATCGAAGATTACTTGGTGAACAATCTTATCAGTTGTAAGCGTCAGATTTCCTGTCTTATTAGCAGCTGGCAATGTAGCCGATTGTGTACTGAAATAACCACCATAAGGGCAACCACGCATACAAGCATTACGGAACTGGCAAGAAGCACGCCCTAAATCCGTTTGAATTTTGGTTGGAGCCGTTAAGTGAGCAGTACGGCCAATTGTTACGGCACGTCCACCAAACTTTTTAGCAACAACTGATTTAAATTCTTTTTCCACGCAGTTCATATCCATTGGTGGTTGGAAGTTTCCATCAGGTAAAACATCCAAACCTTCTTTCGAACCACTTACTCCGATAAAACTCTCTACATAACTATACCACGGAGCTAAATCTTTATAACGAATAGGCCAATCAATACCATGACCATCTTCTAAGTTTGCGGTAAAATCACGTTCGTTCCAACGATAGCTCTGGCGTCCCCACATTAATGAACGTCCACCAACATGATATCCACGAATCCAGTCGAAGCCACGTTTTTCTGAGTATGGATTTTCTTTATCATTTTCAAACATATTGCGGTGTTCTTCACGGCCTGTATAACCCGTACGTACACTTGCCCAATATTGCTCTCTAGCCATATTATCCATGTTTCCACGGTGAGGAAAATCCCACGGATTTTTCATAGCATTTTCATATCCTTCTACGTGCTTAATATCACGTCCACGCTCAATCATTAATACTTTTAAGCCTTTCTCACAAAGTTCTTTAGCAGCCCAGCCGCCTGATATCCCCGAACCTACAACAATGGCATCGTAGGTCATTTGTTCTTTTACTTTACCTTGAATATTCATCAGATTGAATAGATTATTTTTAGTATTTTTTGCCTAAAATCAGTTTAAACTTTCAAATAGTTTTAGCATTTACTCGCCTAAACATACTACATTAATTATAATGCCCATGCTTTTTGGCCAGGAGTCATTTTTACACATCCTTCATATTTACCCGGAACCTCTACATAAGCCAAAGCTTGTTTACAGCCGATTTCTGATGTGAAATACCCCATAAGAGTAAGTTCTTTCATTAGTTTAAAGAACGGAACAGGCGGTGCCTCTGTTTTTCCTTTAGCCTCTTTTGTTAAACCAGTTTCTGAATCTACCATTTTCTTTGCCGACTCATTTTTCTTAGCTTCATCATTAGCAGCGGCTTCACATTTTTTCAAGATTGCCACTTGTTGTTCAGGTGTGCTTTCCAAAAACTTCTTACCACTAGCTTTTTTCGACTCCTCTTCTACGGCATCTAAACCTTTCACGAAATGCTCTTGCTGAGCAGCAGAATAACAATCTTTCAACATCATTTCTACAAACGGCCCTACGCCTGCTTCTTTAGCCCCTGGTGTTGAGGTTTTAGGAATGATAATCTCGGCGATTTCGGCAACCAACGTTTTATAGTCAGTCGATAGAGCGAAAGATGAAGCCGCTTCTGAGGCAGGATTTGATTTGCAGCCTTCCAGCATTGCAATCATTGTTGGGGCAGACAAAGCACCTCCCATCAGGAAGGCAACTCTTTGTATGGCATCTCTTCTATTCAATGTTAGATGTACTTTTAGGATTGAGAAATAATTTTAAGGGGTGAAATTACGAAAGAATAACTTGTCTATGCAAGTTAAAACCAACGAAAATTCTAATATTCGCTTTTTAACACTTCGTTTACAGCATTTGTTTTTAATCTCTAAACAATGTTCACTTCTTACAAAATCTTGTTTTTTTACCAAATAATCAAATTCAAAAAACAACAAACACACATTCAAAAATAGCACTTAACGAGATGAATTAGTATTTAAGTACCTATTTTTAAAATATTTTTTTCATTTTTTTTCGATCAATAAATTTTTATTTCTAAAAAAAATTCTACATTTGTGTCGTTAAATTAATTACACCAAAGATTAAAATTTGGTACAATTTTTTCTGTGTAGTTTTATTGATAAAATAAGGTGTATTATTAATTTAGTCAAGTGTGTGCGAATATGAAATATATCTTCTATTTTCATCTTTAAAATAATTAAAGTAGATGCTTCATTGCTGACAAAATAAACTTAATTTTATATCAAATCCGTACGCTTGAAAAGCCTCTTTTAAGCGTGCCCCACATTTATAAAAAAAATCCCCTTAGAGGTCAGGGGTATATGCTCATGAAAATAGCTGTTGTAGGAACTGGATACGTAGGATTAGTAACAGGTACTTGTTTTGCAGAAACAGGCAATCAAGTTACTTGTGTTGATATCGATGAACGTAAAGTTGAAAAACTTCGTAAAGGTAAACTAACTATTTATGAACCGGGCTTGGATATAATCTTCGACCGAAACACAAAAGAAGGTCGCTTGATGTTTACAACAAACTTGGCAGAAGGAATCAAAGATGCACAAGTAATTTTCTTAGCACTACCTACACCTCCAGGAGAAGATGGTTCAGCTGACTTAAAATATATTTTAGGTGTAGCTAATGACCTTGGCCCATTGTTGGAAAACTATACAGTAATTATTGATAAAAGTACAGTACCTGTTGGTACAGCAGAAAAGGTACGCGAACGCGTTGCTAAAAATGCTAAAGTTGAGTTTGATGTTATCTCGAACCCTGAATTTTTGCGTGAAGGTGTTGCCGTTGAAGACTTCATGAAACCAGACCGTGTGGTAATTGGAACAAGTTCTGATAAAGCAAAAAAAGTAATGGAAAAACTTTATGCACCATTAGTACGTCAAGGGAATCCGATTATCTTCATGGACGAACGTTCGGCTGAAATGACTAAATATGCTGCCAATGCGTTCTTAGCGATGAAGATTACATTTATGAACGAAATTGCTAACCTTTGCGAAAAAGCAGGTGCAAACGTAGATGATATTCGTCGTGGTATCGGTACTGATAGCCGTATTGGTAAGCGTTTCTTGTTTGCTGGTATTGGTTATGGTGGAAGTTGTTTTCCGAAGGATGTACAAGCTTTAGAAAAAACAGCCGCTGAACACAATTACGATTTCAAAATCTTGAAATCTGTAATGAAGGTAAACGAAAAGCAAAAAACTAAGATGATGCCATACGTAAAGGAATACTTCAATGGCGATTTGAAAGGAAAAACTATTGCACTTTGGGGATTGGCGTTCAAACCACATACTGATGATATTCGTGAGGCTCCAGCTCTCTACAATATCAAAGAGCTACGTAAGGCTGGTGCTAAAGTAGTGGTTTATGACCCAGAAGCTATGGAAAATGTACGTGGGGTGGTTGGTAAAAAAGTAAAATATGCAAAAAGTACATACGAAGCTATTGAAGGTGCAGATGCGTTGATGATTATGACCGAATGGCCTGAATTCCGTACACCTGATTTTGACAAAGTTGGTTCAGCTTTGAAAAATAAAGTTATCTTTGATGGACGTAATCTTTACGAATTAAAAGATATGCGTGAATTGGGCTACACTTATTACTCAGTTGGTAGAGAAACTGTAAAATAAGATAGCACGCCTTCTCTAAAGGGAGGTAAAATTGAATAATTCGGAGAAAATTTCATAAAAAGACATTTAAACAAAAGCTTCCCTTTAGGGATTTGGGTGTATATGAAAAGAGTATTAATAACAGGAGGTGCTGGTTTCTTAGGGTCGCACCTTTGCGATAGATTTATCAAGGAAGGATACTATGTTATTGCAATGGATAATCTCATCACAGGAGATTTACGCAATATCGAACATTTGTTCAAGCATCCAAACTTTGAGTTTTATCACCACGATGTAAGTAAATTTATTCACGTACCTGGTGAATTAGATTATATCTTACATTTCGCTTCACCAGCAAGCCCAATTGATTACTTAAAAATTCCAATTCAAACCTTGAAAGTAGGTTCTTTAGGTATTCATAATTGCTTAGGTTTGGCTCGTGTAAAAAAAGCAAGAGTAATTATTGCTTCAACTTCTGAAGTTTATGGAGACCCTCAAGTTCACCCACAAACTGAAGATTATTGGGGACACGTAAATCCAGTTGGACCACGTGGTGTATATGATGAAGCCAAGCGTTTCCAAGAAGCGATGACAATGGCTTACCATACTTATCATGGTTTAGAAACTCGCATCGTACGTATTTTCAACACTTACGGCCCACGCATGCGTTTGAACGATGGCCGTGTATTACCTGCATTCATCGGACAGGCTTTACGTGGCGAAGACCTTACTATCTTTGGTGATGGTACGCAAACACGTTCATTCTGCTACGTTGATGATTTAGTAGAAGGCATTTATCGTTTATTACTTTCTGATTACGCTTATCCAGTAAATATTGGCAATCCTTCAGAAATAACGATGAATGAATTTGCAGAAGAAATCATTAAGTTAACAGGAACTGACCAGAAGATTGTTTATAAGCCTCTTCCGAAAGATGACCCTAAACAACGTCAACCGGATATTACTAAGGCAAAGGAAATCTTAGGCTGGGAACCAAAGGTTAGTCGAGCAGAAGGCTTGAAATTAACTTACGAATATTTTAAAAGCCTACCGAAAGAACGACTTTTTGAAGAAGTTGCTCATCGTGATTTTAATAAAAAATAAAAACTTAGGGAGTCTTTTTTCAAAGGCTCCCTTTTTTATCTCTTAACCCGAACGACACTTGTGTATTGGCCTCTAATAACAATCTCTTGGCCATCAACTACAATTTTCACCGCCTTGTTGGCTGGATTGTGCCCCCAGTAGGCAGTATAAAGAATATCATTACTATCATTATCTCGTTTTTTCATGACCAATGGGTAGCCTCTAATAAATGCTTCTGTTGGTAATTTATCATCTCCTGTTACTCCACGCCCATCAGGCAATGTAATATCTGGATATTCAATTGGCGTATTAGCTTCTAGAATATCTTTATTCATACTCATGGCCCAAACACCAGCCATCAACCAATCAATATTTTTCTGTGATTGAAAAGGATAGCTTGAAAGCCTATCACCAAATCTATTTTCACGGTATTTCTCAACGTCTAAATCCATTCCTTTACTACCCCATAAATCAGGATTATCAACTTTTGTGTTAGGGTCACTCCATAAATCTATCCCATCGAGCCACATTCCCCAAACACCCCAGCTTTGCATCAAATCAGGTGGAACAATTGGTTTTATCTTGACCCTGATTACCTCACCATTAGAAGTACGATGCGTTTGCTCGCCCAATTGCCAATCTAGGGTCTCTACTTCGTGCCAAATATTAGCTAAGGCTTTTTTATTAGGTTCTATTTTCTTTGAAACTAAACCCTCGGTCATTAAATGATAAATCATACCTACATTACGAAGGTCATTACAATAATTACCCACTTGCGAAATGGTTACCGATTCCCTCACACTATTCCAAACATTTCGGGTAGGCAGATTAGGAAATGTACGATTATATGCCTCCCAACCACCGCCTTGCCATTTGAGCACATTCGAAAAGCCTTGTGTATCTTTTTCACCTTCCAATTTCGCTCTACTCATTCCTCTAGGATTCAAACTCCAAATAGCAAATTCACCCCTTGCTTTTTGTTGCTTGAGTTCTTGTAAAGCAAAACCAATTTTACCAATATTTTTGCTACTATTCCAAACGCCAATCGGTTCAAAATTTAGACTCAAATAACCAGTTTGTACGTTTGGTGCCACCACATTCGCAAAGTTTCTACGCAAAATATTCGCATCTACTCTATCGAGCCATTGATTCACCGCTTCTTCGGTTGTTGTATATGCTTTAGGACAACCTGCCTCATAAAGCCAAGAATCATAATCCATCCAAGATTTTTGGGCTGGATTGGGTGCATTAAGTAAGTAATTCACTCCTCTTTTAAAAGCTTTTTCGCCATTTATATCTGTTCCAGAAACATAGGAAAACTTTACAATTTTTCCTTTTGGAAGCGAAAATTCAGGGAAAGAGTCATAGAAATCTGGCAAAATACTTTCACTCACAAAACTGGATGGATTCCAATAATAAATGGCATTCCCAACTGTATCGGTGGCAGGACGTTTTCCCGGCACTGTAATATATTGTTGAAGCCAATTTTTGCTATTCCAATGCTTACCCTTTTCGGTATAAACTTCAATCACACTAAGGTCGAAGCCCGCTAATTCTGATACATCTAAATTTTGTAAGGACACAGTACTGGGCTTTTCACCTAAACCAATATAAAAACCTTTTTCGTAATTTCTATCATTCATAAATGGTCGATTCCAAAATTCATCACTTAATCGACCATTGTTTACTGATAAACGAGAGAGAACCTCTTTTACTGAGCCATCAGCTCTTAAAAAATTGAATCCATCGCTTACTTTTGGAAAACCAGAAAATTTTACTTCAATATTTTTACCTCGACGAATCGAAGTAAGTAAAGGTGCTTGTGTTTGGGGCAAAGAGTTTGTTTTTTCCTGTGGAATTTTAGTTGTATTTTCTGCTTGCGGTAAACTCGAAGGTTTGGTAGCATTGGCATCAATGGCTTTCTGACCACACAAAATCATTATTGTGCCATCGGCGGCGGTTTGAGCTATACAAAATTTGGGTATTTCAAAACTTTTGGGCATTTCAAGGCCTCCATTGGCTGTTGGTTCGGCAAAATATTGGTAGTATTTTTTATAATCACTCACCACATCTCTACGGATAAGCATATTTGCTCCTCTTACCACAAAATTATCCATTTCTCCTTGAATCACATACATTTTATCTCCCGCCATCCACGCTCGCAATGGCTGGTTCGTGACCTGCCATTTCCCAATAATTTGTCCGTGACGTGGGCGTAATATTAAATTCCGAAATTGAGCCGAAGCCTCAAAAACGATTAAGAATAAGCAGAGAAAAGCCCCAATTTTTTTCATTGAAAATATCATTTGTAATAAATATCAAAGTTATGAACTTTCAACGAAAACAAACCGAATTCTATTGGCAAAGGCTTTTATGAATGATTTACATCGAAGCTCAATTTTTTTTTTCTGTATATTTGGGGCTAACTTCTTAATCTTTCAACCTTCATGAAGAAAACGCTTTACCTTATTTTATTTTGGATTAGTTTTTACCCTTTATTGGCTCAGACGCCACAAAGCATCATTCCAATAGAAACAAATGATAATGCTCTTGTACTTCACATTGATAAAGATAATCGTGTAGGTGTGATTTATTTCGGCAAAAAAATCAGTCAAAATGCTGAATATGAAACCCTTGCAAAATCGTTGAAATACAAAGATGATAATGCTGGAATTTATAATTCGATTTATACACCCAGCGGAACTTGGAGTTTGGTAGAATCTGCACTAGAAATCTTACATGCAGATGGCAATACTTCAACTGAGTTGAAATTTGTGAGCCATAATATTGAAAAGATTGATGCCAATGTTACGCAAACAAATATCGTTCTCCGAGACCCAGTTTATGAAACTCAAGTAACTCTTTCTTTTAAAAGTTATTCCAAAGAAAATATTATTGAGCAGTGGAGTACGATTAAAAACCAAGAAAAAAATACGATAACACTAAAAAAATATGCTTCGGCCAATCTGTATTTCATTGCTAAAGACTATTACTTACATCATTATCACGGAAGCTGGGCGAGAGAAATGAAACCCGAAGACACTAAGTTAACAGCGGGCATCAAAACGCTTGATTCTAAACTTGGTACAAGAGCCAATTTATATCAGCCGCCAACCTTTATGCTTTCATTCGATCGCCAAGCGACCGAAGATGAAGGGAAAGTTTTACTGGGCACTTTAGCTTGGTCTGGAAATTTCAAGATAGATTTTGAAAAAGACTCTTATCGAAATCTCCGACTCATCGCTGGTATAAATCCTCATGCTTCAGCGTATTCATTGGCAGCGAATCAAGAATTCCAAACACCTTCGTTTATTTATACGTATTCAGAAAATGGCAAAGGTGAGGCCAGCAAAAATATGCACAATTGGGCAAGAAAATATAGAATTTTAGATGGTCAAGGTTCAAGGCTCACCCTTCTCAACAACTGGGAAGCGACTTATTTTGATTTCGATGAAAACAAACTTACCGGTTTGTTTAAAGGTGCGAAAGATTTAGGCGTCGATATGTTTTTGTTGGATGATGGTTGGTTCGCTAATAAATACCCTCGAAATGGCGACAATGCAGGTTTAGGCGATTGGCAAGAAAACAAGAAAAAACTACCTAATGGCATAGGATATTTGGTAAAAGAAGCCACCAAAGCTGGCGTAAAATTTGGGATTTGGGTAGAACCCGAAATGGTTAATCCAAAATCAGAATTATATGAAAAACACCTCGATTGGGTAATTCGTGAGCCAAACAGACCAGAAACATATTTCCGTAATCAACTTCCACTCGATTTATCTAACCCTGATGTACAAGATTATGTATTTGGTGTACTAGACAATCTTTTTACCAAAAATCCTGAATTAGCTTTTATCAAATGGGATTGCAACGCTGTAACTTATAATGCACATTCAATGTATTTAGAGAAGGCGAAACTCCCGCAATCTCATTTATACGTTGAATATGTACGTGGTCTTTACAAAGTTCTTCAACGTATTCGAGCTAAATATCCAAAAGTACCTATGATGCTTTGCTCTGGTGGAGGTGGTCGTGTTGATTATGAAGCTTTAAAATATTTTACCGAATTTTGGGTTTCAGATAATACGGACCCGATGGAACGCATTTTTATGCAATGGGAATATTCTTACTACTACCCAGCTATTGCCCAGTGCAATCATATAACTGATTGGAGCAACGTAGGAATCAAATTTCGTACAGATGTGGCCATGATGGGCAAAATGGGGTACGATATCGTGGTAAGCAAATTAGATGAAAAAGAACTGGTATTCAGTCAAAATGCTCTAAAAAACTATAATAATCTTAAAGAAATCATTTGGCATGGCGATATGTATAGATTAGTCAATCCATTTGAAAATCAGATGGCCTCTGTACAATACGTAAATGAGCAAAAAGACCACGCCGTTATGTTTAATTATTTAGTAGATAATCGTTATGACCTAACATCACTTCTATCGACTACTAAACTCAAAGGTCTTGATGCCAAGAAAAAATACAAAATCAAAGAAATAAATATTTACCCCGGCACAAAATCTACCATTAATGAAGAAATCATTTATTCGGGCGATTATCTAATGACAATCGGAATCAATCCAAACCTTTCTAATCGCCGAACCAGTGTTGTACTCGAAATCAATGAAGTAAAATAATACTATAATTCCTTTTGATTTTTTTCGTTTTTACAAATGCCACTTTCCTCGGGTTAGTGGTATTTGTGCTTATTAATCTTTATTAATTTAGACTTGTATGTATCTTTTTGGTCGTATTTTTGTCTGATTCATTTAAGTTAAAATCAACATTTCAGTAAAAATTAACATTCATTTAGCAATAAAGAAGTACTTATAAAACACTACTACATGAAAAAATACTTATTCATCGCTTTAATGGCTTTGACTAGCTTCGTACAAGCACAAACACTTTTAGAAGACCAATTCCACTTCAATTTCTTGGCATTAAACCCAGCTTTTGCAGGAGCGAAAGGAGCATTTGGCATGAACGCCATGTTGGGAAATCAATTTAATGGCACTATCCGCCCTCAACAAATATATCAACTTTTTTCAACCGATGGCCTCATTCAACAAGGAAATGGAGGCTTAGCATTACAGGCATACAATAGTAATATTGCGGGCTTCAATAATTCAGGTGTAAAGGTAGATTATGCTTACCGCAAACAATTTGGCGATTTGTTTTCGGCAGCTATTGGTGCAGATGCAGGGTTTATTTACCAACCAACCCTTATTTCGGGTTTAGGAATCAAACAAATGTATCCGTATGCGGGTGTAGGTGGTTTGTTGAGTGCTAAACATTTTTATGTTAGCCTTTCAAAACCCGTCCTTTTTATCAATGACGAAGGACTTTTCAATAGTAAAAAACCTTTTTACTCAATGCTTGGTTTATCATTAGGTGAATACGATGGCATTATGTTTAACACCAGTGCTTTGATAGAAAGCAATAAGGGTGTGGGTAATAATTTTTATCTAACGGGTAAAGCTTGGTTTGCTCGTAAGTTTGGTTTGGGTATTGTATATAGGTCGCAAGAGCTTTTAAATTTCAACTCTCGTGTCAATAAAATTATTCCAATGGCCGAATATCAAGTTTCTGATGCAATCCGTTTGGGAGCTTCGTATGATGCCAAACCCATTAATTATTACATAGGCACAGCATCTAGTAATTTTCAACAAAGAGGTATTTTACAAATTTATTTTCGCTATGAAGGAAGAGGTGATGAACGCAACGAAAACCGTCTGAAATACTACTAAAAATACGCTTAAAGTCTCTATATGTAGTTAAATTTTCAAAAATTGCACAATTCCAATAAATTATTTACCATAAATAATCGAGCATTTATTTATCTATTTGAATTTTGCAAAAAAAATGTTACATTATAGAATACGTACTGTAACTTTGCGAAGTTTATAAAGTTAATTCATTTTCGATATATACCATAGTTCAATGGACCAATTTTCATACATAGCCAATGCCGATGTAGCAGCATTGGACGCTCTTTATCAACAGTACAAAGAAAATCCAACATCAGTTGACGAAAGCTGGCAAAACTTCTTCAAGGGTTTTGAGTTCAACCAAACATTTAACGGTTCTGGTGTTTCTTCCAATGGAACAAGTACGGCTCGCCCAGTAAGTGCAGAGCATACCCGCAAAGAAATGGAGGTAGTTCACTTAATTCGTGGATACCGCTCTCGTGGGCACCTACTTTCAAGTACCAACCCAATTGGTGGCCGTAAAGACCGTCAACCAATGCTTGATCTTGCTGACTTTAACTTATCAGAAACAGACCTCGATACCGTATTTGAAGCAGGTATTGAACTTTTTGGTGAACCAGCAACGCTACGTAAAATTGTTGACGCTCTCAAAAAAGTATATCTTGGAAAAATAGGTTTTGAATATTTATACATCAGAGATAGAAAAGCGAAAAACTGGTTACGTAAGAAAATTGAAAACGAATACTTGTATTTCGACCCAACTCGTGAACAAAAACTTCGCATTTTCGAGAAATTGAACGAAGCGGTAAATTTCGAAAACTTCATTCACACAAAATTCTTAGGTAAAAAGCGTTTCTCGCTCGAAGGTGGCGAGTCAACCATTCCTGCTCTTGATATTGCTATCAACCGTGGTGCTGAATTAGGGGTTGAAGAAGTTGTAATCGGTATGGCTCACCGTGGACGTTTGAATGTGTTGACAAACATCATGCAAAAGCCTTATGAGCAAGTATTTAATGAATTTGAAGAAAACGTAACGCTTGAATCATACAGCGATGGTGACGTGAAGTATCACATGGGCTACACCAGCCAAGTGGAAACACCAGAAGGACACCGTGTAAGTTTGAAACTCATGGCGAACCCTTCGCACTTAGAGGCGGTAAACCCAGTTGTGGTGGGTTACGCACGTGCCAGAGCCGATGCTCACTTCGAGAAAGCGGCCGTAAAACCAAACGACCGTGATGATATTTACGACAAAGTATTACCAATCTTGATTCACGGCGATGCAGCGGTAGCAGGTCAGGGTATCGTATATGAAGTAACCCAAATGTCGAATCTTCCTGCCTACTATACAGGGGGAACGCTTCATTTTGTAATCAATAACCAAGTAGGTTTCACAACTGATTTTGATGATGCTCGTTCAGCAATATATTGTTCAGACATCGCCAAAATCATTGATGCTCCAATCTTCCACGTAAACGGCGACGACCCAGAAGCAGTTGTGTACGCTATGAAATTGGCTACTGAATTCCGTCAAGAATTCAACCGTGATGTTTTTGTTGATATGGTTTGTTACCGTAAATACGGCCATAATGAGTCAGACGAACCACGTATGACACAGCCGACGATGTACAAAACCATCGACGCTCACGCCAACCCACGTGAAATCTATTTAAAAGAGTTGATGACCCGTGGTGAAGCTGATAGCCAATTTGCCGAAGAAATGAAGAAAAGTTTCGAGGGCGAATTACAAGACCTTTTGGCGAAGGTAAAGCAAAAACAATTGCCTTACCAAAAACCAAAACTAGAAGAGGCTTGGGCAAAACTTCGTCGTTCAGTTCCAGAAGATTTCGACCAGTCGCCTGCAACGGGTATTTCGCAAGAAGTAATCGAAAAAGTTGGAAAAGCTCTCTCAAATGTTCCTGCTGACTTCAAGCCATTAAAGCAAATCGAAAAGATTTTAGATGAAAGAAAAGCAATCTTTGCTCAAGAAAAACCATTCAACTGGTCAGTGGGTGAATTAATGGCTTACGGTTCAATTCTAAATGAAGGAAAATTCGTTCGTTTCACAGGTCAAGACGTTCAACGTGGTACATTTACTCACCGCCACGCCGTATTACACGATTCTGAAACTAACAAAAACTATAATAACTTAGCTCATTTGGGCGAAGGACAAGGCAAATTCGAGATTTATAACTCATTATTATCAGAATATGGTGTAATGGGCTTCGAATATGGATACGCAATGGCTAACCCAGATGCTCTTGTTATTTGGGAAGCACAATTCGGTGATTTTGCTAATGGTGCTCAAACCATGATTGACCAGTTCATTTCGGCAGCAGAATCGAAATGGAACTCAATGAATGGTTTGGTGCTTTTATTACCTCACGGCTACGAAGGTCAAGGACCTGAGCATTCAAATGCTCGTCCAGAACGTTTCTTGCAATTAGCTGCTGAATACAATATGTACGTTTGTACTTGTACTACGCCAGCTAATATCTTCCACATGTTGCGTCGTCAGTTGGCAGTTCCTTTCCGCAAGCCTTGTGTTCATTTATCTCCAAAATCAATGTTGCGTCACCCATTGGCGGTTTCACCGATGAGCGATTTTGCCGAAGGTACATCATTCCAAGAAGTAATTGGCGATAAATACGCTGACCCTAAAAAGGTAAAACGTGTATTACTTTGCAGTGGTAAAGTTTACTACGATTTACTGGATAAGCAACAAAAAGAAGGCCGTTCAGATGTAGCTATAATAAGAGTTGAGCAATTACACCCATTTCCTAAAAAGCAATTAAACGCTGAATTGGCTAAATACAAGAAACCAGAAATCATTTGGGTTCAAGAAGAACCTGAAAACATGGGTTATTGGTCGTTTATCTTACGTGAATTCCCTGAAATCGGCTTAAGTAATGTTGTGGCTCGTAAATCAAGTGCTTCACCAGCAACTGGCTTCACTAAAGTTCATGCAAAAGAACAAGCCGACATCATTGAAAGAGCATTTGCAGCAAAATAAAACCAAAGAAACTAAGTTAGCCTTAGTAATTGTTGAGATAAAATAAAAGAAGAAAAATAGATTCATCATGGCAATAGAAATGAAAGTCCCTTCGGTGGGCGAATCAGTAAGCGAAGTAACCATCGCTTCTTGGACAAAAAAAGACGGTGATTTAGTGAAAATGGACGAGGTTATCTGCGAATTAGAGTCAGATAAAGCTACTTTCGAATTACCCGCCGAAGCCGACGGAATTCTAAGAATAGTAGCTCCAGAAGGAACAACCCTTCCAATTGGGGCATTGATATGTAAAATCGAAGCTGCGGGAAGTACAGCAGCAGCAGCTCCTGCGGCAGCTGAAGCTCCAAAAGCAGTGGCCGAAGCACCAGCAGCTCCAGTTGCTACGAAAGTAATTGATGTAGTTGTACCAGCAGTTGGTGAATCAATTTCAGAGGTTACCATTGCTGCTTGGAGCAAAAAAGAAGGTGATAGCGTAAAAATGGACGAAGTTATCTGCGAACTCGAATCAGATAAAGCTACTTTCGAATTACCTTCACCAGAAAATGGAGTATTGACAATCGTTGCACAAGCGGGTCAAGTTGTACCAATTGGCGGAGTAGTAGCTAAGATTACAGTTGGCGGCTCTCAGTCGGTAGCGGGCGGCGTTCCGCTTAGCAGTCCTCAACCAGTAGCACCTGTAACTCAGAACTCAGAACTCAAAACTCAGAACTCAGAAAACTATGCAGCAGGTCATCCATCACCAGTAGCAGCGAAAGTTTTAGCCGAAAAAGGTATCGACCCTGCTTCTGTTCAAGGTACAGGTGTAGGTGGACGTATCACGAAAGACGATGCAGTAAAAGCTGAAAAACCAGCAGTTACTCCTGCACCACAAGTCGCAAAACCAGCAGCCACTCCAGCTGCAGCACCTGCTTCAGAAGAAGGAAGATCGTCTCGTCGTGAAAAAATGACTTCATTGCGTAAGACAATCGCCAAACGTCTGGTGGCAGTAAAACAAGAAACAGCGATGCTCACAACCTTCAACGAGGTTGACATGAAACCAATCATGGATTTAAGAGCAAAATATAAAGATAAATTCAAAGAAGTACACGGCGTAGGTTTAGGCTTTATGTCGTTCTTCACGAAGGCATGTGCCATTGCGTTGAAGGAATTCCCTTTGGTAAATTCATACATCGATGGCGATGAAATCGTGTATAACGACTATGCCGATATTGCAATTGCGGTTTCTGCTCCACGTGGTTTGGTTGTTCCAGTAATTCGTAGTGCAGAAAAACTAAACTTCGCTCAAATCGAGTCAGAAGTAGTTCGTTTGGCGGTAAAAGCACGTGAAAATAAGTTGACAATTGAAGAAATGACTGGAGGTACCTTCACAATTACCAATGGTGGTATCTTTGGTTCGATGCTTTCTACGCCAATTATCAACGCTCCACAATCAGCTATCTTGGGTATGCACAACATCGTTGAGCGTCCGGTAGTAGTAAATGGAGAAATCGTTGTTCGCCCAATTATGTACGTGGCTCTTAGCTATGACCACCGCACCATTGACGGAAAAGATTCGGTTAGTTTCTTAGTAAGAGTAAAACAACTCTTAGAAGACCCTACTAGAATTCTTTTGGGTGTGTAAGCATAAAACTTTGTAAACAATGCCTAAATGGGAGTATCGAACATTGACTGTTAATAGAAATGAAACTAACAAATTCATAGACCGACTGAATACACTCGGTGAGGAAGGTTGGGAGTTAATTTCAACTTTTACAATCGAAAGCAAATCGGTAGGCTTGTTTGATAGTGGCTCTGAAACTTCTGGAATTGTAGCGGTTTTAAAACGAGAAAAAGAATAAAATGAAAACATCAACTTTCATAACGTCAAATCCTGACATCTTGATGGGAAAACCTACCATTACAGGAACACGTTTGGCTGTGGATATGATTTTGGAGAAATTAGCGTCTGGACAAACAGAACAACAATTACTCGAAGATTATCCTCGATTAACTCATGAGGCAATTCAAGCTGTTTTACTATTTGCGGCCGAGACTGTTCGTGAAATGAAAGTTTACTCAATAGCTTCATGAAAATTGTAGCTGATTAAGGAATTGAGAGTAAAATTGTAGCCAAACTAAGACAAAATGGCTATAATGTTCTATACATTGCAGAGTCATTTCCATCAATTTCGGATACAGAAGTTTTGCAAATTACTTTAAATGAATCAGCTATCTTGCTCACAAAAGATAAAGATTTTGGTGAATTAATTTTCAAGCTAAAATTTACTCATAAAGGCATTGTACTTGTAAGGCTCAGTGAAAATATGAGTTCGTTTGATAAAGCCGAAATTATATTAAAGGCATTTCAAAAACACTTTGAAGAGTTTGAAGAACATTTTTCAGTTATTGACGAAGAGTTTATCAGAATTAGATAAAAATATCTCATAAAAGAGATGAATAATAATATGCAATACGACGTAGTAGTAATAGGCTCAGGGCCTGGTGGATATGTGGCGGCGATTCGTTCGGCACAATTAGGCAAAAAAGTTGCCATCATCGAAAAATATAATGTTCTGGGGGGAACATGTCTGAACGTTGGATGTATTCCATCAAAAGCCCTCCTCGATTCTTCTGAGCATTTTTATAATGCTACACACCATTTCGCTGACCACGGTATTGAGATTTCTGCTCCAGTAGCAAATCTTGGTAAAATGATTGGCCGTAAAAATGGTGTTGTTGAGAAAATGAATGCTGGTGTAAACTTCTTGATGAAGAAAAACAAGATTACGGTTTACAACGGACTAGGTTCATTCGTTGACAAAAACACCATCAAAATCACTAAAACTGATGGTTCAGAAGAAACCATTACTACCCAACAAGTAATCATTGCCACTGGCTCGAAACCTACGATTCTTCCTTTCATGAATTATGATAAGAAAAGAATCATTACGAGTACTGAAGCCTTGAATCTTCAAGAAATTCCGAAGCACTTAATCGTAATTGGTGCGGGTGTAATTGGTGCTGAATTAGGCTCGGTTTACGCTCGTTTAGGTGCGAAAGTTTCATTTGTAGAATTTGCCGATTCGATGATTCCGACAATGGATAAAACCATGGGTAAAGAACTACAAAAATCTGTTAAGAAACTCGGTGCTGATTTTTATTTCAATACGAAAGTAACGAAAATTGAAAATTCAGGCGAAGAAGTAACCGTAACTGCAGAAGCTACCGACGGAAAACCAGTTGAAATCAAAGGTGATTATTGCTTGGTTTGTATCGGGCGTAGAGCTTACACTGATGGCTTAAACTTAGAAGCTGTTGGGGTTGCTACAGACCGTGGTAAAATTGTGGTTGACGAACACACTTTGGAAACAAATGTGAAAGGCATTTATGCCATTGGTGATGTGATTCGCGGGGCGATGCTTGCTCATAAAGCTGAAGAAGAAGGTGTTTTTGTAGCAGAAGTAATGGCTGGACAAAAACCACATATCAATTATAACCTAATTCCGGGTGTAGTTTATACTTGGCCAGAAGTAGCTTCAGTTGGTTCAACCGAAGAAGAACTCAAAACTAAAGGTGTAGCTTATAAAACTGGTAATTTCCCATTCAAAGCATTGGGTCGTGCAACTGCTAGTGGTGATACTGATGGTTTAGTGAAAATCTTAGCTGATGCTGCTACTGACGAGATTTTGGGCGTTCATATTATCGGAGCAAGAGCTGCCGATATGATTGCTGAAGCCGTAACAGCCATGGAATTTAGAGCAAGTGCTGAAGACATCGGTCGTATTTCGCACGCTCACCCAACTTATATGGAAGCAGTAAAAGAGGCCGCATTATCTGCTACTGCCAACCGTGCGATTCACTCGTAAGAAATAATCAATCAATTAAGTATAGAAAAGCCTTCTGCAAAAGCGGAAGGCTTTTTATTTGCTATCTTTTCCAAGCTGTATTTATTAAATTTGCAAGCCGATAAATTTTAAAGCATGCAAAAACTCATCGAAAATTCGCCAATCAAGTGGCATCATATACTTTTTTATAGTCTTTTAGTAGCTATCATTCCACATACTGGCTTTTGGTTCGACCTCAACAACGACTGGCCTCGATGGTCAACTTATGCACTCGAACACGGCCTTAGTCAAATTTATAATTCTGATACGAATTATATGCCCATCTATCTACATGGGCTTTATTGGTTTGGCAAACTTCACGGTACTAAAGAACTCATTTACGCCAATAGCTTTCAACTTAAATACTTCTTTTTACTTTTCGATTTTGCCGGAGCTATTGCCATCGCTTATGCTCTACGAAAGTACTATATTCGTCAATTCGCTGAGTACATGCTTCTTTTCAATATGGGCTATTTGTATTGCACGACCATTTGGGGCCAACTCGATAGTGTTCCAACAACAATCGTAATTTTAGCTTTTATTTGTCTTTTTGAGCGAAAACTTCTTTGGGCAGCATTGTTTTGTACTTTATCTATTTATGCCAAACTTCAAGCCATTGTTTTTCTTCCTTTTTTTGCCATTTTATTGGTTTATCAATTAGGCGTAAAATTCGACAAGTGGGTAATTTTAAAAATGTTGGGTGTTTCAATAATTACCCAGCTAATTATATTGAGTCCTTTTATTTTAGGAGGTACTTTCACTAATTTCCTTAAAGTAGTGCGTGAATCGGTAGGTTTTTTCCCACGTGTTTCGGTCAATGCCTTCAATATTTGGTATTTATTCCTTAAACAAGACCCTACTTCCATCAACGATACACTCATTTTTGCAGGTCTTACTTACAAAAAATGGGGATTTATTATGTTTTTTACGCTTTCAGCTATTACTTTTTTACCTCTAATAATCAAAACACTTCATAAGATTTTTAATAAGGAATCATTAGACCAAAACTATTATGCACAACTTTGGCTTACAGCAGCAACTATTGCTATCGTATTCTTTTTTGTGAATACTCAAATGCACGAGCGATATTCATTTCCTGCTATTCCAATGTATTTTGCCTATGCTTTGCTTAGTAATCGTTATTCAATCTTTGCACTCACATCAATTGCTCACCTAATGAATGTTGATGGAACAAACAAATATTTAGGACTAAACCCATTCAGACCCGAATACACAGCAATTCTGTTCGGTATTATTTTATGCATATCTTTAATTAGAATCTATCATAATTTCAAATTAAAATTGATTAACTAATTAATATATTCTTTATTTTTCAGTAAAAATAATTTAAAAAGAATACACAATAATTTTTATTTTTTCAAAATATTCTGAAAATAAAAAAAAGAAAAGTTCGAACTAAATTGATTAAACTTTAATCATAAACTTCAATAGCCATGGATAGTGAAGAAATAAAGAAATTAATACTTAATGAGCAAGAACAACTACAAAAGTTACATCATATTGTAGAACAAACCATCAAGGAAGAACAACTTATTGTCAATAACTTACAAAATCCGCCCAAAGAAATACTCTCTCGCGGGCAGGAAATATCAGATAAAGTAGCTCGCTTTGGCGGTAGTTGGAAATTTATCATCAGTTTCGCAGTTTTGCTTTCTATCTGGATTATTGTAAATGCAATTATTCCTGAAGAGTATCGTTTTGACCCGTACCCTTTTATTCTTATGAATTTGGTTCTTTCTTGCATCGCAGCTCTACAAGCCCCTATCATTATGATGAGTCAAAATAGACAAGAAGAAAAAGATAGAATGCGAAGCGAAAACGACTATTTAGTAAATTTGAAAGCTGAAATAGAAATCAGAAGTTTACACCAAAAAATTGATTTGTTGCTCGAAGACCAAATAAAAACATTATTCGAAACCCAAGCAAAACAGTTTATGTTACTTGAAGAAATCAATAATCGTTTAAATGAACATTTAACAAAAAATAAGTAATAATATAATTTTCAATATCCATTTTTAAATTCATTAACAAAACTCTATGTCAACCTTAACATCTCCTGTAAGAGTACTCGTAGTAGGCTGCGGAAATATGGGGGCTTCACATGCCCAAGCCTATCAATTAATCGACGGTTTTGAAATATGTGGGATTGTTTCAACAGGAAAAAGTAAAGAAGTTCTTAACGAAAAATTAGGTGGCGGATATGCCCTTTTTTCTGATTATGAAACTGCACTTACGGAAACAAAACCAGATGCTGTATGTATTTCCACCTACCCAGATACGCACGAATCCTTTGCTATTAAAGCTCTTGAAAGTGGCTGCCATGTTTTTATAGAAAAACCATTGGCTGATACAGTAGAAGGAGCCGAAAGAGTAGCTGCTGTCGCTCAAAAAACTGGCAAAAAATTAGTTGTTGGTTATATCCTTCGCCATCACCCATCATGGGAAAAATTCGTAGAGCTTTCGCACGAACTAGGAAAACCATTAGTAATGCGAATGAACCTAAATCAACAAAGCCACGGAATTATGTGGGATGTACACCGTAATCTGATGAAAAGTTTGAGTCCGATCGTTGACTGTGGGGTGCATTATATAGATGTGATGTGTCAAATGACACGCTCAAAACCCTTGCAGGTAACCGCAATTGGAGCGAGATTAACGAATGATATTGCTGATACCAACTACAATTATGGCCAATTACAAATTCGTTTTGAAGATGGCTCTGTGGGCTGGTACGAAGCTGGTTGGGGCCCAATGATGAGTGAAACTGCCTTCTTTATTAAAGATGTTATCGGTCCTAAAGGTTGTGTTTCGATTGTAGCAAAAGATGCTGGTGGAACGGGAAAGTCTGATAATGTAGATTCACATACCAAAACTGAGTCATTACGCTTCCATCATGCTGATATTGATGCCAATAATCATTTTACGAAAGAAGATACATGGTACAATCTTAGTGATGAACCAGACCACCAAGAACTTTGTAATCGAGAACAACGCTATTTCCTACGTGCTATTCAAGAAAATATTGATTTGACCGACCACGTACAAGATGCTGTAAATAGCCTAAAAATAGCATTCGCCTGCGATGAGTCAGTCCGAACTGGCCAAGTGGTTTATTTGTAAGCTGAAATTTTCAACAAAAATGAGTCATCCCGAATTTATAAATGACAGTATAGGATATTTTATGAATAAGATTTGATTCTTTGTCATTTATTGCCGTCAGTTTTAACTAACGTTAATGAATAACAAGAGTAATGTTTCTTTCTAAATTCAGGATGACTCAAATTACTTACGAGTAAAATACTTATAACTATTAACATCTTTGACGAAATAGTTAAGAAATATTATTTTCTCATAGATAATGTTTTTTTAAGCTTTCGTGGCATTCTTTTTAGACTGAACATCTGCCCTTGTATCTTTAGCCCACTTAGCCAAAGTAGCCATACCCGCACGTACACGAGTTCCAGCTGCGTTATTACCTTTGTCATAGAATTTTTCAAAATCTGATGCCAAAGAAGCGACAAGTTCAGTCAATTCTTTATACTTATCCATAATTGAATAAAAGGTTTTGGAGTGAATAATTAATTATTGAAAAATAATAAGTATTTGCAAGTTAGAGATATTATGAAATATTACAAATTTTTACACGTAAAATCCAATAAAAGAAACCTCTTTAAGGTAAAAAAACAAAAAAGCCTGACCAAAGTCAGGCTTTTTTTATATCAAATTGAATATTTTACAATTAAGCTACTGCTAAAGGGGCATATTCACCCGCTTTAAGTTTAGCTTGAACTTTCTCGAAACAATCCATTGTATATTCTACATCTTCGAGAGTATGTGAAGCAGTAGGAATAATACGCAACATGATAACACCTTTAGGAACTACTGGGTAGATAATTACTGAACAAAAGATTCCCATATTTTCACGTAAATCACGGATTAAGTTTGTCACGGTAGGCAAATCATAGTTTCCGTGCAAGAATACAGGCGTTACTGGTGATGTTGTATCTCCAATATCAAATCCACGCTTACGGAAACCATCTTGAAGAGCTTTTACGATTGTCCAGAGATTTTCTCTAAATTCTGGGTGATTCTTTATCAACTCCAAACGCTTCATCCCTCCTAAAACAAACGGCATTGGAAGTGCTTTTGCATAAGTTTGTGAACGCATATTGTATTTCAAGAACATCACAATATCAGGATCGGCTGCAATAAAAGCACCAATAGCCGCCATTGATTTTGCAAATGTACAGAAATGTAAATCTACTTGGTCTTGTACCCCGAAATGTTCTGGTACACCTGCACCAGTAGGCCCCATTGTACCAAATCCATGAGCATCATCAACCAATAAACGGAAGTTGAATTTCTTTTTTAATTCAACGATTTTATCTAGACTTCCAACTTTACCCGACATACCGAACACACCTTCAGTAATCACTAAGATTCCACCGCCTTGCTCTTCTGCCAACTTAGTCGCTCTTACGAGGTTTTTCTCTAAGCTTTCCATATCGTTGTGGGCAAACTGGTAATAGGTACCACCTTTGGCTTTGTGTAAACGGATACCGTCAATCAAACAGGCGTGGCTTTCAGCATCGAAAACAATTACATCTCTTCTATCAACAATACATTCGATTACCGACATAACCCCTTGATAACCATAGTTAAGCAAGAAAGAATCTTTTTTACCAACATATTCGGCCAATTGCTTTTCAAACTGCTCGTGCAATTCGGTATTACCAGTCATCATACGAGCACCCATTGGATATGCCAAGCCATATTCAGCAGCAGCCTCGGCATCAGCCTTACGTACTTCTGGATGATTTGCTAATCCTAAATAGTTGTTCAACGACCAATTAAGCATTTTCTTACCCATAAATTCCATGTGAGGACCAAGCTCACCCGAAAGTTTTGGAAAAGAATAATAATGGTGCGAATTGAGCAATTTCGCCTGCGACCCGATTGGTCCTAAATTGCTAAGAGCTTTATCGAAAATATCTTGTGCCATCTGTTATCAGTAAATAATGGTAATGAATAATGTTTTATTAAAACACTTTCGAATTAAAATTTACGCAAAAATAACGCTTTTTTAATAGGAAACCAAACACGGCTTTTCTATAAAAAAGCTATCTATACAAAATGTGCAACATTTTTACAGTATATTTAAAAAATGCAATTTGATTTTAGTGTTAATTAGTGTTAAAATAGTCGATAAGCAACACAGTTAGTAGCAATTAACATTTAATTAGATTGAACTATCAAAAATTATTGGCTATCAACTATGCACTGTAGACTTAATATTCAAAGTACAGCAAAACTAAATCAATAAAAAATCGTGGTAAATTCTGTTAACGGTGCGACGATTCGCAAAATACTAATTGCCAATAGAGGTGAAATTGCCCTTCGTGTCATGCGTACTGCACGTGAAATGGGTATTAAAACGGTAGCGGTTTTCTCGGAAGCTGACCGTAATTTTCCGCACGTAAAATATGCCGATGAAGCGGTTTGTATAGGCCCTGCTCCCTCAAAAGAATCATATTTAAAAGGTGATAAAATTATTGAAGTAGCCAAAAGTTTAGGCGTAGATGCCATTCATCCAGGTTATGGTTTTTTATCAGAAAATGCCGATTTTTCGAGAAGTGTAAGAGAAGCTGGACTCATTTTCATCGGTCCATCGCCCGAATCAATTGAAATCATGGGCGATAAACTTTCTTCCAAACATGCAGTAGCAAAATACAATATACCAATGGTTCCCGGCACCCCCGATGCCATCACTGACCGTGCTGCTGCCAAGCAAAAATCGGCTGAAATTGGATATCCTGTTTTAATCAAAGCCAGTGCAGGTGGCGGTGGAAAGGGCATGAGGGTAGTACAAAATGAAGAAGAATTTGACGAGCAAATGGACAGAGCCGTTGGTGAAGCCATTTCTGCCTTTGGAAATGGGGCTTGTTTTATTGAAAAATATATTACCAAACCCAAGCACATTGAAATTCAGGTAATGGGCGACCAACACGGAAATGTAGTTCATTTATTCGAACGTGAATGTTCTATTCAGCGTCGTCACCAAAAAGTAGTAGAAGAAGCTCCTTCAGCAGTACTTACGCCCGAAATTAGAGAAGCTATGGGCAAATGTGCAGTTGATGTTGCCAAAGCTTGTAATTATTATGGAGCAGGGACTGTAGAGTTTATTGTTGACGAAGATTTGAATTTTTATTTCTTAGAAATGAATACTCGTTTGCAAGTTGAGCACCCAGTAACAGAAATGATTACAGGTATCGACCTTGTAAAAGAAATGATATACGTAGCCGAAGGACGAGAGCTAAGTTTCAAACAAGAAGATTTGAAAATAAATGGTCATGCCATTGAAGTAAGGGTTTGTGCCGAAGACCCTGCCAATAATTTTTTACCAGACGTAGGTTTGTTGCAAACTTATGTGCGTCCACAAGGCAATGGAGTGCGTGTTGATGATGGCATTGAAGAAGGTATGGAAATTCCTATTCACTATGACCCAATGATTGCCAAATTAATTACTTATGGTAAAGACCGTACAGAAGCCATCGAAAAAATGCTTCGAGCGATTGATGAATTTAAGATTACAGGTGTAGCCACTACCCTACCCTTCTGTACTTTTGCTTTACAACACGAAGCATTCATTAGTGGCAAGTTTGATACACGCTTCGTTGGTTTATATTTTACACCAGAGGTGCTCCAAAAGCAAGTTTCCAATACAGAATTAGAAATTGCGGCAGTTTTAGCGGCAGAAATCTTGAAGCGTAAACAAAATAATAGTTCGACTCCAAATACACCTAATATAGCCCAAAGCAGTCAATGGCGTAGAAATAGAATTAATTTAAGAGGCTGATTTCTTTTACAAGATAAACGCTTCATTATAAAGTATTTATCATATCTTTATCTCAACCCCCATTTTTTGGGGTGTCTTTTGCGAATAATGGGTAAAATAAGTAAAATGTGCTGTTAGGCACTACATATTAGGAATTCCGATGATTTTGATATCTTAGGTACTCAACAGAGAGAGTTGTATACCTAAGGTACAAAAATTACGCAAAAACGGGCTACTGATATTTAGTTCCTAAATGACTTTTCAATCCTTCACTCGATTATTTTCAAAAATCAATCAAATTAGAAAACTATTGATAAAAAAAGCTATTGGTTGAACACGATTTTAACAATAATTCTACTTAAAGTTACTCGTTATTTATCAAACTAACCAACCACCCCCTTTAATCTCCACCAATCAAAATTTACTTGATACTCCTCACTCTAATTCATAGCTTTGCCACATTAGTCAGCTCTCACACCCTGCTTTAGTACCGTGCGTAGAACTGGATGTTTTACATTCAAATTCTTACAGAAATGAAAACTATAAAAAATCCGCTAACCGTTTCGGCATTACTTATTGTTATTGCCAATACATTATTTGCTTTTTATTCATTTGCAAATCTACCCGATACCATACCGATTCACTTTGGAGTGGACGGAACGCCCAATGGTTGGGGGCCTAAATTCAGTATTTTTCTCATACCAATCATTAATCTTGTCTTGTCAGGTTTCATGATTAGTGTTCGAAAACAACCTTTTAGTTATTTGAATTTACCTATAAAAATTAGTCAAAATAATTTAGAAGAAAGACTCAAATTAGGTACTGAATTGCTCGATATCATTACTTTGATTATCAGCTTTTTATTCTTGATGATTGAAATGAATATCGTAATGGTTAGTCAAAACCCGAATTATGGGAAATACATGATGATTGCCATATTCGCACTCATTGTGGTTATTTTAGGCATTTCAGTTCACTATACTCGGAAGATTAACAAATTAGCTTAAATAACAAATTAAACGCCGAAAGATATACCCTTCGGCGTTTTTGTTTTCACATTGAATAAGCTAATTTTATTGCTTAGAATTTCAACCTTACGCTCATCATGAAAAAACTCTTCCTACTATTTATTATAGCAGCGATTACACAAATTACTTATGCCCAATCTGACGCAGAAAGAACTAAATATTTTCCTAAAAATCACGAAAAAATAAGCGTAATCCCGCCTAAAACAAAGCTATGGGTATTTGTAATGGCTGGTCAATCAAATATGGCTGGTAGAGGGCAAGTAGAGCCTAATGACACAATTACAAATTCAAGGATTTTGACGATAAATAAGCAAGGAGACCTTATCTATGCCAAAGAGCCTCTTCATTTTTACGAACCTACCCGCACGGGTCTTGATTGTGGGCTTTCATTTGCCAATAATCTTTTAAAGAATATTCCACATGATGTATCCATTTTGCTTATTCCTACCGCTGTTGGTGGCAGTGCGATAGGTCAATGGCTGGGTGACTCTACATATAGAGATGTTAAGCTATTGACAAATTTCAAGGAAAAAGTAGCCATTGGAATGAAATATGGAATCGTTAGGGGAATTTTGTGGCATCAAGGAGAGAGCGATGCATCGCCCAAAAGAATTGCCGTTCATGAAGAAAATCTAAAAAGTCTATTCGGTACTTTCCGTAAAACCGTTGGAAACTCGAAACTCCCTATTATTTTAGGCGAACTAGGTTCTTACTCCAAAACCAATGCCGAATGGCAACAAATCAACCAACAATTAAGAACTTATGTTTTGAGTGATAAAAATTCAACTATCATTCAAACACAAGATTTAAAACATAAAGGTGATGATATTCATTTTGATGCTGCCGGACAACGCACAATTGGTGAACGCTTCGCATTGGCATTTATTCAAAAGTTTTATAAATAAAAAGGGGGTTCTTTTCTGAACCCCCTTTCTTTTATTTTCCTCCATTTCCCGACATTTTTTGTATTTGTTGACGTTCATAGAAGTTTATAAAATCTTCTAATTTATCAACTGGTATTCTTCGGGCAATGATTTTCTTATCTTTATCTAAGATATAATTGGTAGGCGTAGAATAAACATCAAAATTCTTTCGGAAATAATACCTACCCTTTGCATCCCAAAGGTTTAATAATGGTTGGGTTTTATAGGCATAGACAAAGTCACTAATCTTCTTTTTGTCATAAGCAATACTCACATTATAGATGGTTGCTCTTTCTTTATTCTTGTTATAAAACTCCATCAGTTTAGGAGCTGATTCTTTACAATGACCACAATCTGGGTCATAGAAATGCACGATTGTATATTTAGTTTTACTTTGCATTGGATTGTATTCACGCCCAAGCGAATCTGAAACAATCAGCGAAGGAAAGACTAAACCTGTTTGTAAAGGCTTTAAAATATCTACACGTTCTTGGAATTTTGCACGTTGAGTAGAATCCAACCAATCGGCATCTTTGAGATAATAATTTTCAGCCAAGTGAATAAATACACCATCTAAACCTACGATTTCGCTGTTTTCGTATTTGTTAGTCACCCACCACAAGGCAAAACGATATACTTCTTTATTTTTCTTTGCTAATTTCAAAACCTTATCGGCATCATGATTAACCGAATCAGTTACTTGGTAAACTAAATCCTTGAAATATCGCTCAATCCGCGTGTGAATGAATGGTGAGCGAAGTAAGCGGTCATCACCAAAATCAAGATTATCAAAATAATGTCCCTTATAATAATTAAACAAATAGGTTGAATCTGGACGGCCATTAGCTTTTTTGGGTAATTCTGTCGGTAATTCAGGGTCCATGTTAGCTTTAATTACTTTTGAAGCGAAACTCCCGTTTTTCTCTTTCACTATTTGCTTCATGTATGCTTCTACTTCTTTCTGAATGCCTTCAATTTTCTTGCGGCTCATTTCTTGTGAAGCAGGGTCATTTTTCAATTTTGCCATCGTACTTGCAGCTTCTGCCTCTTTGCTCTTTTCTTGCAAAAACTTACGATAACCAAATAGGATTTCGTTTTCTTTCGAGCCTTTAAACTTAACCGAACCCACAAAATCAGTTGTATCACCTTCAATCTCCATGAATTGTTCTTTTCCATCCACCGCAAAATCGTAGTATTTTGATGGTGAAAGTACGATTAAATAAATTCCTCCTTTCAGTGGTTCTTTCCCTTGAAAAACCAATTCACCATTCTGAACTTTAGCTGAATCGACTTTGATATACTGATTATAACCAAAAAAATGAGCCAAATGGCAGGTTTTGCCCTCCGTGGCTCCTTTCATTTTCACTTTAATAGCGTGACCAATTTCTTGAGCAAAAGTATTTGTAGAAAAAACTAAAGTAAAAATTAAGAATAAACTTTTGAAATAGCGGAACGCCGCTCGGCTGATTCTCATATTTGTATAATTTTGATTCATTTGATATTGTTTCACAAAGATAAATACTTAATTATGTGTTTTTTGTTAAGGGCTTGTTAATTTCGTCAACGGAAATTTATTTGAGACGCTGTTTTGGGCTTATCCACCAATAAACGAAATCATATGTTTTATATTGCTTCGAAATTTCTTTCATTCTTTATCATGCCGATGGGTATTCTATGCCTTTTGCTGATATACGCTATTATTACAAAAAATCGTACCAAATCTAAAAAAGCCACTATTTCTGCTTTTATTTTCCTTTATATTATTTGTAATCCGTTTTTAAACAATGAGCTTTTCTTATGGTGGGAAGTTCCTCCAACCTCTATTATCAATGTAAAACCTCATGATATTGGTATCGTGCTCACAGGAGGCGTTATCAATGAAGATAAGCTTCCAATTGAAAATATTTTTCTAGGTGGTTCGGCTGACCGTATGGGACAAGCCATTGAGCTTTATAAGAAAGGAAAAATTAGAAAAATTCTGATAAGTGGCGGAGCTATTGAAATTTTAGGGAAAACACAGAAACTAGAAATTGAAGAAATGGCTAAATATATGATTATTAGCGGAGTAGCCAAAGAAGATATTATTTTAGAAAAATATGCTCAAAATACTAGAGAAAATGCCATTAATTGTTCAAAAATTTTAAAGAAGTATTTCCCGAATCAATCATATTTACTCATAACTTCGGGGTTTCATTTGCCTAGAGCCAGTAAATGCTTTAAGAAAGTAGGGCTAAAAGTAGATTGCTTTGGGGCCGATTATATTTCGCACGAACGAAATTTTAATTGGTATAATCTGATTTTGCCGAGGGAGGGAAACTTTGGTTCAGCGAACTTACTATTCAGAGAAGTAATAGGCTATAATACCTATAAAGTAATGGGCTGGATATAAAAAAACGATTTACGAATGAATCATTAAAATTAGCACAAAGCTAAGATTAAATATCAATCGTAAATCGTAGAATAATATTACATACTTAGAATGTGTACCATTCTCAATAAATCATCATGAATTGGCTTAGGTTTTTTGATTGTATCAATAAATGGTGTATAAACCAATTCATTGTTTACAATTCCTGCCATAACATTTTTGTAGCCCTTGATAAGCCCTTCAACCGCTCCTAAACCTAAACGGCTAGCAAGAATACGGTCGTAAGCAGTTGGTGTACCACCACGTTGGATGTGTCCGAGTGTTGTTACACGAATATCTAATTTATCAGCCACTTGTCCTTTAATCTTTTCTGCGATATCAACCGCGTGGCCTTCTTCATCACCTTCAGCTACTACTACAATTGAAGAAGATTTTGAGCGAGACCAACCATCTTTCAGAGTACTCACCACTTTTTTCAATGGTGTATGTGTTTCAGGAACCATTACGATTTCAGCACCACCACCAATACCTGATTGGATTGCGATATAACCTGAGTCACGGCCCATTACTTCGATAAAAAATACGCGGTCATGCGAATCGGCTGTATCTCTAATTTTATCAATTGCTTCAAGTGAAGTATTTACTGCAGTATCGAAACCAATCGTATAATCAGTACCATAAAGGTCATTATCAATAGTTCCGGGGCAGCCAACTGTTGGTATTTCGTATTCGTTGTAGAAAACCTCAGCTCCTGTAAATGTACCGTTTCCACCAATTGCTACAAGCCCTTCTATACCTAAATTCATTAAGTTTTCGTAGGCTTTTTTTCTTCCTTCAGGAGTCATAAACTCCTTACTTCTCGCTGATTTCAGGATGGTACCTCCTCTTTGCACTATATTACTTACTGACTGCGAGTTCATTGGGAAAATATCTCCCGCAATCATTCCATTATATCCTCTTCTAATTCCGTAAACTTCTAAACCATGATAGATGGCACCTCTAACTGCCGCTCTAATGCAGGCATTCATACCAGGTGCGTCACCTCCAGATGTATAAACTGCTATTCGTTTCATTTGAATATTTCTTAATATTTTGCTTAGTATTTCGCCTATTTGCCTCTCTTCTACAATTCTATACTATCTAAGGCACAAAAGTAATTAGTTTTCTTTACTTCTCCCAAACTTTCATTTATTATTAGTTAATAATATTGTTCTGCAAAATTGGTTATTATCAAAATTAAATTCTACTCTATGATTATTTTTAGAATTTTTTGTATATTATTATTTTAAGTATACTATGTTGCAGGCCATTTAACAGCCTATCAAAATGCAAACTTAATCATATCTTGAAAAAATAAAAAACAATCGACCTGTTTGGATATTCTTTATTCAAAAAATCTTGATTTACCTCATTACAATTAGCCTCTCATAGGTTGTACACTCCAAATACATTCTATCTAATAAGTCAATTCCTAGCAAGTAACTTCTTTTTAGCATCTATCATCTGAGTATTTCTTCTTATATCAATCCTAATAAAAAACACCTAAACATCTAACTATCAAATACTTATACAATATTTAAGTTATTGTTGTTTTTTGGCATACTATTTGAGATTCTTTAGGCAACACGATGATAAAACTTAACCTATCAGTAACTAGGTTTAAAACTTAAAGAACAATTTCTAAGAAATGTCAGGAATAACTTTACCTACCATGAAACTTCGTCAGGGAATCGGAGTATGCATCTTGATGCTTTTGAGTACAATAGTCTCAATTGCACAAAACGAAAATGTCGGCATTGGCACTACCAAGCCAGATAATTCAGCAATTCTAGACCTTACTTCTACGAATAAGGGTTTACTAATTCCTCGTATGACATTGGCTCAAAGAGCAAATATCAAAGCCCCCGCAACAGGTTTATTAGTGTATCAAATTGATTTTTTCACAGGTTTCTATTTCTTTGATGGCACCGAATGGAAAAGTTTTTATGCTCGTAATTCCGACGGTACAGTAATAACCACACCTACTGCAGCTACTTCCACTAACAAAGCAACTAGTGATAATGCTTGGTTGATTGGTGGAAATTCTGGTTTAAATGTAGATAATAACTTTATCGGAACACTTGACACAACTTCATTAGTATTTAAAGTAAACAATTATCGTTCTGGTTTAATTGATTATCGAAGTGGTAATACTTTTCTAGGTTATCGAGCAGGTTATCGTAGTCGTGGTTTTAATTCTGTTGCCATTGGAGCTTATGCTTTACATGCAACTAACATTGGCTTAAATAACGTTGCGGTTGGTTATCAAACATTAGTAAGTAACCAAACAGGAAGCGACAATATTGCCATTGGAGCTAATTCGCTTTATAGTAATATCACGGGTTCACAAAATATTGCCTTAGGTACACAAGCAGGGCAGCGTTCGACTGGAGATGGTAATATTTACATAGGGTATAAAGCAGGAATGAATGAAGTTGGCAATAATAAGCTTTACATCAGTAACAGTTATTTAGATGCTGCTCTCATATATGGTGATTTTGAAAAAGGTAGAGTTGGTATCAATACCCAAAAGCCAAACAGTGCTCTATCTATTGATAGTAAAACGGCAAATATAAGTGGATTAGAATTTAAGAATCTTACAAGTAATTCTCCTGCGAGTAAATCTAATTTAAAAGTTTTATCAGTTGATAGTGAAGGGAAGGTTATTTTAGTTAGAGATTCTGTTGGTATTGGAGGTACTGTTTCAGGAGTAAATTATTGGACAGCTAAGGGAAATTTGATTGAAAATAATAATGCAGGAGATGTAATGGTGAGTAATTTAAGATTCAAGAACTTACGAACTTTTTCCTCAGCAATTAATTCAAATGGAAGAGTATTAACTGTTGATGACAATGGTTTACTTGTATTAGCTAAAGACTCAGTTGGCAATCAGACTCCATCTTATTGGAACTTTAATAATAATACTCTTTCAAATAATACTTCTGGTAAAGTAGTATTAAACGGTCCGATTCAGCTAACAAATATAAAAGCTTCAAACTCTGCTTTCCGTCCATATGGAAAAGTTCTTACAGTTGATGACAACGGTAATCTTATTTTAGTACGCGATTCGGTCGCTACTTCAAGCAGTACAATTCCTGTAAGCACTTCTTCTTGGAGTATTAATGGGAATAACATTACCAATAATAATACTGGTACAGTATATATTAACAACGGTCTGAATTTATCAAAACTTAGTAGTAATAATACTGTAAACCTTACATCTCAGAAGTTTCTTACTGTAGATGCCAATGGTAACGTAGTTTTAGCTAATATTCCATCAATGACCATTACTACTGGTACATCTGATTGGAACTTAGATGCCAATAATAACATCACCAATAAAAATTCTGGTGGCGTATATGTAGCAAATGGTTTATGGGCTAAAAATGGTATTCGCGTACAGTCAGGAACCTTAGAAGTGAATGGTGGAATTCTCTTACCTCAACTTAAAGCGGCAAGTGCGGCAGGAAGAGCATACGGTAAAGTACTTTCTGTTGATGATAATGGAAATGTAATTCTAGTTAAAGACTCTGTTGGAGTAGCGGGCTCGATAGCTTCACCTTGGACAAGCAACGGCAATGATATTATCAATTCAAATACAGGAAAAGCATTCATTAATAATGGTTTATCTGTGAAAAGTGGCATTAATATAGAGTCTGGAAATTTAGTAACGAATGGTTCTGTTATTAATCGAAGTGGCTTAGTTCTTAATCAGCTAAAGTCGTCATTCCCAGCATCAAGACCTAATGGTAAAGTACTCTCAGTTGATGAAAACGGAAATGTAATTTTAGTAAGAGACTCGGTATCTATATCAAATAATACAAATATCAGTACCCCTTCTTCTTGGAATATTAGTGGAGATAATATCACCAATGCTAATGCAGGCTCGGTATCAATTAACAATAATTTGGTACTTTCTAAACTAAGTAGCAATAATACACCAACCATTACTACTCAGAAAGTACTTTCTGTTGATGCAAACGGCAGTGTAATTTTAGTAAACACCCCAACTACAACTAATACCAATACGTCTGCAGCACCTGAGCTTTGGAAAAGTAATGCTGATGGAGCTATCTATAACAGTAATCCACAAGTGTTGATTTCTGGCAGTACAGATGGCCTCAGCGGTTTACAATTCACAAAATTAAAAGCATCTTCTCCTGCGGGTAATAGATATGGTAAAGTGCTATCAGTTGACGACTTCGGTAATGTCATTCTTATCAATGATGGAATTAATGGCACTACTACAAATAATTCTACCCCTGGTGTAGGTTGGACATTGACAGACGGACGCTTACATAATTCAAATAATGGAAAAGTTGTGATCGGTACTGGTATAAATTCTTATCCAGGTGATTACCAACTCTACGTAAAAGGTGGTATTTTGACTGAACGTTTGAGAGTAGCCGTTGCAAATTCTGACCGTTGGGCTGACCACGTATTTGAAAAAGGTTATGACCTTATGTCTTTACATGATGTTGAGAAATTTATCGACTATCATCATCACTTACCAAATGTACCTTCGGCAGAAGAAATGGAGAAAAATGGCTTAGATGTTCTTCAAACTAGTGCAAAATTAATTGAAAAGATAGAAGAGCTAACGCTTTACTTAATTAAAGCTAATAAGCAAATCGAAGCTTTAGAAAAGAAAGTAGAAAATCTTGAAAAAACACAAAAATAGAGCAGTTGGAATTTTAAAAAGAACTATACTTCTTGAAAGTTATGCTCAGATTTAAATTACAATTACAGTCGTGTTTTGAAGTTTTAATTAAAAATCTGTTCTAAAACATTGAAAATATGGCATAATGATTGTAATTAAAATACTAAAAATAATACAACAACCAGAAACATTACAATAATATTGATTTTTATGGGTTAGGGTTTATTTTAAACGCCATGGCACAAGATTGTCATGGCGTTTTTGTTTTATTTCAAATCTAAACTATCTTTACCACTCATAAATATTAGGCTCTCTAATGCAAAAATCAAAACCTGTATCTTACTCCCGAACTACAATTACAGAATTAATGATTCCCTCCTATGCCAATTTTGGTGGAAAAATTCACGGAGGAATCCTACTTTCTTTAATGGATAAAGTAGCCTATGCTTGTGCTTCAAAACACGCAGGAACTTATGTAGTAACTGTAACGGTAGATGGTGTCAATTTCCTTCAACCAATCGAGGTAGGTGAATTACTTTCTCTTCATGCTTCAATTAATTACGTGGGGCGTAGTTCAATGGTGATTGGCATTCGAGTGATTTCAGAAAATGTAAAAACTGGCGAACAAAAGCATACCAATACCTCATATTTCACGATGGTTGCAAAAGACGATAACGGAAAACCAACGGAAGTTCCTCTACTCGAACTCGAAACTCAAGATGATGTGCGTAGATGCCTTGAGGCCATTAAACGGAAACAACTAAAAGAAGCTTACAGAGATGATTTTGATAATGAAAAATCTTTACTTCACTTAGAAGAAAACGCCTATTTACTTGAAAATGAGCGAGTTATTAATAAATGCCAACAATAGATAAGTCATTTTTTTATTCAAAAGTTTTTAATTCATGCCTAGCCATTTATTCCGAACACTCCTATTTGTATTCATTAGTTTTCAGCTATCAGCCCAAAATTTTGATATTGACATCTTGAAAAATATCAATCAAAATCGTAATACAAACTTCGATAAACCACTCAACTTAATTAGCAAATCGGTATATCCACTTAGTGTAGCTTTACCCATTAGCCTTTTGGGTACAGGATTTATCACCAAAGATAAAAACCTTCAACGTCAAGGCATTACTTCACTAGCATCTTTGGCCATTTCGATGGGAACTACTTATACTCTAAAAAAGATAATCAATCGAAATCGTCCGTACATAACCTATCCTACACTCATTCAGCCTTATTACATAGAAAACGACCCCGCCTTTCCATCAGGCCATACAACTGCTGCATTTTCAACGGCTACTTCGCTTAGTCTGACATTCAAAAAATGGTATGTTGTTGTACCTGCCTACACATGGGCGGGAGCAGTGGCTTATTCTCGCTTGCATTTGGGCGTACATTATCCAAGCGATGTTTTGGCTGGTGCTGCTATTGGAGCTGGCTCGGCTTGGCTTTGTTATAAGGCCAATCGTTGGCTACAGAGAAAAAAATAAACCTTTCGGAAGATTACTGGTTAAACATATAACATTTGACCAAAAATCTTTTAATCATTGAAAAACTCTTGTATCATCATCGGTGCGGGTCTATCGGGTTTAGTAGCTGCACACGAGTTAGTCAAAAATAACTGGGAAGTATTAGTACTCGACAAAGGACGTGGCGTTGGCGGACGCTTAGCCACTCGAAGAGCAGCAGAAGCTAAATTTGACCATGGGGCTCAGTATTTTTCAACCAAAACACCTGATTTCCAATCTTTTGCCGAAAATCTGATTCAAAAACAAATTGCTAAAGAATGGCAACTTCAAGAAGGCAGTGCTAATTTTAGGCATGCTCGCCTTATCGGAATCCAAGGAATGAGCAGTATCGCAAAATTCTTGGCTGAAGGCTTGTCAATCAAACTCAGTGAAAAAGTAATTCATATTGAAGAAACAAATAATGGCTTTTCAGTAAAAACTGAAGCAGGAAACTCATTTGAGGCAAAAGCCATTATCTGTACAGCCCCCGCCCCACAGGCAATTGAATTGATGACTAATAGTCATTTGAATTTTCCTGAAATTGCTCAATTACAGCAAATCAAATATCATCCATGTATTGCCGTGATGGCAAATTTGAAAGAAGCTAGCAATATTCCTCAACCGGGTGGAATAGCTTTTGAAAATGGCCCGATAGCTTGGATTGCTGATAATTATCAAAAAGGTATCTCTCCTGCCTATGCTATTACGCTTCATGCAAGTCCAGCTTTCAGTTCAGCCCATTTTGATGATGATTTAATGGAAGTTGGAAAAAATTTACTTAAGGAAGTAGAAAATCTAATTCCAAGCGATTCGATTGATTCGTATCAAGTTCACCGCTGGCGATATAGTTTAGCCTACGAACGTTTAGACGAAAACTACCTGAGAGCTTTCACGGAATCACCTCTCATTTTTGCAGGAGATGGTTTTGGCATTGGAAGTATTGAAGGAGCATATCTCTCAGGAAAAAGTGCGGCACAAGATTTAATCAAAACCTAACTATAATAACAATTATTCACAAAGCTTCTAAAAGAGAGTTCTTTTAGAAGCTTTTCTTTTATAGATTCCCTCGATATGCCGTGGTACGACTTAGAGTCGAACCACGGTTTATAACCTATTCAATTAAAAAAGTTTTTTCAAAAACCATAACCTATTGACTATCAGCAAAATAATTTCAAGTTTGTATTTACATTCTCAAGAGTTTTAGTTTATATTTACTTAATTTCTTTAAACGCTTGAGCCATGTCTAATAGATTCTTACCTCTGTTATTGCTCTTGTTTGTGGGGCGAAGTTTTGCCAACTCCATTCTGATTCCGATGGATGATGCTCAAAGCAATCATCTGAAAGCCTACGGAATTGCTTACATGACCCTAAAAAACAATACCGAAATCGACTGGCTACTTAATTTTCGAGGCGGTAGTTTTTTGGCTCCTTACTCTTCAAATCTACAAAAAGAGTGTTTGGTAAGAGGGGTTTCATTTGAAGTTATTTCAGACGCAGAAGTACAGCAACTAAAACAGCAAATTGCCAATCCTGATGTAAATATGGAGACGATGCGGCTACATAAAGCAGCTCGCATTGCGGTTTATTCTCCTTCAAAAATCAGTACTTCTTCTTTTGAAGATACTGATGCAGTTCTATTAGTTTTAAAATATGCTGAAATACCATTCGAGGTTGTTTATGATGAAGAAATCTTGCGAGGAGACCTTAATAAATACGATTGGCTACACTTGCACCACGAAGATTTTACTGGCCAATTTGGGAAAAATATGCGTCGAATGAGCTATAAAGATATGAAAGCTCAAGAAGAAATTGCTCAACGACTGAAGTATAATAAAATTTCGACATTGAAACTCGACGTTGCAAAAACTATCAAAGCTTATTGCATGGGAGGTGGTTTTTTATTTGCGATGTGTTCGGGAGCAGAAACACTTGATATTGCCCTTTCGGCCGAAGGGGTTGATATTGTGAGTAGTAGATTCGATGGTGATAACATTGATAATAATGCCCAAGCTAAACTCGATTTCAGTAAAACAATAGCTTTTGAAGATTTTATACTTTATCTGAGCGATAGTGAAGGTTATGGTTATAACTCAATGTCATTCTCTGATATTAACGCTTCAAATGGGAGATTTGACGAAGAAATTAATAGTTATTTTAATCTTTTCGATTTTTCGGCTAAATGGGATTTTATTCCTGCCATGCTCGTACAAAACCATGAACATTTAATTCGGGAATTCATGGGACAAACCACTGCTTTTAATAAAAAAACGGTTAAATCTAATGTTTTAGTGATGGGAGACAGTAAAGAATCTGACCGATATATGTACGGTGAACTAGGACTTGGCCAGTGGGTTTTCTACGGTGGCCACGACCCCGAAGGCCGGAGAGGTTTTCATAGAACTCCCACTGATTTGAATCTTTTTCCACATTCACCGGGTTATCGGCTTATTTTGAATAATGTGCTTTTTCCTTCTGCCAAAAAGAAGAAAAGAAAGACTTGATTTTAGCTTACAATGACAAGATTTCTTCCCAAACATTTTTCAACACTGGGATTCCGCTAGCGGTATTTTTTTCTCTCGTATTCAATACACGTTCACCCGGAAAAGTTATCTTTTTTTCCTCTGAAATTGGATTTGATTGGTGATAATCTTCGATTATTCGCTCAACAGCTGCTGTTATGGCGGAGTGATTACCTAATTTTTTCACGTCAATAGCAATATATACTTGTGAAAGACGATACTCAACTTCCTCTTTCGAAATTTCGTGCGTAGATAAACCGCCCGACAATACCGCTGAAAGAATATCTAAAAGTAATGAAAGTCCCGCTCCTTTCCAATAACCTACTGGCATCGACCGCCAAGATTTCAGAATCGCATTTGGGTCATCCGTCAGATTTCCTTCTACATCATAACCACCAATAACCGATAGTTTTTCACCTTTCATAGCAGCTAATTCCATCGCTCCAAACGAATACTGCGACATAGCCATATCAAGCACAATCGCCTCATTTTCAAAAGGTAAAGCCATAACCAAAGGATTATTTCCGAGCTTTGCATCAGTTGCCCCCCACGCCGGCATATTGGCAATAGTATTTGTCCAACCAATAAATACAAAACCCGCCTTTGCTGCCTGCCAACCATAGGTTCCGCCCCTCATCCAGTGATTAGTATTGGCCAAACCTACGCAGCCAATGCCGTTTTCTGCGGCCAAACTCATCGCCCTTTCTGTTGCATGAATAGCGTTTAAAGGCCCAGGCCCTAAATTTCCATCCCATTGCTCAATCGCTCCAAATTTCGAAACTAAGCTTGGTTCAGCATCAGGTTTTACAAAGCCTCCTTGCAAATATTTGATAAATCTTGGAAAACGATTTACCCCATGCGTATAGATACCATCAAGGCTATTTATAGTAAAAATATCGGCACAAGTTTCGGCCTTTTTCTCTTCCAAACCATGCTTCAAAAGTATTTTCTTAAAAGTTTGAAACATCTCGTTTTTAGTTATCACAAGGGTATTGTTTTCGGCAGACATGCGTGTTTTCTTCTGATGGTTATGAGTAAAATAAATACACTCGCAAGGTAAGAAAAAAGCAGAATAATCGGGGCAAGTTCTTGTCTATTTCAAACTTTTTTTTCCATTCACAAAAGTCTTTTTTTATAATAAACACAGATTCATTAATACATAAAATACTAATAATCAATTATTTATAAAATATTACATAAAGATACAAATCCAAATTCACTTTCTTTCCGTTAGTAAAGTCAACAAATAACAAATGTAAAACTATAAAACCAAGCGGAGTTCCGCATACAATTAAAACAATGAAAAAAATCGTATTAGTACTCGCTACAGCTTTCATTTCATTAAGCTCATTTGCACAAAACGAAAAGACAGTAATGGTAGGTGGAGCAGCGATGTATCCATCAAAAAACATTATTGCAAATGCAGTTAATTCTAAAGACCACACAACACTTGTGGCCGCAGTAAAAGCAGCAGATTTGGTAGAAACTTTGCAAGGAACTGGTCCATTTACGGTTTTCGCCCCAACCAATTCAGCTTTCGATAAACTTCCGATGGGAACGGTTGAAACTTTGGTAAAACCAGAAAACAAAGCTACACTTACAAAGATTCTTACTTATCATGTTGTAGCTGGGAAATTAAACGCTTCGGATATTGCAGCAAAAATTAAAGCAGGTAATGGAATGGCTACCTTAGTAACGGTAGAAGGTGGTACGCTAAAAGCCATGATGAAGGGTAAAAAGTTGGTATTAACCGACGAAAAAGGTGGGATGTCAACTGTAACAATTGCTGACGTAAATCAAAGCAATGGCGTAATTCATGTGATTGATACCCTTGTGATGCCTAAATAATTGATTTTCAAAATCTTTTATGCATTATTTTAATTAAGAAAGGCTCATCTTTCCTTTAAATTGGATAGATGAGCCTTTACTAATTTTAAAACGCAATTGAAGCATTCATCGAAACTGGTTCTTTTGAGTTTTCAAGATATTTACGAGCTTCGTATAAATCTTTTTGTAATTGCTTTATTCGATTCTCTCGCATCTTTATATCCTCTTCACTATCTTCTTTCGTGATGAGATTTTCTTGAAACTTAATTTTAGCATGAATTAGATTTGTTACTAAATCAGTGGCTTCTTTTTTGCCAAAATTTCCTTGAATGAGATTGATATTCATTTGTTTGTTATTTTTAGCGTTCAATTATTGTCCTTGACCCAACGAGAAGCCCATCTTTCCATCAAAAGTATAAAGGTTTTCAGTTTTGATAGTATCGATATTTAGTTCGATAGCATGGTTAAGTAAGCCAACAATATCATTCTTTGTAATTGCTTCTCCTTCAACTGGTTTGAATCTACAACGCCAATGGTCTGTACAAAAAGTTTCTTCAAATCCTTCTGGCCAAACCTTGATTCCACGATTAGTAATCATTGAAAGTTTCACTTTATCGGTATCAAGTCCTTTTACAATTTCAGCTAATTCATCAGGATTTTTACCTGCCCAATTGACAAACAAATCAACGCCCACTAACTCTTTTTTAGCAGGTGCTTTTCTCTCATACTTAGGTAAGTTAAGTTTAGCATTCTCTGCAAAAGTTACAGATTTTAACAATTTTGGTGTTTGACCTAAATTGGCAATCACGGCTTTCGCAAATTCTTTAGTACCTACTTTTTCCTTACTTACCCCTTCTTTATAAATATCGTAGGTATGAATTCCATCTTCAATTGTTTTCAACCACGCATTTTGTACTTTTTCAGCAATCTTACTTTGACCGATATGATTGAGCATCATGATTGCACCTTGTAAAAGGCCCGAAGGGTTGGCAAGGTTTTGACCTGCTCTACGCGGAGCCGAACCGTGAATAGCCTCAAACATAGCACATTCTTCGCCAATGTTTGCCGAACCAGCTAAACCAACCGAACCAGCAATTTGAGCCGCTACATCAGATAATACATCACCGTATAAATTAGGCATTACAATTACATCGAATGCTTCTGGCGTATCGGCCATTTTTGCCGCACCGATGTCAATAATCCAATGTTCGTTTTCAATTTCTGGGTATTCTTTAGCAATTTCATCAAAAACCTGATGGAATAATCCATCTGTTTGCTTCATGATATTGTCTTTTGTAAAACAAGTTACTTTCTTGCGACCATAATGCTTAGCATATTCGAATGCGTATCTTACGATTTTCTCACAACCAGGGCGACTAATTAATTTAAGACACTGAATTACCTCATCAGTTTGTTGGTGTTCGATACCTGCATATAAATCTTCTTCATTTTCACGAACAATAACCACATCCATTACTGGGTGCTTCGTATCAACAAATGGGTGTAAACTTACACACGGACGCACATTGGCATAAAGACCAAGGAACTTTCTTGTTGTTACGTTCAGACTTTTGTAACCACCTCCTTGTGGGGTTGTGATTGGTGCTTTCAAGAATACTTTGTTTCGGCGAATAACATCCCAAGACTCCTTGGCAATACCAGCAGTATTACCAGCTAAATAGACTTTCTCACCAACTTCAATTTCTTCAATTTCAATTTCTGCACCTGCGGCTAAAATAATCTCAAGTGTGGCATCCATAATTTCTGGGCCAATTCCATCTCCTTTTGCTACTGTAATCTTTGTCATGCTATTATTTTTTTGTTTTACGTTGCAAAATTCGGAACTAAAATTCATTTATTTTTATTTATATTTAAAATGATATACATAACAAAAAATTATGAATTATACACTTCACCAATTACAGGTATTTTTAAAAATAACCCAAACCGAAAGTATTACAAAGGCTGCCGAAGAACTTTGCCTGAGTCAGCCCGCTGTTTCAATTCAACTCAAAAATCTGCAAGACCAATTTGATATTCCATTGACGGAAGTTGTGGGAAGAAAAATATTTATTACTGATTTTGGGAAAGAAATTGCCAACGCTGCCGAAAAAATATTGAATGAAGTATATGCCATTAACTACAAAACAATGGCACATAAGGGCAAATTAGCTGGTAGATTAAAAATTTCGGTGGTTTCAACAGGCAAATATGTTATGCCTTATTTTCTATCAGATTTCATGCAAAAGAATGAAGGTGTCGAATTATTGATGGATGTAACAAATAGAGCTAAGGTTATTGAAAGCTTAGAAAAAAATGAGGTCGATTTCTCTTTAGTATCTATTCTTCCTGAGAATCTAAAAATAGAAAATGTAGAGTTGATGCAAAACAAGCTTTTCTTAATTGCTAATGCCCAGACGAACTTTAAAGAGAAATCGTATGATACCAATATTTTTGAAGAAATACCGATTATTTACCGTGAGCAAGGCTCTGGCACGCGTATGGTAATGGAGCGATTTATAGAAAATAATAAACTTCCTGTCAGAAAAAAAATGGAGCTAACATCCAATGAAGCTGTAAAACAAGCAGTAATTGCAGGCTTAGGTTGCTCAATCATGCCATTGATTGGGTTAAAAAATGAGCTCCTTCACGGCGATTTACAAATTGTGCCTGTTGATGGTTTTCCTATTACTTCTGTATGGAATTTAGTTTGGTTAAAAAATAAAGCATTTTCACCAGTGGCTTCCGCATTTTTATCGCATATCAAAGAAAATAAAGAAGCCATTATTCAACAAAAATTTGAATGGTTTGAAAAGTTCTAAATATGAATTCTTCTGAAGGGGTAACAGCGGGCAAATAATATTCAAATGATAAAACCGATAAAGTTTACCCTCTAATTCTTAAATCTCTTTCTATTAATAATTTTAACTAATTCATATTTTTGACCTTAGACCATGCCAAATCAATCATAAAAAAAGTTCTTAGGACGCCAAAATACATTTTTGTAAAGTTTCCTATCAAAACTTCTTATGTACGCCTTAAGAACCCTACCGAGATAGACCAAAGGCAGAAAGATTAATTAATCTTTCTGCTTAAAACGAATTTACAATCAGAAAATATAGTGGTAAACCTACCGTTATATTCATCGGGAAAGTAACTGCTAAAGCCATCGGTAAATACAAACCTGGATTGGCCTTTGGAACGGTGATTTTCATGGCTGCTGGTACTGCAATATAGGAAGCACTAGCAGCCAAGACTGCAAAAATAAATCTATTGGTTATATCTGAAGTGACTAATGAGCTTAAGATTGCGAAGATACACCCATTCAACAATGGAATAATTAAGGCAAAAACAAATGGGAATAAGCCAAATGAAAAGAATGATTTGAGCTTTCTACCACTAATTATACCCATATCTAAAAGGAAGATTGCCAAAAAGCCCTTGAATAAATCGGTGGTAAATGGCTTAATTCCATCTGCTTGTTTAGCATTGGCCAAAAGACCAATTATCAAACTTCCAAGTATCAATAATACACTACCATTTGTTAGAGAATGCTTCAACACATGTGAAATTTTAATGCTTTTCACGGTGCTCTCCTTATCAAATAAGGAAATTAATACTAAACCAATGATAATTGCAGGTGACTCCATCAAAGCCATAATGGCTACCATATACCCATGAATATTTAATTGTTGAGATTCAAGATATGTGGTTGCCGTAACAAAGGTAACGGCACTAACCGAACCATAAGCTGCAGCAATCGCACCCGAATCATAGACATTGAGTTTTCGCTTGAGAATAAAAAAAGTGTATAAAGGAATTAATAATGAAATACTTATACCCAGCAACATTGACCAAACAATTTCACTCGTAAATGCCTCATGAGCCAACTCTTGTCCACCTTTAAAACCAATAGAAAATAATAGATAAAGAGAGATAAATTTTGATGAATTAGGGGGTATTTCTAAATCACTTTTTAGTAAAACTGCCAAAATACCTAAAACAAAGAATAATAAAGCAGGATTACTAAGATTTTCAATGAGTAGATTAAAATTCATAATTTTCGATGTGAAGTAAAGATTTTGTTATTTAGTTTAGAAACCAATAATAAGTAAGCAGTTAGATTTTCAATACGATGAATAACACTTATTATTTGGATATTTTATTTCGGGGCACAAAATTCGGGAATCTTTTTAATAAATATTAATTTATATACTTAATAATTATTATAAATAATATTTATTAAATATGTTCTACTATGATCTTTAGTGCTAAAAATGAATATCTTTTTCTTCCTTATTTGTAGAGGGTTTATAAGAAAAAATATATTAAAAATACAGAAGAAAAGCCGTGTTTATACAAAGAAGACTTTATTTTTTCTTAGAAAGGTTATAAAACAAAAAATCCTCAGATTTCTCTGAGGATTTTGTCGGGGTGGCCAGATTCGAACTGACGACCTTTTGGTCCCAAACCAAACGCGATACCGGGCTACGCTACACCCCGAACTTTCAAACTTCATTACTCACTTAGTGGGTCTCTCCGTTTGGGACTGCAAAAGTAGAAACTTATTTTTACATTTCAAATTTTTGCAGAACTTTTTTTAAAAATTTTTGCGGAGAGGGCGGGATTCGAACCCGCGGTACGCTTTAGACGTACGACAGTTTAGCAAACTGCTCCTTTCGGCCACTCAGGCACCTCTCCTTCCGTTGTTACTCTGTTTGAGTTTCGGAGTGCAAATATAAAACACTCTTTTTAATTTTAAACAACACTTATGCCAATTTTTCTCAAAAAAAATAAACTTTTTTTTCCTACTGCGTATAATCTTCTGTATTTCAAACAGTTAGGCAAACATAGATTTTACAACTTACAAAAAGTTTTTTTAAAGCAAACCATGAATTTTTGCGTATTGCAGTAATATAATTGTTTTCCCATCTTTAATTTCACCAGTTTCTATCATCTTCATAGCTTTTTCGAAAGGAATTTCGAGCACTTCAATATTTTCTTGTTCGTCATCAACCCCACCACCTTCATTGACTTTCATTTCTTTTGTATATTCAGCAATAAAAAAGTGTAAAACTTCAGTTACAGATGCAGGAGACATGTAGGCTTCAAAAATCTTTTTTACACCATCAATTCTATATCCCGTTTCTTCTTCAGTTTCACGTCTAATACAATCTTCAGGATTATCTTTATCTAACAAACCCGCACATGCTTCAATCAACATACCAGTCTCGTTGCCATTGATATAGGTTGGCATCCGAAATTGTTCTGTTAGAATTACAGTCTTTGTTACTTTATTATAAAGTAAAATTACGGCTCCATTTCCTCTATCATGGGCTTCACGAGATTGTACCTTCCATTCACCTTTTTTATTTCGGTATTCAAAAATTATTTTTTTCAGTAAATACCAGTCATCCGATAACACCTTTTCTTCTATTATCTTAACATTTGAATTCATAAATGATTTATTTTGATTATTTTTGATTATATTTGACCAAATATTCAAAAAAAGAAATGAGTTATCAAAGTAGAAAGCAAAAAATATTAAAAATAGTAGAAGAAAAAGGCGAGGTTGAAGTGAAAGAATTGGCTTTATCAATCGAGACATCTGAGATAACAATTCGAAGAGATTTGGCACAAATGGCCGCCGATGGGCTTATTTTCCGTACTCACGGTGGGGCGATGAGTCTTAGTTTAACTCATTTACCACAAAGTTTCGAACAAAAAACGGTGACTAATATCGAGCAAAAAGATTATATAGCTCGATTAGCCGCACAAGAAATTCATGATGGAGACATCATCTTTATGGATTGCGGCAGTACAGTTTTTAGACTTTGTCAATTTATCAAAAACAAACGTATTAAAGTAATCACCAACTCACTTCCAGTAGTTTATGAACTGAGTAATACGGAAGTTTCAATTAATTTAGTTGGTGGAGAACTCGATAACCAAAGGCAGGCTATTCATGGGCAAATAGCCATAGAACATATACGAAAGTATCATGCAAATAAAGCTTTTTTAGGAGTTGATGGAATTTCAGTTGAAAATGGTCTGACCGCTTCCAGCGAAAAAGAAGCAGAAATTACCACTGCAATGTCAGATAATGCACAAATAACTTATCTACTTTGTGATGTGAGCAAAATAGGGAGAGATAGATATTTACAATTTGCACCATTGGATATCATAGATGTTTTGATTACCAACGAACACACTGAACTAATTAATCAATTTAAGGAAATTGGTATCAGAACTATATATTAGGTATTGTCAAATACTGGCATTAAAATTACTGTTTGGGCACTCTTTTGTTTTTTATAATTAAACATAAAAGCCTATAATATTACGCTTATAAAGGCATTCAATTACCACTCACTCAATTTTCTTAAAAAAAAACATACCTTTTAAAATATTGCTCCCTTTGCTCTCGTTATCAACTAAATACTTAGTTATTCCTCTAACAACCATTACAAACAAACACATTTTTATGAAAAACACTTACTATCTGTCGATTTTCTCTCGTAAATCATTCCTATAAATATGCAATTCTGAAAGTCTAAATTTCAAAACAAATTTTCAGTATTTCATCACATTTATTCATTCATCAAGAACTGATGAATTTATTTTGCCTCAAATATAAGATGCTCCGTAACCTTTTTAAACAAGTGTGGTAAGCATCTATGAACATCTATTGGAAAAATAGAATGATTCATGCAACAATCTTCTCGAAAGTGCGACTCTTGAGAAACAAAGAATGAAAAAGCATTACCCAAAATAAACTAAGGAATTTTTTCCGCCATACAAAAATCTATTTACACTATTATGAAAAAAGCTATTACGTTCATTTTTTTAATGATTTGCGGGACAGTTTTTGCACAAAACACAGCCCGTGTAACGGTAAAAGGGATAGTCATCGACTCATCGAATACTACTCTCCCCTCTGCAACTGTTATGCTTCTCACACCTAAAGATTCAGCTTTGGTTAGCTTCGGGAGAACCGAAACTGAAGGTCAATTTGAACTAAAAAGTGTGAAAAGAGGTACTTATCTCCTCAAAATTACCTACATGGGTTACTTACCCTATCAGCAAGAATTTACGCCAAGTGATGGAGCCATTACTGATTTAGGTAAAATTCAACTCAAGCCTATTATGAAAGAGCTTTATGAGGTAGTTGTCAGAACCGCAAAAGCTCCACTGAGCATTAAGGGCGATACGGTTGAATATAATGCTTCTTCGTTTAAAGTTCCTCCGGGCTCCACCGTTGAAGACTTGCTCCGTAAGCTCCCGGGAATGTCTGTTGACCAAGATGGTAATATCAAAGCACAAGGGCAAGATGTGAAGCGAGTGACCGTTGATGGTAAGCAGTTTTTTGGAGGTGATACCAAAATGGCTACTAAAAATATTGCTGCCGAAGCCATTAAAAAAGTACAAGTTTTCAGTGATAAAACTGAGCAAGCAAAAGCTACGGGTATTGATGATGGGAAGAAAGAAAAAACCTTAAATTTAGAGCTAAAAGATGAATTTAAGAAAGGTGGATTTGGTAAAGTTACCGCTGGCCTTGGGAATAAAGAACGAGCTGAAATCAAAGGAAATTACAATAAATTTGACCAAAAAAATCAGTTTTCATTAATCGGACTTGGAAATAATACCAACCAAGTAGGCATGGGTTTTGATGATTTTCAGGATTTTAGAGGTAGCCAATCTTTTAACTGGAATGACAATGCAGATTTTGGTTTCGGTGGTGGCGGACGGTACTTCATTTTCGGAGGAGATGAAAGCGATGAAGATTTATCCATTCCAATAGGTGGTGGCCGTGGACAAGGCTTTACCGATTCTTATGCGGCTGGTTTAAATTATAACTACGATACCAAGAAAAACAAACTGAGTTCGAGCTATTATTTCAATGGTAAAAACCAAATTTTAGATGCTCTTTCAAGCCGTCAGAATTTCTTGAATAATAATGCATCGTTTAATACGACTAACGATGATTATACTCGCAATCAAAGTTATAATCACCGAGTATCTTTCCGCTTAGAAAAAACACTTGATACACTCAATACCATTACGTTTATTGGCAACGGTAAACTTTCTAAAGGAAATACTCGCTACAATGGTCTCCAACAGTTTTTCACTGGAAGCAGCGAACTTTCAAACCAAACAACCATTAATAATCAAACGGGTTTCAACTCATCGGCGGCAGCTTTAACTGGCATTTACCGTCATAAATTCAAGAAAAAAGGTAGAATTTTTGCTATAAGCGGTGGCTATAACTTTACTAATTCTGATGGTGATGCTACCCAAGTTTCGTTGAATGAATTTTATAAAATTACTAGCACCAACGATTTATTAAGAAACATCAATCAGTTTAACTCTACCCTTAGCGACCGTAATCAGTTGAAAGCTAGTATGCTTTACGTAGAGCCTTTAGGCAAAAAATTTTCCTCAGAAACTTTCTATAACTTTAGTACCAGAAACAGCATTGTTGATAGAAATGTGCAAAACAGAGAATCGAATCTTCAAATTGACTCTCTTACCCGTTATTTCGAAAATACAATTTCTTTTAACAGAATCGGAACAAGTCTGCGTTATAACTACAAGGGTATCAATATTTCGGCGGGTGTGGCTGGGCAACAGTTTTCGCTCAGAGGTAATTTTACCCAACCAAAGAAACCCGAAACAATTGTTGACCAAAAATATTTTGTTTGGATTGGAAATGTGCAAGGAAGCTTAGACCTCAAAAACAACAAATACATGTGGTTTAGCTATGACCCGAATGTTTCGGAACCTTCTATCAAAGACCTTCAGCCAGTAGTTGATAATAGTAACCCACTGTTTATTCGAGAAGGAAACCCTGATTTATTACCACAAGTTGACCATAACCTTAATCTTGGTGGTAATTATTATAACCCAGGAAACTTCATGAATTTATACTTCGGCTTGAACTATAATTACCATGTAAATCAGATAGTTTATAACCAATATATTGATAATAAGACATTTAAGACCACCACTAAACCTATGAATATCACTGGTGGTTCAAACATGGGCACTTTCTTTGGTTTTGGTTTCCCACTCAAGAAAACTAAAGCTACTATGGGCTTTAATGGTAATATAAACGGAAGCAACAACCTAACTTATATCAATGATATTCTTAACGAAACCAATAATTTGAGTTATTATATGGGCTTGCGTTTAGACTTAACTCCATCTGATAAGTTTACTTTCTTTGGAAATGCAAACTTTGGTATCACCAATACAAAATACTCAATCAATACTGCCCAAAACCAAACGATTTACAACCACCGATTTAGCGGTGAAATGAATGTTAAATTCCCGAAAGATTTCTATTTGAATACTCGAATCAACTACAATGTATTCGTCAATGAGCGTTTCGGATTTAATCAACGTCAACCAATTTGGAATGCAGCCATTTATAAACAATTAGGAAAGTCGAAAAAAGCCGAAATTCGTCTGACAGCCTACGATATTTTCAATCGTAATCTAAATATCAGTCAGTTTGCTAGTCAAAACTATTATTCGGAGTCAAGAACCGAAACTTTAGCTCGTTATTTCATGCTAAGCTTTACCTATAATATGCGTGGCGTGAAAAATCAGATGCGTAGAAGTGGCGGTGGATGGTAGTTTCGGCTACGCTCAACTACCGAGTTCCGGCTACGCTCAACTACCGAGTTCCGACTAAGCTAGAATACCGAGTTTTGGATACAATTAAGTATTGAAGTTTCTGTCTTACTCAATTAGTGAGTCGAAGATTCGCTCAACTACCGAGTTTCGGCTTTGCCTAAAACTCTAAGTTTACTAATCAAAGCAGATAAATAATTCATTCTCAATCATTTACTACAATGAAAAATATCTTTTTATATATTCTCTTATTATCGGCAAGTGGAGTTTTTGCTCAGAAAACTGAGGGCGTGATACATTATGAATACCAAATAAATTGGATTAAAATGATGAAAAAACTTCCGTTTCTTACGCAAGAAGAAAAGGACCGTATGGAAAATACTTGGAAAAATGACCCCGACCCTAAGCAAAAAATGAATTTATATTTCAATGAAAAAGAAACGCTCTATACTTGGGGACAAGACCAACAAGAGTACGAGGATGAAAACTGGAAAAGTAGAAATAGAGAGTTGATTATTCATCGAAATTTTGAAACTGAAAAACGTACAGATATGCTCGAGATTCTGGGTAAAACATATTTAGTGCAAGATTCGCTCAAACACATTGAATGGAAAGTTATGAACCAAATCAAAGAGGTAGCGGGCTATATTTGCATGAAAGCAGTGGCAGAAGATAAAGTAAAGGGGCAAAAAATAACTGCTTGGTTTACAGGTGATATACCTGTTTCGGGTGGACCAGAGCAAATTTATGGCCTACCTGGTATGATTCTCGAACTTGACGCCGATGACGGAACGGTAACTGCTGTGGCAACTTCAGTAGAACTCAAAAAGCTGGATAAAGAATTAACCTTACCCAAATTGAAAGGCAAAAAAGTGAATAATCAACAATTTGACAGTGTGATTTCGACGTATATCAATGATAGCATAAAAATGCAGCGAAACCCTTACTGGGCAATTAGGTATTAATAGAAAAGAGCCACTTATAAGTGGCTCTTTTCTATTATTATAGAGACAAAACTATGTGTATTTATACTTAAAGGTTATATTTGTTTAGCGTTTTTATTAATCTAAATCTAATAGGGCTATGAAATGGGCATATAGTATCGAAAATAAACTGAAAGCGGCATTGGTATTGAGTGTAATTTTTGTGTTTTTATTCATCAAAAATATATCTGACCAAAATAGTTTTATCGAACTAGGTAACTCATTTTCAGTAGTTTATGAAGACCGTTTGCTGGCCGAGAGTTATATTTATGAATTTTCAGACCACCTTTCTCGCAAAAAACTTTTGATTGATGATAATAAAGATGCTCAAACATTATCACAGCATTTACGCTTAATAGACTCACACAATACGGCTGTTCAGCAACTTATTGCAGCTTACGAAAAAACAAAACTTACACCTACTGAAGAGGTTTTATTTAGAGACTTAAAGAGAAAAATCAATCTAAATATTACCCTAGAAAAACAATATTTACAAGCAATGAGTACAAGTACAAATCCAAGCAAACAAGCATTGGATGAATCGTTTTATTCAATTTTATCGAATTTGAATCAATTATCGCACATTCAAATAAATGAAGGAGAACGTTTAAATAAAACTTCTCAAAAAATTGTACTAGGCTCTGAATCGCAAAACCAATTTGAGCTTTCGATATTGATTGTTTTAGGCGTGATTATCTTGGTATTAATTTTTAGTTCAAAATCTACCTACACCAAAATTCCACAAAAATCATCGCTCAACTAATATTTATTCAGACTAGCTTAATTAGCGAAATCTAAAACTGCTTGTACAAACTCTGCTGGTTTTTCGGCTTGCACCCAGTGGCCAGCCCCTTCAATGGTTTGTAAGGTTGCATTGGGAAATATCTTTTTGATAGTGGGAATATCTTCATCATAAATATAACCAGAATTTCCGCCTCTTAAAAAAAGCGTAGGAGCAGTTACCTCTTTTGCGTCGGTAAAATCTCCGCCTATTTGATAAATTTCTCGACTTAAAACAGGTAAGTTGATTCTCCAATCAAATTTACCATCTTCTGTTCTGTAAAGATTTTTTAATAAAAATTGTTTTTCACCAGCATTCGTTACGTACTTCGAAAGCTGAACCTCTGCTTCATTTCTATTTTTGAGATTATCTAAATCTATCGAATTAAGCCCTTGAATAATATGTCCATGATGCGTTGGGTAATACTTCGGAGCAATATCAACAATGATAAGTTTAGCGTATTTCCCCGAATACTTCATGGCAAAGTGCATCACAGTCTTCCCTCCCATCGAATGCCCAATAATGATAGGATTTTCGATGTGGTTATCTTCGATAAATTCATTCAAATCATCGGCCATAAGTTCGTAACTAAACTCCTCACTACGAGGCGATTGTCCGTGATTTCGAGCATCTAGTGTATAAACTGCATAACCTTTTTCGGCTATCATTTTACTAATTGTAAACCAATTATCAGATGACCCAAAAACACCGTGTAAAATCAATATTGGCTGTCCTTCTCCTGTTTTTCTAAAAAAAAGTTTCATGCTTACAATGACGATTGAAACACAAAGGTATGAACGAATGTAGAATGTAAAATGTAGAATATAGAATTATTTAAAAGAACGCTCTTATTTCTTCTAAATTTTTGAAGGAAAACTAATTTCGAAAGTTAAGTATTTAGCCTCGTTTAAACTTCAATTCGCAGACATTCTTCCCAATGCGTTTCCCATTTTTTAGCCCCTGTTCATTAGAGTTTCTGTAATGAATACCTCCGTAAAGTCGAGAAAGAGCGGCTTCTTCGGCAAACTCGAAGAAAGAATCAAAACTACGAGGTTTAAAGCCTCTTCCCACATGAGAGTTATCAGTGAAATGATAGTTAAATCCAAAGAAATCAGATAAAACCTGTGCAGTTGCTCCAGAAACTGAGGCATGTCCTGAAGTGTACTCTGGGAATGGTGGGGTATCGAGCAAAGGGCTCCAAGTAGCATCAATGGTAGTACGGATATATGAAATCGGACGCAATACGTTATGCATAAATTTGCATTTCCAGCAAGAAATAAAAGCATCTGCTGCGGCAATGCCAACTTTACAAAATACCTCTGCCGAACGGTCTAATTTAAGTTTTTCTAGTGCCACTATTTGGGTTGCAATAGCTACCGCATGTCCCGGAGGAGTGAAGGTTTTACCAGCATCGTCCGACCAGTATTTAGCAATCGTTGCCTGCTCGGGAGATAAATTTTTACCTGTGCTGTAAACTTCCACAGCCTGAGCATACATCACCGAAGAAATACTCGCTTCACAACGCGGTGGATGCGGTAGCTCAAAATCAGTATTTCCTTTTACAAATGGGCGGTTTTGGCCCCAATATGGCTGTAATGGAATCGGTTGTTCGCTCGTGGGAGTCCACACACAAGCACCTTTAGCTATTTTAAAATCTTGTGGAAAATTCTTGTTATAACCTTCGTGCCCACCATCACTTTTTGAATAATCAAAAATTGCTTTAGCAACTGCTTCGCCAAATTTAACTGAACGAACCATTGTTTCTTTATCTACAAAGCCAATATAATTTCGTTCAATAGCCTCTTTTAAAGAATCTATCCTCAGCAAATTTGATTTTGAGGTATTGGCAAAGAGATTTTTGATGATAGTTTTTTGTGCGGCATTGGCACTTAGCACCCAATGATAGGTCTTATCATTTTCTATTTTGGGTATTGTTTTAAATCCATTTAAAGCACCAACTAAAGATTGATACTCAGGCATTCCATTCACAACAGATTCGTAAAGTGTTAGTCCAGAATATCCTAAAGCTCGTGAAGCAACTGGTGGCGAGAAGCCAGGCGTTGACTGTATTAATTGAAGCTGCAGGTTAAACCAAGCAATAGCTACCTCATTAGAATATTCACGGGTGAGACGTTGACCATAGCTCGTTGAAAAACATACCATTAATAAAACCATATATAGGTATTTATAGCGGAAGGTTAATGATATGTTGTGGAGGCTTTGCATAACTAAATGAGCGAATTGAATCTTAAACAAGAAATTCTGAAAAAGTAGCTTACACCACTGATGTAGCACTTTCGAGCATCTCATTGTATAAGCTGAACTTAAAAAAATAAATTAAGCATTCATCGCATATAAAATCTTTCTAAAGGGTGGTTATTATAACTACTCACGCTCCTGTTTTAAACTTAAATTTTAAAATGTTCTTTGCTACTTCAGTGCCATTTTTATGTCCATTTTCATTACCTTGTCGATAATGAATGCCTCCATATAAACGAGAGATTGTCGCTTCATCGGCATATTCATAAAAAGACTTAAAAGTTCTATCAGGATAAGTACCGTTATGTGTATTATCTGTAAATTCGTAGTTGTTTCCAAAAATACTTGTTAAAATTTCAGATGCAGCCCCAGAACCAGACGAGTGTCCAGAAGCATATTCTGGAAATGGCGGAGTAGAAAGCAAAGGAGACCATTGAGGGTCAATTGCTTGACGAATATAAGTAATCGGACGCATAAGATTATAAGTATATTTGCCTCTCCAACATGCTACAAAGGCATCACTTACCGCCATACCTACTTTGGCATAAACTTCAGCTACTTTATCAAGTTTTACTTTTTCTTTCTTTAAAACAATATTGGCAATATTGAAATGATGCCCCGGAGGAGTAATTGTATTTCCACCATCAGCCCAGAAGTTTGCAATGGCTTTTTGTTCATTTGTTAGTGCCTTTCCTGTATCATATACCTCTTTGGCGAGTTTGTACATATCAGAACCTTCTTTATAAGAAAAATTGGTTGGAGCTACAGGGTTGGTTGTCATATTTAATGAAGAAAACGTACGAATCTTCCCCCAATAAGGCAATAAAGGTATTTTTTGAGTACTTGTTGGTTCCCATAACCCAACCCCTACTGGAGTTTTATAGTCTGAAGGAAAATTATTGTCCCAGCCCTGGTGACCTCCATCAGTTTTTGAATACTCAAATATCGCATTAGCTATCTCAATCCCAAAAGCTTTTGACCGCTCAATAGTTGCCGGATTTTCTATAGCTACTTTGAGATTACTTTCTATATTTTTTTTCAACGAATCAATTGCACGTTTATTGATATCGTTGGTCGTAGGATAAAGCTGTGTAATAAGCGTACCTAATGCACTATTGGCGACTACCCCCCAGCTATATTCTTTAGTAACATCTGGCTTAGGTAATGATGTAAGTCCATTCACTTGTCCAACCATTGATTGGTAATTAGGCATTCCATGCACCACGCTCTCATAAAGGGCTAAGCTGGTATATCCCAAAGTACGAGCTGCTACGGGAGGAGCATATCCCGGAGTTGATTTAATGAGTAAAAGTTGAAGTTCTGTCCAACGCGTAGCAATATCAGCACTGTAAGTATTTGTTTCTTTCGAAAGATTGGTTGGTGTGGCTTCTTCATTTTTCTTATCCTTACATGAAATCGCTAAAAACCCTATCATCAATGACAAGATTGAATATTTAAATTTGTAATGTAGTTTTTCAAAAAAGAAGTAAGTAAAATGTTTTCTCATGACTGTGATATTATGTAAATGCAAGAGTTTTGAACAAATATATCAATAATCTTGCCAAATAAGCCAAAAGAAATTCCGTAAAAAACAATAAAAAGTTGATTATTAATCAAATAAATAAAAGTAAAATAAACTTCGATATACACTAATAATAAATGCGTATTCAGGAAAATAAAAAATCACCCAAAGAATCACTTAACTGATAAAAAATTATGCTCAAAATTATAAAATTGATTTAAAATCCCCCCTTTTATGTAGCTTGGCCATTTCTACATAATGTGCGGCACTCATCATTAGTTTTTCGGCATATTCAGGTGGAATTTGTTTAACAATTTTTGCAGGAATACCCAAAACCATTGAATAATCAGGAATTTCCATTCCTTCAGTAATTAAAGCACATGCACCAATAATACAATATTTACCAATTTTTGCACGATTTAGCACTGTTGCACGCATACCTATAAGTGTTCCATTACCCACAGTTGCCCCGTGTACGATTGCCCCATGCCCAACCGTCACATCATCACCAATAATTGTTGGTTCACCGAAATCGGCATGAAGAATTGCTCCATCTTGAATGTTTGTCCGATTTCCTACGATAATTTTTTCAACATCCGCACGAATAACTGCCGAATACCAAACAGATGAATCTTCTCCGAGCGTAACTTGACCAATAACAGTAGCATTAGATGCAATAAAATGTGACATATTATTTAAGTTTTTCTGACAAATTAAATCATTTTTTTTTAAGAAATATAAATCCCGAAGGTTTGGGTTCTTCGGGATTTGATTTGTTTATAAGTGGGTAGAAATGGTAAGATTAAAACCTCTACCATCAGATGCCCAGATTCCCGGCCCAGGATAAAACTGCGGACGCTTAGTAAAATACTGTTTATTGCTAGCGTTATTGAAATTAAACTTCAATAATAATTTCTTTGAAACTCGATAAGAAGCATTAATATCAATGATTCCATATGCGGGTACTAGACCAACACTTCCATTTGCAGAAGGCTCCACTGTATTAAGTGCATCGGCATAGCTTTTAGCTGTATAGCTATACAAACCTGTAATACTCAACTTCTTGTATCGGAAAGTAATACCGTTTCGACTAATGACTTTTGGTGTACTTTCTACCGCATTTCCCTTAACATTTACATTTTTATCTCCCGAGCGAACCTCTGCCTCTAAATATCTAGCATCCATTAGAGCTGTTGAAGTAAATATTGAGAATTTAATTTTTTCGTTAATTTGCCCATAATATTCAAGAAACGTTTCTAAACCTTTCGAAAATGAATCTCCAATATTTGTTCTCAAAATCGTTAGATTTCCCTTCGCATCAGTTTCGGCCAAAGTTCCTAGACGATTTTTGTAAAGCAACTGAAAATAGGTCATTTCAACTCTTAGTTTATCAAAATTCCCTTTGTATCCCAATTCAAAATTATACCCATAGGCATCTTTCAGATTATCGGATGATTTCTCGTAAACTGATGCAGGAATAATATCTTTGAAAATAACAGGGCGATAAGCTTGTGAAAAGCCTCCGTATAAGTTTTGTTTAGTAGATATTTGATAATCAGCACTCACACCAAACAAAGGAAAACGATGAACAATGTTATTAGGCAATTTGGCTGGATCATAATAACTAATTTTACCCAACATTTTCGACTCGCCTGATTCTACTCTTAAACCTGGTGAAATAGCTAGTTTTGGAGTAATATTGATTCGGTTTTCTAAAAATGCTGCAATGTTTTGAGTTTTAAAGTGTAAATCTCTTCCCCAATCTCCCGTAATACTTAAATCATAATTACTTCCAGTTGTACCTTTTCCTTGTTGACGACGATGTAAATCATTATTTATCATCTGCACGCCCGAAACTAAAACGGAAGGCATCTTTCCAATCTGATATTCGTGTAAAAGTCTCAATTCAGAGGTATAACTATGGTAATTATCAATATCTACTTGGCGATTTGCATATTGTATGGTGATAGGGTCTATTTTATCAACAATATCTGCTGCTTTATCAAACATTACACTATTTCTGCTGCCCAAAACGGCCGAGTTTACCCAAGAAATTTTAGTACGGTTACTGATTGCCCAATTCAAACTGATTGATGGTACATAAATATCTGGACTATAATAATTCCTTGAGCGTGTAGACGCCCTTGGGTTAGCCTCAAACATGGCATCAGTTTGCTGGCCAGCTAGTTGAATTACGTATTTTGAATGCGATAAATCGGCTTTTATTGCAAGATTTTTGGTAGCTTGATAGGTAATTTGGGTTGAAAAAGCATCGTAATTACTACGGCTATTATCACGATAACCATCAGATACACGTTTGCTATAATAAGCGTAATAATTGGCTTTCCCTACCTGACCACCAATGGCATTATACGTACTTAAAAGTCCAAAAGAGCCAACACTATTCGTACTTTCAAAATCAAATACTTTAGTCGAATCTCCACGTTTGGCAATATAATTCAACATTCCGCCAAATTGTGCACCATATTGCAAAGAACCCGTTCCTCTCACTAATTCGATGGTCTGAATTGCCTCCATGGGCATCGAGTAATGGCTGGCAGGATATCCATACATATCGGTATTGGTTATTACGCCATCTTTTCTCACATTAAACTCCCAACCACGGTGTGGGTCAAGCCCACGAGTAGATATATTAATCTGATTTCCAGAACCATCCATATCATAGACAAATACTCCCGGCACTTTGGCAAAAATTTGGCGAGGTGTTTTTTCAGCAATATTGGCATCTAAACCCAAAACATTGATAAGCTCTGTCTTTTTACCACCATAGAGGTAAGTACCTTTTTTTACAGGCAAATTATCAATGTTATATTTAAAATACTGCTCTTTTACTTGAATTTCTTCAAGTTTTAAAACGCGGACAGAATCATCTTTTTGTTGTGCAAAAACTACTTTTACGGTACTAGCAAATAGGAGAAGTATATATTTAATTTTCATTGGATTCTTTGTTTAGTTGATACACCGTGTATGCTGAGGCAATCAACACAATGTTTTTGATGATATACTGACCAGCCAAAGTAAGGGCAAAGCCCGACTGCCATGTTTCGCTTGGAAGCAAAATAAGCGGCAAGAATGTAGTAAACATCTGCAAACAAAAAACAACAAAAGCCAATTTTGTGAGTCGTGGAATAAGCCAGAAAATACCTATCAAACATTCTACTACACCAAGCAAAGGCACAAAAATATTGGCAGGAATAAACACCTCAATAGTTTGATGATGTAAATGCGTAACGATGTCTTTGGCTGGTGACATTCCGATAACTTTCAAGAAACCAAACCAAAAGAAGACCACAAAAAGAGATACTCGATTGAACCAAATAAATGTATTTGACTTTGAAAAAGAACTTTCTAGGGTTGATATATTTTTTTCCATATTGATTTTCGATAAAATTTATAAAATGCCTATTTAAGACAATGATTATCAATGTCTTAAACAATAAAATAAAGTATAGTAGTATCTAAAAAACTACAATAGATATATCATAACTCGGGATAAATTTCCGAGTTATTCGTACCATGAGATTCAATAGTTCTACGACAATTCTTTTAACCTAATTTCAATAAAGAATAAATTGGAGGTGGAGCATTTACTGAGAGCGATGGGCTTGCGGGAGTCTTTGTATAAGCGAAGTTTTTGATTGGTAAATTTTCTACTTTATACCAAATCATCGTTTTAGTTCGAAATTCAACGTAATCTTTGGTCAGATGCTTCGAAAACTCTAAGGCTTTCTGACCAGTAGTTTGATGATTATTTGAAAAAATATTCAGATTTTCATGTGCTTCATTCATCAAAGCCATGATGTTATCTCGACTAATATTAATGCGTCTGTAATACGTATAAAGAGTATCAGCACGATATACCTGCTCATACGACTGATAAAATTCACCTTCAAAAACAGCAGTATTGCCATCAATCAGTTCGTTTTTCCATTCACTTTGATAAGGTAACGAAAGCTGCATTTTAAAAATCAACTGCTCATCTTTTACTTCTACAAAACTGGTTTCTTTTACCTTATGACTTTCCTGCCATTCATTTACTAAAAAAATGAAGGTAGAAGCCAATACATTGCATAGCAATAGGGCCAGTAGCAATATGGAAACAAGTTTTTTCAAAAGATTTACCAGTATTGATTCTACAAAACTAACAGTTGTATTAGAAGTTTCATAGAAAATTTGGCAAAGAATGTGATAAGTCATGAGAAAAAACATGAGTTTTATCACATTCTCTTCAGAAAAAACTTCGGTTTATTAGAATCTATATGCGTAAGTGGCGGTTACAAAATAGTCTGCAAAAGCAGCATCTCCTTCACGGAACCCGCTTGGAGTCCAAGTAGGAATGCGGTCTCTTACTACAGCATAAGGAATCGATAATAAGAATGAACTTCGATGGCTGCTATAAAGAATGCCCGGCTCAATAGAAACAATATAACCCGGACGGCGAGAACCATCACTTCCACCAATGGCATCAACTGCTGGTAAACCTTCAAGACGTCCGCCTAAACTTACTGCGATATTTTTCTTTGGTAAAATACTGTATGTCATACCTAAACGAGCACCAAATTGGTCTGGTACTGAAAGGTTTGTTGCTTTATTCAATTCTTTCGGGCTAAATAGATAAAAACCATTAAAATAAAGATTTGCTTTTTTGAATAAAGACAAATAGCCTTGCATTTCAATACTTTCACCCCAACCACTATCCCCTAATTGAATAGATTGGTCAACAGCCTTTACTTGAATGTATTCTTTCTTATCTTTATCTAATTTATGGAACTCATCTTGCACATTAGCATTTCCCGTTGGTGCCTTAATACCTACTCCAATTGCAAGATTTCCTTTAGGGTGGGTCATTGGATTGAAAACCCAATACGATGCTGATAAACGCATATCACCTACGCCTTTTGATTGTGTATGAAAACGAGGATTCGAACCAGCAGGTGTACCATTTCCATAGTGTTCATAAAGCGAAGAGCGGTCATTATGAGAAATAGGTACATTTAATGTCACGTTGAGACGGTCGGTAATGGCGTAAGTTAAACCAAAATCAAAGTTATAAGAATCGTTTATTACCTCAGTATGTTGTTCTACACGCTGTTTTTGCTCAACAGTACCCACAAAATGCTTATATGAGTGAAGTTTACGGAAATTCGCCGAAAATTGAAAATCTCCTTTATGCATAAAAGCTGAACCGCTTGGATTACCATTTGCGGTAGCCATCGAACGAACTGCAATACAACCTTGTGAAAAGGCATTTATTGAAACTGAAAAGATAACGATCGAAAGGAAAAGTTTTTTCATTGTGGTAGAATATTTTCGTTAAAAAAGAGAAAGAGCTTAGATTGAGGTACATATTTCTATGTACCTTATCTAAGGGAATTTTAAAATAAAAGTAGATTTATTTAGTAGTAAATATTAATATCCCGAACCATCGGCTTTCCCACGTGCAATGGCGTATTCGCCAATTTTTGCTCCGTGTACTAAGCCCATTTGGCAGTCAACCCGATAATGAATTAAACCATACACGCGAGAATCTGATGCTTCTTTGGCTTGTGCATCAAATTTGCTAGCTTCTTCAGGGAAAATATTTGCCAATACAGTTGCAGCTGCTGCAGAAAACGTTGAGTGTCCTGAGGTATATGATGGAAAGTTTGGTAAACCAACCGATGTTTTTACACCAAATTGCTGTGGACGTGGCGTATAGTAATAATACTTAGTATCCCAGCACGCAATACCTGCATCCATAAGTGCTGTTCCAACCAAAGCCAAGGCACGAGCCATACGAACTTCACTATACTTGGCTGCATGAGCAGAATTAGCGGCAGTACGATGCCAATGTCCCGGAGGCGTGTAGCTTCCTGCACCATCAGCCCAATAATTGGCAATACGAGCTTGCTCACGAGTTTGATTTTTTTCGATATATTTCAACTCATCAATATCCTTCTGAAACTCAGTAGTGTTTTCTAAATAAGGAATTGCAGGACGAATTTTAATCATTGTTTCTTTATCAAAATTCCAAGTAGCCACTGCTCCGTAATTAGGTAACATTGGTGGGCGTGCTGGTACTTCTTGACTAACCCAAGGGTTTTTAATACCTATTTTTTTAGCATTTTCTATCATACCTGCTGTCAACGCTTGGTTATTTGCGGCACTCATTCCATCAACCTTTGCTTTGGCCATAATTTTTGCAGCAACGCCTTTACCAAGTGCATCGCCTGCCGTAATATCAGAAGGCACATTTTTACCAGCCCATACCATTGCATTTTTAGCCTCAGCTAATTTGGCATCTAAGAAAGGAACTTCACCCGGAAACATTGCCACCAAAATTGTGTAAGAAGCAGCCGCTACCACAGCATCTTCTGATGGATATGAAGGTAAATCTGAAATCGGTAATAAAGGCTGAATCGATGCATCATTTTTTGCAGGAGACATGCGATTAAACTTAAACTTATAATTCCAAGCACTTACTAAGGCATCATATTGAGCCACACTCAAATAAGCTAATGCACGAGCAGTATAAGGTGGATTTGCAAACGGAAACTTTGGGTCTGCTAAAGGATTAGCCGCATCAGGCACTGGATATTTCCCTTCAGCATTTGATGCAGGAGGAATATTATAACGAGCGGCTAATTCACGAGCGATTTCATTCCAACGATAAACTGCCCCAGCTCCCCAATAATTTACTGCCGTTTTATTAGCAGCCGTAAGTGTAGGCATAATCTTGTTTTTCAAAGAATCTAACTCTTTCAAGTAAGCTGCGTCATTTGTTGGTTTTGGAGCAGCTACGACTACATCATTCGGAGAAGTTAATACATAGGTTTTCCAATTACCTGCTTTTTCATCTAATTTGGTAGGAATATAGGCCTCTTTTACTGGTTCTGTAATTGTTTTATCGCACGAACTAACGGCTAATCCTACAATTGCAAAAGCTAATAATGATTTTGATATATTTTTTATGACTTTCATTTTTTTAATACAATTCATTGATTTTGAATAATTCTTCTAACCAACAGTAATAATTACTTACTTTATAGTTTGTTTAAAGTAGTTTAACTGATACAACAAACCAACCGATATACTAGTGGTTTGACCAACATTTAGGCCGCTTAAAACTTTAGCAACCCTTACATTAAGACCGATGTTTTTAGGTTGGTATTTACCATAAAACCCTACGGTGGTTGAAGTCATATTATTAGTAGGAAAAGGCATATCATTACGGCGAATATTATCGCCACCTACACACGTAAAATGTTCAACAAAAGCTTCTGCTTGGATACGGCTTCCATCTTTCATATACCCCAAACGAGCGGCTGCATCTGTAGCATTTGGAACACTTACCTCATTTGTATTATATACACGGTTATCTGCTTGATAGGCATCACGGTCAACTTTGATGTTACTTCTAAACATATAACTTGCGTGTGCAGCTACATAAATACCTGATTTATGCAGATAGTTTCCGATGAAACGGCCCGTAGCCGTTTTTGCTCTTAATCCTATCGACATTGGTAGGAAATCAGGTACATAATTAGTCACTGGAGCAGAAGCCCCTAAAGTACCATGTATTGAAAGACCCTTACCATTATCCGCCAATTTGTATTTCAACCAGCCAGATAGGTCCTGAATTCCTTTCTGTCCCATCAAATTACCTGCACTTGCTTCAGTTTTTACGTAAGGTACGCCTACAATTAAATTTAGTTTATCTGTTAGACCTACTGCTACCATTGGCATTACGCTCTGAGTAGTGAGCGTGCCGATATTGAGGTTTTCTCTTTTTAGGGTATTTTCCCAGTACTCATTCCATGTACTACGGTTATAAGAAACAGCAATACAAGCAGTACGTTTAGGCATGTAGATGGCATCGTGTGGCATTTGGGCTATGAGCTTTGTACTTACACATAACAAGCCAATAAATGTAAATCGGAGAAGTCTTTTCATGTTTCTTTGGTAAAATTCAGATTTGTTCATCAAATAGTCTTAAGTAAATAATAGAATAATTTTAATTTTTAATTGAATTTTATTTTCATCGGAACAAAGATGAATTATTTTTTTTAATTTTCCAATTTTGTGGAAAATTTTTCCGAAAATTTTAATTTACCCTCACAAAGTAACTTGAAAACAGATTAAAATAATCAAATTTTAGTGTTAAATTAGTAAATAAGAGATAGTAAGGAAAAATAAATGTGGAAATCACGAAGAGAAAAAAGTATAATTTTTCCATTTTTTAGGAATTTTAAAATTTAAAAGTTAAATTCTAATCTTGTAATTAGAAAAAAACTCTGCCTGTAAAACCAACAGGCAGAGTCTTGTAGAAACTTAATCAAATTCTTTAATCAAAATCTTTAGTGGGATTGGGTAGCGGATAAAATCTTTTAAAACTCAGTGTTGAGATACTCCACACTGAGTCTGGTACTGTAACCTATGATGATATTTACTTCCTATGAATCTTTACTTATTTATTTTAGTGCCATTTTATAAAAGAGACGACACAATTTCCTTGAAAAATTAGTCAATCATAGCGAAGGTTTTGTCTAATTCAATGCAATTCTCTCCTTTCTTATCAAGTGTCAAACCCTCCGACGATTCATCAAATACTATCTCTGAGTCATTGGGTGAAAAGTTTGCCAACTATGCCAAAACTCCTGATACGCCTTAACTCTTTGTAATGACACTTTAGTATCTACGGCCCTACCATCTATCATAAACTTCTGATTATCAACAATAATCGTATCGTTTTGAAGTTGAAACTTTGAATCTTTTGTTGGGCGTTCGAAAGCAAAGAAACTTTTATTATCAGCCGATAAAACCAATGCTATGGCTTTTGCTCCCACTTGTTCGTTAATTACACGTTCTTTCTTCAATCTTAACCAATCAAAGGCCTTACTATCTTTTCCTATTTCAATACCCACTACCCATGATTTATCTTTCCAAGAAAGAGAATCTGTACGCGTCAAATCGCTCTTACTTTTACCATTTTCATACTTGGCAGTACTATCATACTTTTCTTTAGAATCAACATCTGGCTGCATGATAAGTGTATTTGGGTAGAGTTGTAACCACTTTTCGAGCGAAACTTGCTGCGAAAATAACTCTGGAAGCGTTTGTCCTTTTAATTGACCAATAATCGCTTCGCCATTTGCTTGCCTCCACCAGCTTTTAGTCGTTTCATCTTCAAACATAGCATTGAAATGATCCATACCAACTAAGCGAAAATGTTCAATTTTCCCATTTACAATCGGCTCATAAACTCTCCCCGTTCGGCAAACTGTACAGTAGGTAACCATAATTTGCTTCCCACCCAACGTATCAAGCACTTGATGATGATAGCCAATCAAGGAAATCGGATAAGCTTTGGCTTTGCCATCTATCACAACTCCTACTACAATTCTATCTTTAGTTATCTTATTTTGTTTTGCATCAAGCATCTGCAAATGTTTGGGCTGATAAAACATTGAATCAGCCGCCATCTGAAAATTGAAGGCATAAATGCCCGATACGACTACCACTAAAGTTCCGATAGAAAAAAGCTTTGATGCCTGAAAGGCAGGTATAAAACTTGCTAAAGCAATCAACCCCAACACGCCTCTAAAAGCCCAACGCCAAGTATAAAGAAAGTATGCAATTTCAATGCTTCTCATTCGCTGACTTCCCGGCATAGGCATAATGAAATAAACATTCAAAAACTCAAAAATCAAAAGTCCAATAATAGCTATGTAATAGAGTTTTTTCATGTGTATAAAAATAGGCTTGTACAGAAAATAGATTTTTTAATCTTTCACGAATTCGTTAAATTGCAAAACAAAGAAACAAGTAAGAAAAATAATTTCCAAATTTATGGAAGTATTTTAATTGAAATTCCTGAATAATGGAAAATAGATTTGGTAAGAACTTAAGATTCCTACGAAAAAGACAAAAAATAACATTAGAAAAACTCGGCGAAAGCCTAAAGATAAGCAAAAGTGCCATTTCTGATTATGAAATTGGCAAGACTTTTCCACCTTTAGACGTTTGCGATTTAATTAGTGCTTATTTCAACATTAATCTTGACGACTTAAAAAATTCCAATTTTTCGGAATTATCTGAAGAAAAGTTGGAAGAAGTGCTTAATGCAAAGCAGAGTCCTAAAATCGACTATAAATCTTCGGAAGATTTTAGTAATGAAAAAAAACAATTAGAGTTTCATAATAAGCTACTCAGCCAACAAATAGAGGGCTTACAGATTCAGCTACAACTGGTTAAACAAATTGTAGAAAGCAAAGACTCAGAAATTAAATCTTTGCAAATTCAAGTTAGGCTTTTAGAAGAAAAATTAAATGGTTAATTAAAGTGGTGTAGGGTTGTTGAATGGTTTTGAATTTATCGACTCTCGTTTTGCTTCTACTACATTCCCTACAAATTCTTGCGTCACTTCCAACGATTCATTTTCTCCCACTAATTTCTTTACCAAATTCAACAAATGTACTTGTGTTTGTAGAATTGCCTCTAATTGCACCTGATTTTGCACAATTTGCTTCTGATTCCGTACAATGTTTATTTGATTATTAACAATAATTTCTTGGTTACGAATAATAGTAGATTGGTTATGTACCACGACTTCATGGTTATTAGCATTTTGTTGCTGATTTTGAATCATGATGTCATAGTTTTCTACGATTCGTCCTTGCATTTCCTTCAAAAAATCTTGTTCTGCAAGTAATTTTTGTAAAATCTCTTCGATATTTTTCATTGATTTTTAATGCTTAGACAATTATTGCTACTAAATTTGTGAATCACTTCTACAAAAGTAATAGATATTTTTATATGTCCGTCTCTAAACAACCACAAAACAAAATTCCATTTTTATACATTGGTTTTCTGGTAATAGTACTTAGTAGCCTTTTCTACTATCTAACAACTACCGATAGCTTTTTTGTATTCAAAAAGCACTGGGCCGCTGTATTAACTATGATTTTTGGTTCATTCATTGCGGGTTCAAGTCCTGAAGGAAGTGCGGCCATTGCTTACCCTGTCTTTACTTTACTATTAAAAATATCGCCATCAGTAGCCAGAAACTTTGCTTTTGCCATTCAAAGCATTGGTATGACTTCGGCCTCATTACTTATTATTGGGCTAAAAATTAAAGTAGAATGGAGCTATATTAAGTATGTCACGTTTGGCGGCCTTTTCGGATTAGTTTTTGGAACTTATTATATTGTACCTCTCATTTCTCCACCATTAGCCAAACTTTTTTTCGTTTCACTGTGGTTGAGTTTTGGGCTAATTCTATGGTATGAAAATAATCAACCACATCGAGAAGTATTCGATAAGATTCAGAATTTTATTCGCTCAGATATGTTTCGCCTCATTATATTTGGATTTATTGGCGGAGTAATTTCATCTATTTTTGGTACTGGAATTAATATTTTCACTTTTTGTTTAATGACAATCTATTACCGAATTGATGAAAAAGTGGCGGTTCCTTCATCGGTTATCATTATGACCATCGAAACAATTTTTGGCTTTTTTATCCACGGAGCAGTAATTGGTGATTTCCAGCAAGAAGCATTTGAAATGTGGCTTGCTTGTATTCCGTTTGTAGCTTTTTTCGCACCCTTAGGTTCTTTTGTAGTTAGTAAACTTCCAAGAAAAGCTGTTGCTACATTCTTATACGTCATTCTTATCGTACAATTTATTGGGGCTATTTGGGTACTAAAACCGCCAATTCAGCATTTAGGCTTGTGCCTTATTACACTCTTATCTGGCCTCAGCACCTTTGCTTATTTGGCTCGATTAAAACGATAGCAGTCAGATTTTTTTAATCTATTTTGGGTAAAGAAATATCCATTTTCATGGCAATGACACGAATCCCGAAAACACTCAAAATTGTAATAAACTCGATTATTTGAGCAGAAATATTGGTTTTTTGTAGCAAGAAAAATACCACACCCCCTAAAATACAAGCAGTAGCATAAATTTCTTTGCGAAAAAGTGTGGGTATTTCGTTCAATAAAATATCACGAATAACCCCACCAAAACAAGCGGTAACAGTGCCTAAAATAAGACAAGAAGGAATATCTAAATGTATGGCTATTCCTTCTTGAATACCTCGAAGAGTAAAGAAACCCAAACCTAACGAATCAAAAAAAGCGAGTGTTTTATCCAATCTTCCGATTCTATTTTTAAACAATACCGTTATTAGTGTTACACCTGCTATTAGTAAAACAATGGATGAATCAAGAATCCATTTAACAGGCAAATGCCCAATTAAAATATCTCTCAAGGTGCCTCCCCCAACTGAGGTTACAAAAGCCATAACTGCCAAGCCAAAAATATCGAGTTTTTTTCGAATACCCGCCAAAGCACCCGATGCCGCAAAGGCAATTGTTCCGCCAATATTAATAAAAGTATAAAATTCCACCGTACCTTTGTTTTTTAGGAACAAAAGTAACACAAAATGTGTCATTTTGATTAAGTACTGAGTAAATTGCATTATGCGAATAAGTCCAGAAACAGTTCAACAGATTATTCAAGCCGCCGATGTAACAGAAGTTATTGGCGAGTATGTTTCTCTCAAAAAAAGGGGAGCAAACATGATTGCCTGTTGCCCTTTTCATAATGAGAAAACACCTTCGTTTTATGTTTCGCCAGCCAAAGGTATCTACAAATGTTTTGGTTGTGGAAAAGCAGGCGACTCGGTGCGTTTTGTGATGGATATTGAAGGTATCGGATACCCCGAAGCTTTGAAGCATTTAGCAAAAAAATATGGCATTGAAGTAACCGAAAAAGAAGTTACCAGCGAACAACAACAAGCCCAAAACGAAAAAGAAAGTTTATACATTGTTTTAGAATTTGCGAGTAAATATTACCAAGAGCAGCTTTGGAAAACACCCGAGGGACAAAGCATTGGACAAAGTTATTTCAAAGAACGTGGCTTTAACCACACCACGATTCAGCGTTTCGAACTAGGTTATAGCCCAGATGGCTGGGATGCTTTCACGAAACACGCTCTTCGTAATGGTTTTTCGCTTGAAATTCTTGAAAAAGCTGGACTAAGCATCATCAAAGAAGGCAAAGACCCGATTGATAGATTTAGAGGAAGAGTGATTTTCCCGATTCATAATGTAGGTGGAAAACCAATTGCTTTCGGTGCAAGGATTCTGAAAAAAGACCCCAACGCTCCTAAGTACTTAAACTCGCCCGAAACGGCCGTTTACCATAAAAGTTATATTGTTTATGGTATTCAGCAAGCCAAGAATCCGATTCGTATTGAAGATAATTGTTATCTGGTAGAAGGCTATACTGATGTGGTTTCACTGAGCCAAGCAGGCGTAGAAAATGTAGTAGCATCTTCGGGGACATCGCTTACCAAGGAGCAAATTCAGTTGATTAGGCGTTTTACGAGTAATATTACTGTGCTTTATGATGGTGATGCTGCGGGTATCAAAGCATCACTACGTGGAATTGATATCATTCTTGAAGAGGGACTAAACGTAAAAGCTGTCGTTTTCCCTGATGGAGATGACCCCGATAGTTTCATTCAAAAGGTTGGTAGCCAAGCATTTCGTGAATACGTCAATCGTACACAGAAAGATTTTATTCGTTTCAAGACCGAAATTTCGCTTAAAGATGCGGGCAATGACCCTATCAAACGAGCGGAAGTAATTAAAGATTTGGTTGAAACTATTTCTAAAATTCCAGACTCAATCAAAAGAAGTGTCTTCTATCAAGAAGTGGCTAATTTGATGGGAATTGAGGAGCAAATTTTAGTAACCGAAGGCAATAAAATTTCGCTCAAAAAAGTAGCTGATTCTGAAAAAGAACGCCAAAGACAAAATCGAACCCAAACGCAACAAGTTGGGGATATTGATATTTTGGTGGAAAGAACCGAACAAGTACCCTTACCAATACAAGAAGAAAAAGCCGAAAATAAGCGTTCGCCTCTTTCCTATCAGGAAGAAGAATGTGCTCGACTTTTAGTTTGTTACGGAGCTCATGTTTTAGAGAGAAATGTTGTTGAAAACATAGATTTTACCTTGGCTGATTACGTATTCAATGAAATCAGAGATATGATTTTCGAGACACCCACCTACGAAAAAATCCTCTCGGTTTTTAGAGATGCGTACAAAAGTCAGCAAATTCCTGATACTTCACTCTTTACGAGCCATCAAGATAATGAAATCCAGCAAACAGTTATCAATTGGCTTTCTACCCCACATCAACTCAGCGAAAATTGGTTAAAAAAGGATATATACATTCCTTCAGAAACCGATAAACTAGCAGATTTGGCTTATACTAATGTATTACGATTAAAAAAGACTCGCTACGAGTCAGAAATGAAAAAATTAGCTAAACAATTAGAAACAGCCCAAACATACGAAGAACAAGACCAAATTTTGATGCAAATGATGCAAATGAAAGAGGTAGTGAAGAAAATTGCAGGGCTGCTTGGCAATGTAATACAAGGATAAATTAAAAAAGACCCTCTTGTTTTAGCTAAAGCAGATGAATTATTTTGCATATAAACAATGAAAATAGATATAAAAAATATAGATTTTACGCCTGAACTTGAATTTCAGACCTCTCGAAGTGGAGGCCCGGGTGGGCAAAACGTTAATAAAGTAGAAACAAAGGTAGAGTTACGTTTTGATATTGCCGCCTCTACGTTATTGACCGATGAACAAAAGACTAAATTGTTAGAACGGCTGAAAAATCAGCTTGTGCAGGAGCGTATTTTGAGTATTTCAGCACAAGAAAAACGAAGTCAGTTACAAAATAAAGAATTGGTTATCAAGAAGTTTTATCAGACATTGGAAAAAGGCCTTCAAGAAAAGAAAAAACGCTTAGCCACTAAACCTTCTGGGGGAGCCGTAGAGAAAAGATTAAAAAGCAAAAAAATGGAAGGAGAGAAAAAATCATTTAGAAGTCAGAAAATTGAATTTTAATATCATAAATACTCAAACATCTACGTTGCTAAAAGTATAATACAACTACCGAGATAACAATAACATCTTTACCAATCGCAATCTGCCATTTCATTTCATAACTCGCATGCCCAAAGCCCTTTTTTTCATAGTTATTTCTTTCATTATTTGTAGTTGCGACTGGTTTGGTAGTACTCCTACACCTACGACAGACATCATCCCTGATTTTGTAAGTACTCCAAAAAGCTACCCTTTACCCGCCAATATTGCCAATGAAGCATCGGGCGTGGCCGATAGTAGAAGTATGCCAGGTAATGTATGGGTACAAGAAGATGGCGATAACCCAAATCTATTACATCAATTTTCACATACAGGAGAATATAAAGGAAATATCCAAATGCCTTTTCCAAATCGTGATTGGGAAGATATTAGCATTGGCGTAGGGCCAGAAACGGGTAAGACCTATATTTATCTAGCTGAAATTGGTGATAATAATGCAGCATACAATAACCAATATTATATATACCGCTTTTTAGAACCGCAATCTTTGTCTGAAAAAGTGACAAATTTCGACCGAATTGCTTTTCAATACCCCGATGGAAGCCGTGATGCAGAATGTATTTTACTCGACCCAGCCACAAAAGATATTTATATTGTTACGAAGCGAGAGTTTAATGTCAGGATTTATCAACTACCCTACCCTCAATCTACCACAGAATTTCAAACCGCAAAATTCATCCAATCTATCCCTTATTTGATTATCACAAGTGGCGGCATTTCAACCGATGGAAAAGAAATTGTTCTTCGGAATTACGATGCCCTCTACTACTGGCATAGAAAAGACGGTGAAAGCATAGCTGCGACACTCTCTCGGAATCGTGATAAACTTCTTCCTTATACCAAAGAGCCTCAAGGAGAGGGATTTTGCTTCGATAAAGATAATAAAGGATATTTTACAAACAGCGAACGCCCAGATAACTCAACAGAAACAACGTATCTTTACTATTACGCAAAGAAATGATTATTTACTCATGATTTGTTCTGCAATTTGATAAAACATATCGCTACCGATTTCAAGCAATTCATCAGGAAAATCGAAGGTTGAACTATGTAGTGGTGGTTGGTTAATACCCGAACCAATTCCAAACATAGCCCCTTTATATTTTTTGGTAAAAAGGCCAAAATCTTCTCCAAATTCGAATGGTTTTTCAAGGTCTATTAGTTGGAGATTTTGCTTTTTGGCGGCTGCTTTTATTTCATTATAGGCAGTAGCACTATTATTATTGGCATTGAACGTTTCGAGCCATTTAGCAGTAAATTCGAGTTGATATTTTTTGGTTACTTCTGCCACTTTTTGTAAAATTTGTTCTTTTACTGCATCGAAATGTTCGTTTTCCCAAGTGCGAAATGTATAACCAATTGAAGCCTTTCCCGCAGATGTTCCGTAGGCTCTTTCTCCCATTTCGATGTGAATCGGAGTAGCCACAAAGAAATGCTCACTTTTTTTATCTGGATTATTCAAAGAATCAAAATATTGTATAAGCTCAGCAACTGCAAGAGCTGGATTTAATCCTTTTGAAGGTTCGGCTGCATGACTTGTTTTACCAATTAATTCAAAAATCCCGCTTTCTACACATGGCGTAAATAAACCTTTTTTGGCTATGATTGTACCCATAGGGAAGCCCGCAAAATTATGAAAAGCAAAGGCATAATCTATCTTAAATTGTTTGAAAATACCCGATTCAATAGCGTCTTTCGCTCCAGCACCAATTTCTTCAGCCGATTGAAAAAATAGTAAGATTTTGCCTTTTTTCAAAGGTTTTTCGATTAATTTTTGAGCAAAACGAAACATTGATGCCGCATGACCATCATGCCCGCATTTATGCGAAACACCCGCAGAAGTTGAGCGATGAGCGAAATCATTTTCCTCCTGAATTGGTAGAGCATCTAATTCACAACGAAATAAAAGCGTTGGGCCAGACTCTGTTCCTTCAATTTCAGCTAAAATTGAATACATCGAAAAACCTTGATATATTTTCTTAATTCCTAGCTTTTTTAGCTCTGAAATAACATAATCACTGGTATTTTTCTCAACTGTTGATAATTCTGGATTAGCATGAATATGTCGGCGAAATTCAATGGCAGAAATCATGGTATTTTGAGCATTAATTACTGAGATACTTACTAATAAAACAAAAAGGAATATAGTTATTTGCTTCATTCTTTTGATTTTTCATTGTTAACTTCCTAAAGATAATTAGGGTCTAATTAACATATCTTACCCCTAAACAAATATAGAATAATTCTCAAATAAAAAAGGTCAATAAGCGAAATTACTCATTGACCTTCTTACTGGAAGAATAAAAATTCTTATTTGAAAGCTTTCATTTTGCCTGATGCTTGCATTTGATTTACTTTCTTCATCATCGAACGCATCTGGTCAAATTGTTTCAAAAGATTATTTACTTGCTGAATATCTGTTCCACTACCAGCGGCAATTCTTTTCTTACGGCTACCATCAATAATATCTGGTTTCGAACGCTCCTTTGGAGTCATTGATTTGATGATAGCTTCGATTGGCTTGAATGAATCATTGCTGATATCAATATCTTTGATTTGTGAACCTACCCCCGGAATCATACCCATCAAATCTTTGATATTACCCATTTTCTTGATTTGCTCTAATTGAGTTAAGAAATCGTTGAGGTCAAATTTATTCTCACGCATTTTCTTATTCAAGCGGCGTGATTCTTCCTCATCAAAAGCCTGTTGTGCTCTTTCTACCAAGGAAATCACGTCACCCATGCCCAAGATTCTACTCGCCATACGGTCTGGGTAGAAAATATCGAGGGCTTCCATCTTTTCGCCCGTTGAAATAAACTTAATTGGCTTATTTACAACTGCTTTAATTGAAAGTGCTGCACCACCACGAGCATCACCGTCGAGCTTGGTTAATACAACGCCATCAAAATCAAGTCTATCATTGAAGGTCTTTGCAGTATTTACTGCATCCTGCCCAGTCATCGAGTCAACTACAAATAAAATTTCGCTTGGAGTGATGGCTTTTTTAATTTCTTCCACCTCTTTCATCATCACTTCATCAACCGCCAAACGACCTGCCGTATCGACAATTACAATACTTTTGCCTTTAGTCTTAGCATAACTAAGGGCATTTTTTGCAATTTCTACCGCATTTTTATTTTCTGGTTCAGCAAAAACCTCCACACCAATTTGCTCACCAAGTACTTGTAACTGCGTAATGGCCGCAGGACGATACACATCACAGGCAACAAGTAATACTTGACGACCTTGTTTTTTGAGATAATTGGCAAATTTACCAGAGAAAGTCGTTTTACCCGAACCTTGTAAACCTGCAATCAAAACCACGGCGGGAGAGCCTTTCAAGTTTACACTTTGGGCTTGTCCACCCATAAGCTCCATCAACTCTTCCTGCACAATTTTCACGAATAATTGCCCTGGTTCAACGGCAATCATTACTTTGCGGTCGATGGCTTTATCGCGTACACGGTCAGTAACTTCTTTAGCAACTTTATAGTTTACGTCGGCATCCATTAAGGCACGTCTCACTTCCTTAACAGTAGAGGCAACGTTAATATCCGAAATTCTACCTTGCCCTTTGAGGGTCTTAAAGGCTTTATTTAGCTTATCACTTAAATTTTCAAACATCTTTTAAATAATATGTCGAATTCTTTCAAAAAAATAATTGCAAAGATAGTTTTTTAGTACCGAAAATGTAGAACAATTTTTTAAATTGTTCCATGTAGGGCAAACAATTTAGAAAATGGTCCTCCAAATTATAGTTTATTTAAGCATTTTTTCGAGTGTATTGATATTCCGAACGGTTGTTGTGCTTTTGTATTTTGCTTTCGCTGTGATTTTAGCAAAAGGAGTAGTCAAGCTCTCTCCCTTCGGTACTTTCCAATAAATAACGGTATTACCTCCCGAAATCTCTTCTGTTACATTTTCGGCGATACTTAATAATTCATTTGAAACAGCCTCTCCTTCTACAAAAATCACATAAGCATGAGAAGCTTCATTTTGTTCAAAAGGATAGTTTGCTACAATTTCTGCCAAAACATCATACGCATAAAGTAGTACAAATACCTGATAATGAAAGGTTTCAGAAAGGACTTTTTCTAAAATTATTTTTATTTCTGAAATATTTTTATCAGATTCAAAAACCACATTGCCAGTTTGCAGATAAGTAGTAGCGTTATGAAAACCCATGTCATCGAAAGCTTTTTTCAAATCAGACATTTTAATTCGGATATTTCCAACGTTTATTCCTCGCAAGAAAGCAATATATTTTTTCATAATTTTCAACTTATTATAAGCCTATATTTGGGCGAGTTTTTAAATTATCGTATCGGATAGTTCACCAATCTTAACTTTCTTTTTTTCAGACCTATTCTCTGAATTATTGGCAATTTGAAATATTGCCCTACTGCAGATTTACAACCCCGAAGGAATGGCCAATGGCTCATTTTCTTTTACAGGAACGCCAAAATTCGGTGTGCCGTCGGCATTCCAAGTAAATTTTTGCATACGTGGAGAGCGGAATTTCCCACAACCTTGGTTAGGTTCGGAATTCGCATGGTAAAGAATCCAATCTTCTTTACCATCGGGCGATTTGAAGAATGAATTATGACCTGGTGCAAAAACCTTATTTTCGGGAGATTGTTTGAATAATGGTTCGGGAGATTTCTTCCAACTTTTCGGACTCATCAAATCGGCATTTGCATCGGCGGTGAGCATTCCGAGAGCATAAAAATCTGTCCAACAACCACTTGCAGAGTAAATGATGAATAGTTTTTTTCCGTGTTTCAAAATTTGTGGGCCTTCATTTACATTGACGTGCGGAAGATTAGGGTCATTCAAATCGCCGTGCTTTTCCCAATCGAAATCCGAACCTGATATTTTAGAGCGTTCGCCCGTAATAGTCCAAGGATTTTTCATTTTGGCAATATAAATGTTTTGTTGACCATTTTTATCTCCTTTCCAGCCCGACCAAATCATGTATAATTGTTCACGATGTTCAAATACATCACCATCAATCGCCCATTTATCAGCCAACTCATCAGCTACTTTTCCTTTAAAAGTCCAATCCCCTTTCATTGGGTCAGGCGAAGGATTTTCTAATACATACATTCGGTGATGGTTGTTATCTCCATCGTCTCCTGCAAAATACATATACCATTTTCCTTGAATAAAATGAATTTCGGGAGCCCACAACTCCTTTGAGTACATGGTTCCTGCTGGTGGAGTCCAAATTGTCTTCGATTCAGCAGTTTTCAAATCTGCCAAGTTTTTTGTCTTCCAAATTGTCAGCCTATTTTGTTGCGTATGGGTATAATAATAATAACCATCTTTGTAGAAACTGTACGGATCAGCCCCCGACGGCAATAATGGATTGGTGAAAGTAGTGGAATTTTGAGCGAATAGGCCATTGATAAATATCAAGGTTAGGAAAAGGCTCAGTAAGTTTTTTTTCATAGAGTTTTGTTTTATAGAATAGATTCTGCAAAACTACAGAAAAATAAAGCAGGAGCATAACGATTGCCATACTCCTGCTTTATCATCTTACTTGGGAAAGAATTATTGTTTCTTCAAAGTCCCTAAATACTCCACTAAATCAACGATTTCTTGTTTTTGTAATGGAAACTTTGGCATTAAAGATTCTTCGTTTTGCTTCATCGAAACAATTGTCGAACGCTTGATTGCAGTTGGCGTTGAACTTCCGATGGCTTTAAGGTTTACATCATTTTCTGTTTTACTTAGAACAATGCCTTCGGTTTCAGTGCCATCTTTAAGCTTGATTTTAAAGCCTTCATAACCAAAGCTGATACCTTGACTTGGATTCAAAATTGCCGAATAAAGTGCAGTTTTCGATAATTTACTACCAATTTCACTCAAGCCAGGGCCAAAATCAACACCTTCGCCTTTTACTAAGTGACAAGCAGTACAATACATTTTAAATACTTTCTGTCCGTTTGTAGCATTTCCCGAAAGTTTAGCTAAAGTATTTATATCGCCAAGTTCTTTATCTAAATCAGCTCCAAACATTTTCATAGCTTCCGTACGAATATCGCTGTGCCAAGTTCCCATCAAGATTTTTTTGGCAATTGGTAAAACCTCTTCTGAAACCTTGTTGGCTTTTACCAAACCCCAAAGTATTTCTTCACTATCCCAACCATACATGGCATACATTGCCTGTTCTCGTACTGGTAAACTAAGTTTATTATTATTGAAGAGGGTTACTAAGAAATCTGTTACTGGTTTCTCATCAACCCCACCGTAAACGCCAATTGCTTTTCTTACAATAGCTTCATCTTTACTGCGTGTTAATTGCTGTAATGCCCCAATTCCATTGAGTTTTACCTGAATTTTTGCTGCTTCTCCACCCAAAACCGAATCAGTCATAGCCATTGTACTTAGTCGCTCGCTTTGATCTTTCATTTCGTATCTCTTTACTAAATCTAAGTAATCAGCCGGATTAGTGATGCCCGCCAAAACTTTTGGTAAAAGAGATTTGAATAAAGGGTCATTTTTTGCACTATTCACCTCTAAATGCTTGAATACTAAAGTCATTACATCGGCTTTAGCATTACCTCCATCAAGCATTCCGAGTAAAACTTTTGTTTTTTCAGTATTATTCTGAAAATCAAAAGCACGAAAATAACGCAGGTTATCTTTTTCATTTTTCGCTAATTCAGCTAAACGAAATATATTATCATTCGAGCGGCTACGCCAAACTAGGTCTTTGGCAGCAGCCTCGGTTTTCCATTTCTCGCCAGCTTTTGCTAAATAAGCTGCAAAAAAACTATCCCATTGATTATCGGCCGAGATACCTAAGGCTTCTAAATACCATCTATCTTTACCATCATACTGATTAGCCAAAGTTGCCCAAATTTCGGCGGCATCTGACGTGTTTTTATGGCGAATCGCTAAAGCCACTTCACGACGCACTTGTGCCGATGGGTCGGTAGCCAATTTTTGTAGCATCGCCATATTATTAATGCTCAATTCACGCGATAAACGAATAGCTGTGATACGAATATCTTCATCTTTATCACTTGCTGCTTCTTGTAAATATTTAGCTTCTTTTCCCTTAATTTTCCCTAAAAGCCACAATGCTCTGGCACGCATTCTCGAATCATCGGCTTTCCAAAGTTTCAATAAAGCTTCTTCTGCTTGTGTTTGGAGAGAGTGTAGTTTTGTCCAAGCCAAATAACGCACCGAAATATTGGCATTTTGCAGGGCTTCTACACAACCTTCGGCAGTTGTGAAATCAAATTTTGGTACTGTATATGCTTCGCCCTTAGGAGCAATACGATAGATTCTTCCACGTACCGAATCACCCATTGCGTGGCCACCCACACCTGGATCGTACCAGTCGGCTACAAAGATTGAACCATCAGGAGCAACCGTCACATCAGAAGGGCGGAACCATTGGTCACGCTTTGAACCATCTAAAATATTATTGATAGTGGCTGTAAAACCAGCTCCATTTTTTGTAACAGGATACGAACGCACCACATTCGGGCCAGCATCGCAGTGAATGACTTGATTTTGATACTTTTCGGGCAAAAGCTTTCCTTCATAGACAATCATTCCCGTTGGTGAACCCGCTCCAGTTTGGAGTAAATTTGGAACAACACCAGGGTCGTTTAAGTGCCAGTGACGAAGAGGAATTTCTGATTCCCAGTTCGTACGGCGTTCTCGCCAGCTTGCCCCAGTTATTTCATCTTTATAACCATAATTACCATAATCCATTACGTAGTTGATACGAACACCCTTATTACCATCATCATCATTATCAGACTGCCACATACGACCGTATGAGTCGAGGGCAACTTCGTAGTTATTACGGAAATTATGACCTAGAATCTCCACATTTGAGCCATCAATGTCACATCTAAAAACTTTTCCTTGCTTATAAGTAGAAAATGGGCGACCTAAATCATCGGTCAATTCTTTACCATTTTTATCACTTAACGTTTCTACTTCATTCCCACCATTGAAATATAATTTACCATCTGGCCCAAACGAAAAGGCATGAATTGCGTGGTCGTGCTGTACGCCTTTGAGGTTGGTAAAAATGATTTCTTTTTTATCCGCCTTTCCATCATTATTTTCATCTGTAAAAAGAAATACGTTTGGCGAGCAAGAAACGATAACTTTATTGCCTAAAACCGAAATTCCAAGGGCAGAATTAATGTCTTCGCCTTGATAAAAAACTTGACTTTTATCGGCTTTTCCATCTTTATCCGAATCTTCCATTATCAAGATACGGTCACCTTTGGGGTTATAAGGATTTTTCGGATTAAGTTTATTTCTATAATTATAACCTTCACAAATCCACACTCTACCTTGAGCATCAATATCCATGTTAGTAGGATTCATCATCATTGGCTCCGATGCAAAAAGAGTCAATTCAAGGTCGGAATCAGCCACCTGAATTCCGTCAAGTGCATGCTCGATTTTTCGTTTATCATCGTCGGTTAGTTTGCCATATTCTTCATCGGGTAAAGTTTTTGGAGCCTTTGAACAAGCCCACATACCCAAGAGTATTAGCAATGAGAGTGTAGTTTTTTTCATGAATATATTTTGGTTGAATATTTTGATGGTATACAGTGGATTTATCTTACGAAAATAATCAAATAAGTGTATTATTGACAAATATTTTAAAATTTTAGTCAAACTTATTTTTTGAGTGAAACTATCCCCTTTTCATTGCCTAAAATTCTTCTAGCACGTAAATATCTACCGGCATTATGGGCATCATAACGGGGTGAATGTTCATCGAAACTACTAATCTTTACCATACCTGAAGAATGAATAAACTCTTTGTTTCCTAACCACATACCTACGTGAACTACACGCTCGGCTTTTTCGGAGGTAGCTTTTTCGCCAAAAAACAACAAATCACCTACTTGCAGACTATCAAAAGGCACTTCCTCTCCTGCCCAAACTTGTTGCGAAGCATCACGCGGTAATAAAATTCCATTTGATTGATAGACCATTCGTGTAAAACCACTACAATCAATGCCTTTCCAAGAAGTTCCACCCCACAAATAAGGCAAACCTTGCATTTTGAAAGCTGTATTTACTAGATTTTGCTCAGTAGCTTTCACGGATTGTTTCCATTCTTGGTGGCCAATAGTTTCCTTTTTTAAAACAAATGCACTACGACCGTCAGGATAAAGTACTTCGTAAAAATCTTGTAAGGTATCTTTGACCGCTAAAAGATTTCCCCAAGTTAGGTCAGAAATGGTTTGAGCATTATCATCGGCTTGGGCATAAGAAAAACCGTAAGGCTTGGTAAACATTACAAATTTATTTGCCTGATAGCGGTCAAACTGAGCTAGCGTTATGCGTGCAAAAGTCGAGCCATCGGCCCAGCCAATGTAGTTATCAGGCGTTTGAATCAAATACCAATTACGTTCTTTGTCGAGCACTTTGAGCGGCGTTCCGAGTAATGCTTGAGAGGCCAACTCGGCCGACTCTTTAGGCTGGCTTCGTAGGTTTAGCACCGAAATATTGGCAATTCCACAATTACGATTTTCAAGCAACTCATTATCTGGCAATAGCTTTACCGCATCAAGCAATACATAACCATTTGATTTTAAACGATTTAATAAATCTTTTTTAGCTGCGGGCAAATTAGTTTTACCAATAATTCGATTAGAATCTAATTCTACCTGAAAGTAAGCTACTCGTTTATCAGGTGCATGTTTTTTACGCACTTGTTCGATAATTGAATAAACCGTTGGTTTAGTTGTTTGAGCTTGAGGGATTTGGTTTTGAGGAGGATTTGTAGGTTTGATGCTTTGAGCTAATGCCGTAAGTGTAAATAAATAGCAAAAACTCAGTATTATAAATTTACTTTGATGGTTAAGTTTCATTCAGTTTGATAGTTTTACAGCAAAATTACTCATTCTTTTTTAAAACTCGAACAAAGTGTTTTAGGGGAATGTTTGGGAAGAAATCATAAGTTAGAAACTTATATTACTACAAACAAAAAACGGAAGCCTTTCGACTTCCGTTTTTATATATCTAAATCATTAGAAATTACAAACCAAACGCAGCTTTTACGGCGTCAACGTAGTCAAGTTTTTCCCATGTAAATAGCTCAACTTCTTTAGTTATCTCGCTACCATCTGGGCTCTTGAAAGTTTTTGTAACAACTTCGTTTTTACGTCCCATGTGGCCATAAGCCGCTGTTTCTGAATAGATTGGGTTACGTAATTTTAAGCGTTGCTCAATAGCGTACGGACGCATATCGAAGATTTCAGCTACTTTTTGTGCAATTTCACCGTCAGTCATATCAACTTTAGCAGTGCCATAAGTTGTTACAAACAAACCACAAGGTTTTGCTACACCAATTGCGTAAGAAACTTGTACAAGTACTTCATCGCAAAGGCCAGCAGCAACCAAGTTTTTAGCAACGTGGCGAGTAGCATAAGCTGCCGAACGGTCAACTTTTGATGGGTCTTTTCCAGAGAATGCACCACCACCGTGAGCACCTTTACCACCGTATGTATCAACGATGATTTTACGACCTGTCAAACCTGTATCTCCGTGTGGGCCACCGATTACAAATTTACCAGTTGGATTAATATGATAAGTAATTTGGTCATTGAACAGAGCTTGTAACTCAGGTTTCAACTTAGCTTTTACTCTTGGAATAACGATATTGATTACATCTTCTTTGATTTTTGCTAACATCGTTTCGTCTTCAGCAAAATCATCGTGCTGCGTAGAAACTACGATAGTATCAATTCTTTGCGGAACGTTATCATCAGAATATTCGATTGTTACTTGTGATTTTGCATCAGGACGTAAATAACCAATCAATGAAGGTTCGTTATTACGTATGTACGACATTTCTTGAAGAATCGTGTGTGCCAAATCTAAAGCCAAAGGCATATAGTTTTCGGTTTCGCGAGTAGCATAACCAAACATCATACCTTGGTCACCAGCACCTTGTGCATTAGCTTTTGATTCGAAATCATCGGCAGTTTTGCGGTCAACACCTTGGTTGATATCAGCCGATTGGTCGTGAATAGCTGAAAGGATTCCACAAGAATTTGCCTCAAACATATACTCCGATTTTGTATAACCAATCTTACGGATTACATCACGAGCAATGCTTTGAACATCTAAATATGTTTTTGTTTTTACCTCACCTGCCAATACCACTTGTCCGGTTGTTACAAGTGTTTCACAAGCAACTTTAGAGGTTGGGTCAAACGCCATGAAATTATCAATGAGGGCGTCTGAAATTTGGTCGGCTACTTTGTCTGGGTGCCCTTCCGATACAGATTCAGAAGTGAATAAATAAGGCATAAATCCTAAATGTGTTTTTAGTTAATGATTTATTAGGTCGATTACATCGACTTGAAACTATTTCGCGGAATTCTGGAAGAGCAAAATAAAACATTTTTGACTTAAGAACAGTCCGCATCTTTTTGACCACCGTAGTGTTTTGACTCGGTTGGTTTTCTGAGATTTTTCTCAGAAATTCTTGATACCGATACAAAGTTGAGAATTTAAAGGTAAAAATGCAAAAAATACATCAAAATTATTATCTATTTTTCATTAGTAGGATATAGAAAATATCTAAATTAACTTTTACAAATAGATTTTTTATCTACGATAGCTAAAATACTTAGACTTTTTCACTTCATACTTTAATTTCAATTCCTATGTCTTCACCTATGTTAAATTTTTCAAAACTATACATTTTCAATAGACTTTGTGGATTTTTCAAAATAATCTCATAGTAAGCACCTAAAAACCTGATATTTTCTACGGTTGCCCTTAAATCTGAATCAGGTTTAAAATAAATTTGTTCAGGACGGATAAATTTTATACTTACATTAGATATTTCCTTATGCAAAAAGGGCAAAATTGGGTTTATCTCTCCAGTTATTTCTGCCACATATTGATTAGCTGGATTTTTATAAACTTCTTCTGGATTTCCGATTTGTAACATACTTCCTCGTTGCATAATCATCAATACATCAGCCATTCCGTAGGCATCGGCCACATCGTGTGTGACGAAAATACAACTAACTCCCTCGGCTTTAATTAAATTTAGCACTTCCTCTTTCAGCCTACGTTTGTTTACAGCATCGAGGTGGCTAAATGGCTCGTCCATCAACAAAAGCTTGGGTTCTTCCGCTATGGCTCGAGCAATGACGGCACGTTGTTGTTCTCCACCCGAAACTTGCCTTGGAAGGTGATGTTGCACATGTTCTAATCCACTAATTTGGAGCAATTTATCAACACGCTCATTTCTATAATCTTCTACATAATAGCGTAATTCATAAGCAATATTCTCTCTGATGGAAATATTCGGAAAAAGTCCATAATCTTGCCTCACCAACTTAATATCGGGGTGCCCAGCAATTAATTTTTCTGATGGAGGCGTAATTCGTTCACCCGCTAAAGTTAGCGTACCTTCATCAGGTTCGTAGAGGGCAGCAATTAAATGAAGCAGTGTCGTTTTACCCGAGCCACTTTCGCCCAAAATTGCCAAAATCTTTCCTTTTTCGAGCGTAATTGAAATATCGTTTACCGCCTTTACGCCAGCAAATGATTTATGTAAATGACTAATTTGAAGCAATGACATTAAGGGCTTTTTTCTGCAAAAATAGAAGATTTTTACAGAATTTAGCTAATTTTGTTGTGTATAGGCATACACTCTCTTATATTGCCGCCCCATCTATACCATATACCTAAATCAAAACAATTAAAAGCTGAATGTTAGAACTTTACAAACAACAAACTAAATGCTTAGTGGCACTCGACTCAATCATCTTTGGATTCGATGGAGCTGAGTTAAAGCTACTTTTGGTTAAACGAGGCGTACAAACCGACCACGATACTTGGTCGTTGATGGGGGGATGGCTAAAATCTGAAGAAAGCCTCGATCAAGCTGCCGAACGCATTTTGTTTGAACTAACAGGTGTAACTGGTATCTATTTGGAGCAGCTTTCTGCATTTGGCGATCCCAAACGTGACCCCATCGAACGCACAGTTGCGGTGGCTTATTATGCTTTGGTAAATGTCAAAGATTATGAAACTAAGATTTCTGATACCCACCATGCACAATGGTTTTCGATGCAAGACCTACCCGAATTACTCTTTGACCACCAAGAAATGATTAAAATGGCCATCGAACGCCTGAGATATAAAGCAGCTTTTCACCCGATTGGCTTTGAACTAATGCCCGAAAAATTTACGATTCCGCAAATCCTTAATTTGTATGAAGCCATTTACGGAAGTAATTTCGATAAACGTAACTTTAGTCGAAAAATTCTTTCGACAGGACTTTTGGTAAAATTGAAAGAAAAACAAAAGGGATTCTCTAAAAAAGGGGCTTTTTTATATACACTTGACGGAGATAAATATAAAAAACACAGCGATTCTTTCTTAAATTTTATTCCAAATCCTGAAGGGCTGGTTTAAGAACATTGCTACGCAAAATCTTTAAAATAAACTTTACAACTCAACTACGATTTAAAACACCTCAATGAAAAAAACTTTCATTTCAACCCTACTCATTTTTGTGGGTTATTTTTCTTTTGCCCAAGCTCCAGAAAATTTAGTAAAATATGTAAATCCTTTGGTCGGAACCGATTCAAAATTTGAATTTTCAAATGGAAATACCTATCCTGCCATTGCTCGACCTTGGGGAATGAATTTCTGGACGCCCCAAACCAATAAAATGGGTGATGGTTGGACCTATCAATATGCCAGCAATAAAATCAGAGGATTTAAGCAAACCCACCAGCCTTCTCCTTGGATAAATGATTACGGTGCGTTTTCAATTTTTGCTACTACCGAAAAACTCGTCTTTGACGAAAACAAACGTGAATCTTGGTATTCACATAAAGCCGAAACCTCAAAGCCACATTATTATCGAGCGTATTTATCTGATTATAATACAACGGTAGAAATTACACCAACCGAAAGAGCCGCTCGTTTCAGAATCACATACCCAGAAACTAATAAAGCTTACTTAATTATTGATGGATTTTTCAAGAATTCATACATAAAAGTTTTTCCTAAAGAGCGTAAAATTATTGGCTACGCACGTAACTCCTCGGGCGGTGTACCAGAAAACTTCAAAAACTACTTCGTAATATACGTTGATAAAGATTTTGAAGAAGTTTATGGGGTAAAAGATGGCGAAATAACGCTCAATAATTTGGAAGTAGAAACCAAACACGCGGGAAGCATCATCAGGTTTAAAACCAAAACCAATGAGCAAATAAACTTAAAAGTGGCTTCTTCGTTTATCAGTGCCGAGCAAGCAGAGCTAAATCTCAAAAACGAAATTGGCGATTTGAATTTCGACCAACTCATGGCACAAGGTGAAAAATCTTGGAATACCCAATTAAATCGAATTAAAGTAGAAGGTGGCTCCGATGACGAACTCCGCACATTCTATTCGGCACTTTATCATACGATGTTGTTTCCGCGTAAGTTTTATGAATTAGATAAAGATAAAAAAGTAATACATTATAGTCCTTACAATGGTCAAGTATTAGAAGGGTATATGTTTACGGACAATGGTTTCTGGGACACCTTCCGTGCGGTATTCCCATTTTTTAACTTGATGTTTCCTGAAATGAATAGCCAAATCATGGAAGGTTTGAGCAATGCATACAAAGAAAGTGGTTGGCTACCAGAATGGGCAAGTCCAGGCCACAGAGATTGTATGGTTGGTTCTAATTCGGCATCAATCATTGCCGATGCTTATCTGAAAGGAATTAAGATTCAGGAAATTGAAAAGCTTTATGAAGCCATCACCAAAAATACCAATCAAGCAGGGCCTTTAAGTTCGGTAGGACGTTTGGGGGTACAATATTATAATACGCTTGGGTATGTACCTTATGATGTGGGCATCAACGAAAATACGGCTCGAACGCTCGAATATGCCTACGATGATTTTACGATTTGGAAAATGGCTAAACTCTTGAAACGTCCACAAGCGGAAATAGATTTATATGCCAAGAGAGCTCAAAATTACCGTAATGTTTTTGATAAATCGACCAATTTTGTGCGTGGAAAAAATAAAGATGGCTCGTTTCAAACGCCATTCAGACCCGATAAGTGGGGCGATGCCTTCACAGAGGGCTGTTCTTGGCACTGGACATGGTGTGTATTTCATGATATTCAAGGACTTTCTGATCTGATGGGTGGCAAGAAGAATTTTGTTGCCAAATTAGATTCGGTTTTCACAGCCCCTCCTACCTTCGATTTCTCTTATTATGGCATTCAAATTCATGAAATTACTGAAATGTTGGTCATGAATATGGGGCAATATGCACATGGAAATCAGCCGATTCAGCACATGCCTTATTTGTATAATTATGCGGGCGAACCTTGGAAAACCCAATACCATGTTCGTAATATTATGAAAAAACTTTATACGCCATATCCCGATGGTCTTTGTGGCGATGAGGATAATGGTCAAACTTCAGCTTGGTATGTATTTTCAGCATTGGGTATGTATCCAGTTGCACCAGGAACCGATCAGTACGTTTTAGGCTCACCATTATTCAAAAAAGCCACTATTAAATTAGAAAACGGTAAAACCTTTACGATTCAAGCTCCCGAAAATAGCAGTGAAAAAGTGTATGTTGAACAAGCAAGTTTGAATAATGTAAACTACACCAAAAACTACCTTAGTTATGCTGATATTATGAAAGGTGGTACATTTAAACTAAAAATGTCGGCCACACCAAATAAAAATAAGGGTATCAAAGAATCAGATTTCCCATATTCGATGAGTAATGAGTTGAAAAAGTAAATTCATTCGATTTCCGCAAAACCCATCCAAGAAAACGCTTGGATGGGTTTTTTATTTCTAAACAAATCGGCTCAATGTGAGTTAAATCCATGAAACATTGACAAAAAACGCATGGTTCTTCGACTAATTTTGGGCGACCAACTCAATTATAATCACTCTTGGTTTCGGGAAAAAGACGACAATATTTTGTATGTCATGATGGAAATAAAACAAGAAACCGACTACGTAAAGCACCATATTCAGAAAGTGGTGGGGTTCTTTGCAGCTATGCGTATTTTTGCACAAGTGCTTCAAAATCAAGGAAATAAGATAATTTATATAAACCTTGATGACGAGCAAAATACCCAATCGCTCACCCAAAACCTTCAGTGGATAATCAGGGAAAATGAAATTACCCAATTCGAATATCAACTTCCTGACGAATACCGCCTTGATGAGCAACTAAAGTTTTTTTCAAACACACTCAATATTCCAACCAAAGTCTATGATTCGGAGCATTTTTTGAGCAAACGAAATGAGTTAGCTGAGTTCTTCAAAGGGAAAAAGACTTTTTTAATGGAAAATTTCTATCGCATGATGCGAAAGAAATACGATATTTTGATGGAAGGAAATGAGCCAATTACTGGGCAATGGAATTATGATGCCGAAAACCGAAAAAAACTTCCAAAAGAACATCGCCCCGTTGAACCTTTGGTATTTAATCATGATGTTTCGGATATTCTTGAAGTCATTCAAAAACAAAACATTGAGACTATCGGTAGTATTAATCCGAAAGCGTTTGTTTGGCCAATAAATAGAGAAGAAAGTTTACAACTCCTTGATTTTTTTGTAAAAGAATGTTTGCCTTTATTTGGCACTTATGAAGATGCCATGGCCACTCAATACTGGTCGATTTATCATTCAAGACTTTCTTTTTCGCTCAATACCAAGCTGCTTTCACCTTTGGAAGTAGTAAAGCGAGCCGTTGCCCATTGGCAAAACAACCAAACACAAATTTCGATTGCACAAATCGAGGGGTTTGTCAGACAAATTATTGGTTGGCGAGAATATATGCGTGGTATTTATTGGGCAAAAATGCCCGATTTTCAACACCTAAATTTCTTCGAACATCGACAAAAGCTACCTGGTTTTTTCTGGAATTCTCAAACAAAAATGAACTGCATGAAGCACTCCATCGGTCAATCTTTGAATTTAGCTTATGCTCATCACATTCAACGATTGATGATTATCGGTAATTTTTGTTTGTTAAGTGGAATCAACCCCGATGAAGTTGATGAATGGTATTTGGGGGTATATATTGATGCCATCGAATGGGTGGAAATTACCAATACTCGTGGCATGAGTCAGTATGCCGATGGCGGAATTGTTGGCTCAAAACCTTACGTGGGTTCGGCTAACTATATAGATAAAATGAGCGATTATTGCAGCTCTTGTTTCTATGATAAATCAAAGAAAGTTGGGCATAAAGCTTGTCCGTTTAACTCGCTTTATTGGCATTTTTTTGAGCGAAATAGAGAAAAACTGGAGCGAAATCCACGCATTGGCATGGCTTACGTAACCCTCAATAAAATGCCCGACCAGCAAAGAAAAGAAATACTCAATCAAGCAGAGATTTATTTGAATAAAATAGAGGAATTATAGCTTATAAAAACATCAGGTTTCAGAATTCTGAAACCTGATGACAATATTTAAATTTGACTCATTGGTATTCTATTTTTATAATTCCAAAAGGCTGATACATTGACAATTCTCCACTTTCCATCAGTTCCTTTTTCCATTAATCTTACTTCTTTACTTTGTAAGAAATATTTTTGCTCGCGGTCGCTATTATACTGGTCCCAAGTGATATGGGCAGCATTTGAGCCATAAAATTTAAACTTCATATTTTTTCGTTTAACTATTGGGTGGCTACTACCCTCTTTTTCTGGTTCGGCTGGATTTTCTTTAATAAACTTTCCGAGGTTTTTATTGATATTATCCCAACCTACACTGGCATCAAAGGTGCCATCGGCATTGCTCCATGCTTGGTAAGAATACTCTGAGTGAGTAAATTTATCTTGCCAACAATTATAATCGCGTTTGAAAAAGCAGTCGGTTTCTGCTTCAATACAGGCAATGATTTCTTTTTCTTCTTTTGCTTGGTCAATAGCTGCCGTATTGACAGCGGAAGAAGATTTTTGACATCCGTATAAAGTAATTGTCAAGAAAAGTGAAGCTAAAATAGGTACTTTCATAATAGTAAGAATTTAGAGTGAACAATGCCAAACTGGTGCGGGCTCGCTTGAACCCACATCTTACTTTAAGTATTCCTAAAGATTAATTAAACGTATGTAAAAAATTTCAATATTCCAAGTTTAATTTGAAATATTTTTATCCAAATATTATTCTTCTATCTCAGGAATATCCTCTTCTTTTACTAAACTAATATCATTTTTTTCAATTCCCTCATTTACTAAACGATTGGCCTGCTTTTCATAAGTTTTTTCAAAAATATTACGAGCTAAACGTCCATTGCCAAAGGAGGCATCTCGGTCTTCATAAAGTGCTTTAAATAGCTTATATACTTTCTTCTGAGCAGCCTCTTCTACTTTTAATTGTACTTTTTGGGTTTGAAGTAAATAAATATCCAATAATTCTTCTGGCGTGTAATCTTTAAAGGCAATGTATTTATTAAATCTCGAATGTAATCCAGGATTTGAGTTGATAAACGCTGTCATTTTTTCTTCATAACCTGCCACAATCACCACAAAATCATCTCGATTGTCTTCCATAAACTTTACAATCGTATTTACCGCTTCGGGCCCGTAAGTATCATCGGTATTGAGGGCGTAGGCTTCATCAATAAACAAAATTCCGCCCAATGCTTTTTGGCATACTTCACGGGTTTTCAGCGAAGTTTGGCCAGTATAGCCCGCTACCAACCCACTGCGGTCGGTTTCATAGAGTGTTCCTTTATTCAAAATTCCTAATGTTTTGAAAATCTGAGCTAAAAGCCTTGCAATAGTAGTTTTACCTGTTCCGGGATTACCATAAAAAACCATGTGCAAGGAGCGTTCGGGAAGTTGTAAACCCTGTTCCTTTCTAATTTTTTCAATTTTTAAAACATTCACCAAACTATTTACTTCCTCTTTCACATTTTCAAGCCCAATCAAAGCATTTAGTTCGACCAAAAGTTCTTCCAACGATTTAGCAGGAACTTCCTTTACTTGGTTGGTGGTCTGAAAACCAGTATTATTTGTAGGCTGTTCGACTTGTTGATTGGGTTGTGAAATCATTTTTGAAAGCCCATCAAGTCCACGTAAAATAACATGAAAAGGATTTCCAGCATTTTCAACGTGGGGGTTTTCTTCGGCATAAATATCATGCTCACGATATAGCTTTGGTTTTTCTCCTGCCAAACGAGCTTTAACTACTTCATAAAAAGTCGAAATATATTCTTCAAGAGTATTATCAACCTTTACTTTTCGACCCTCAGTACCAAAAACAACCGAATCGGGCGTTGGGCAACGAACCGTAACAGACTTATCATAGGGGAATTCCACGACCTCAATATCGCCATAAGCATCGCTATCAACTAATAAAATACGCTCGGTTGTGGCCAATAATAATACATGGCGAGTGTTCCAGTAGCCATGCACTGAGGCATCAATGTATTCGTTTTCATGAATAATACTCGGCAAGGCCTTTAGCTCATTACGAAGCATAAGTTCGGCAAAAGGATTCAAGTCAATTTGGCGTTTGATTTGATGGTAGCTGGGCATGTTTTGAATAAAATCTTTTCGATAAAGATAAGTGATTCTCTGCTGAAACCTGTTTCTTTTTTTGACCAAAGGCAGATTTTAAGTTCTGTTTCTTGGTTTAGATTGATTGATTAAATTGTCTATCTCCCATACTCATGATTTTGATATACTGATATCAATCAAGTAAAGACATATCATGCAGGGGCAAAACATGACTTTCATCATCATTTTTCTTTAGGCTGGCATCTAATTTTGCATGAAATATAAGTAAACGCATGACAGACTCTTCTTTAATAAAAAAATATGATGTAGCTGGCCCAAGATACACCAGTTACCCCACCGTGCCACATTGGCAAACTGACAATTTCAGCAGTGAAGCATGGAAAAAACGTTTGGTTGAAACTTTCTCTATTACTAATCATACTTCGGGCATTAGTCTTTATATCCACTTGCCTTACTGTGAAAGTCTGTGTACTTTTTGTGCATGCCATAAGCGGATTACCAAAAACCACGGAGTTGAAGAACCATATATTGAGGCAGTTTTAAAAGAATGGCAAATGTATGCCGCAATGTTTCCGAATAAACCACGCATCGCCGAAATTCATTTGGGAGGAGGTACGCCAAGCTTTTTCGCTCCTAATATGTTACACAAACTTATTCAAGGTATTTTAGATGATGCCCAAATAACTTCCGAACACGAATTTAGTTTTGAAGGCCACCCCAACAATACCAATGCCGAACACTTACAAACACTTTATGATTTAGGTTTTAGAAGAGTTAGTTTTGGCGTACAAGATTATGACCCACATGTACAGTTGGCCATACATCGCATACAGCCTTTCGAAAATGTAAAAAAAGTGACTGAACTTGCTCGTGAAATTGGTTATACCTCAATTAGTCATGATTTAGTATTTGGATTACCATATCAACAACTTTCTTCTATTGAAGATACCATTCGGCAAACCCTTTCAATGAAACCCGACCGAATAGCTTTTTACTCTTACGCCCATGTGCCTTGGCTCAAAGGAAACGGCCAACGCGGATTTGATGAAAGCAACTTACCAAGCGGTGAAGAAAAACGAGCTTTGTACGAACGAGGTCGAGCAATGTTTGAGGAAAATGGTTACATTGAAATTGGTATGGACCATTTCGCACTTCCACACGATACTTTAAATAAAGCCCAAGAAAATGGCACACTTCACCGAAACTTTATGGGTTATACTACCACCCAATCGAAGGTATTGCTTGGACTGGGAGCTTCTTCGATTAGTGATAGTTGGACAGCCTTTGCTCAAAATATCAAAGAAATTGAACCATATATAGAAAAGGTCAATGCTGGAGAACTTCCAATCTTCAAAGGGCACCTACTCAATAAAAAAGATTTATTCATAAGACAACAAATATTAAATATTATTTGTAATTTGGAAACTTCATGGAAGTTGAGCGATTGGACAAGTGAAGAAACAGAGATTATCTTTGAAAAACTAGATGATTTGGCAGAAGATAAACTCATTACTTTCAATGAATTTGGGCTAAAGGTTCTTCCTGCGGGTAAAGCGTTTATTCGAAATATTTGTATGGTTTTCGACATGTATTTGGCTCAAACAAAACCAACACAGAAATTATTTTCAAAAACGATATAAAATTAAAAAAACTAACCTCTAAAGCCTTCACAATTTTTTGTAGGGGCTTTTTTTATGCATACAACTATAATTTTCTACGAAAAAAAACACCTTCAGCTTATTGATGCAAAAGTTTTTTTTATAGTAAATCATTCATAAGTAAAATAATCCAAACATTAGCCATTTGAAAACTTTTTTTGATTTTCCCAAAATTTCAAAAATCAATGAAAAACCAAAACGCAACACAACGATTACAGTTAAATGCTCGCATCAAGGGCATGAAAAACATGGGCTTATACCCCTATTTTCGACCAATTACATCTAACAATCAAGATTCTGTCGTGAAAATTGATGGTAAAGACGTTTTAATGTTTGGTTCGAATAGCTACTTGGGTCTAACAAACCATCCGTATGTAAAAGCAGCAGCCAAAGCCGCCATTGATAAATATGGTACTGGCTGTGCGGGGTCGAGATTTCTCAATGGAACCCTTGACCTGCACGTTGAATTAGAAGAAAAATTAGCTCGTTTTTTAGGAAAAGAATCGGCTCTGATTTTTAGTACAGGTTTTCAGACAAACCTCGGAGTTGTATCTTCGATAACTGGCCGCAACGACTACATTATCATTGACGAAGCCGATCATGCTTCTATTTACGAAGGAACGAGACTTTCATTCTCAAAGGTATTAAAGTTCAAACACAATAACATCGAAAACCTTGAGCAAATCTTAGTATCTCTTCCGGAAGAAGCTGTTAAATTGGTAGTTGTGGATGGCGTGTATAGTATGGAAGGAGACCTCGCCCGTTTACCCGAAATCATTGAGATTTGCCACAAATACCAAGCAATGATAATGATTGACGATGCCCATGGATTAGGCGTTTTGGGCGAAAATGGTCGCGGAACTGCTAACCATTTTGGACTAACTAAAGAAACCGACCTTATTGTAGGAACATTTAGTAAGTCATTGGCTTCGCTTGGGGGCTTTGTTGCGGCTGATTCAAAAGTAATCGACCATATAAAGCATACTGCTCGTTCGCTTATTTTTAGTGCAAGTGCGACGCCTGCTTCGATTGCCAGTGCTTCGGCCGCACTTGATATCATTCAAAATGAAGAATGGAGGATTCAAGCATTATGGGATAACACCTACTTTGCTATGGAGTATCTACAAGAGTTAGGTTTTGATATTGGGCATACACAATCGCCAATTATTCCGATTTACATTCGTGATGATGAAAAAACATATTTAATGACTAAAATGCTCATGGATGAGGGGGTATTTGTCAATCCAGTCGTAACACCTGCCGTAGGTCCAGAAGATAGCCTCATTAGATTTTCATTGATGGCCACTCATAGTTATAAGCAAATAGAGATTGCCATCAACAAAGTATATAAGATTGCTCATAAACTCAAGCTTCCACTTTACGAATATGCTACGGTTTAATTATTCATAAACAAAGCCTATTTTTACCGCCAGTATGTTTTAAATTTTAAAAACATGCTGGCGTTTTGGTTTTAGTTTCACTATTTAACTCTACTTTAAAATATGAATACCTATCTAACCTATAAATCAAGACAGTATACAATAATTCTATTCGTAATCCTCATTACAACCTCTTCGTTTTACGTTCATGCACAGGATAAGTTTCCAGACAAATGCCTTGGTCAGTGGACAGGCAAAATGTATATGTATAACCAAGGTCTTTTACGAGATAGTGTTGATGTTATTTTAACGATTAAAGCCATTGACGCAACTACGTGGGTGTGGAAAACTGAATATTTATCTAAAAAACTACCCATGGTAAAGGACTATAAGTTGAGATTTGTAGAAAACAATGTCTTCATTACTGACGAAGGTGATGGGATTGAATTGCTCAATTACCAATTTGAGAATAAACTTTACTCTACTTTCGAAACACATGGTATATATCTTACTGCCAATTATGAGCTCATCAACGATAAATTAAAATTCGAAGTAACTTCCGGTAAAAAGAAAAACGATACGAACTCAGTCGTCAATTACTCTACTGACAATATTCAAAGTATTATTTTTAGTAAAATCAAATGAAAAGTTGGGATTATTGTTTATTAGAAAATATATCTAAAGCAAGGCAAAAAATAATTCGATAACAAACCATAAACAAAGAATTATTCTTCTTCAATGAATGCCTTTCGAAAATTCACTAAATTGGCATTTAATTTCAATAAACTAAACAACTATGAAAATAACTTTACGTGTAAGTATTGCTTGGTGTGTGTGTTTATCCTCTTTTGTATACGCCTTTTCACAAGAAGATGAGGCAGGTAAAACCGCTAAAATTGCTCCAGAATACCAAAAAGAAATTGCTCAATTAGCACAAAACAAGCAAATTCAAGCCGCGTTTCAATTAATTTTCTCAGAAAATAAACGAAATAGAGAAGAGCTTATCATGCTCAACGAAATTCCGGCACCTCCATTCAAGGAAGAAAAAAGAGCGGTTCGTTTTGCAGCCATGCTCAAAGAAGCAGGAGCCGATTCAGTTTGGATTGATAAAGTGGGCAATGTCATTGCCCTACGCAAAGGTAAGAATGCTAATCGTTGTGTGGCACTTGATGCACACCTCGACACCGTATTTCCTATCGAAACCGATGTAAAAGTAAAATTCAAAGGCGATACACTATATGCCCCAGGCATAGGCGATAATACTCGTGGTTTGATTCTCCTGCCTTCTATCTTAAGAGCAATGGAAGTAGCAAAAATCGAAACTCAAGCAGATGTTTTATTTATCGGAACAGTGGGAGAAGAAGGACTGGGCGATTTACGTGGTGTAAAGTATTTATTCAGTGGTGAAGGCCGAAAAATAGACTCTTGGATTGCCGTTGATGGTGGCGATATTAGCAGAGTAAACACAATGGGTCTTGGTTCGTATCGCTATCGAATCACTTTCCGTGGGCCGGGCGGACACTCGTGGGGAGCATTTGGTTTGGCCAATCCTCAACATGCTTTGGGTTCTGCTATTCACTATTTTTCAACCGCGGCTGATAAATACACCAAGTCTGGAGCTCGTACAAGTTATAATGTTGGGCGTATTGGTGGAGGTACTTCGGTCAATTCTATCGCGTTTGAATCTTGGATGGAAATAGACATGCGTTCAGAATTTCCTGATAACCTCAATCAAGTTGATGCTATTTTGAAAGCTTCTGTAAAAAGAGCATTAGACGAGCACAACGCTATGAAGCGAATGGGACCTCCTCTAACGGTTGATGTTGTCAAAATCGGCGACCGCCCATCGGGAGAGTTACCAGAAACCCTGCCTTTGATACAAAAAAGCATGGCAGTTTCATCGTTTTTTGGTGAAACACCGCAAATCACAAGAGGTTCTACCAATTCAAATATCCCTATTTCAAAAGGTATTCCAGCCGTTACAATTGGTAGAGGTGGCAAAAGTGGCAACGCTCATGCACTCAATGAATGGTGGTACGATTTTGAAGGATACAAAGCTATTCAAGCTGCTTTATTAACTTTGGTTGCTGAGGCGGGTATGGCCAAATAAGAATCATTAAAACATATAATCCATTCGTTGGAAGCATTAAAAGTTTCAACGAGTGGATTACTTATCTTCCTTAGACTGTATTTATATTGGGGCTTCATCTCTACTTTTGAAACATCAAAATTCTCATCTCTCCTTAATAAAATTTGTAAAAAAATAAACAATGCTTGCGAAACCGAATAGTTGCACATATATTTGCAACCATTCGGTTTCTTAAATTAAAAATCATAATAAATGAGGCGAGATATTTTTCAAGCAATTGCCGACCCAACCAGACGAGGGATTATTGCCCTCATTGCCTTACAATCAATGACCCCAAATTCTATTGCCGAAAATTTCAATATTACCCGTCAAGCGGTATCGAAGCATTTACGTATTCTTACAGAATGTGAACTTGTAAAACAAGAGCACCAAGGAAGAGAAATTTATTATTCGCTTGAGATTGAAAAAATGAAAGAAATTGATATCTGGCTTGAACAATACCGCAAGATTTGGGAAACTCGTTTCAACCAACTTGACAATTTATTGAACACTTTAAAAAACACAAAAAATGAAAAATGACCTATTCTTTGACTTCATCGTAGATAAAACGGCTAAAAAAGTATTCATCACAAGAGAGTTTGATGCCGAGTTAGCGTTGGTTTGGGATGCTTTTACAAAAAAAGAACTACTTGACCAGTGGGTAGCTCCTGCCCCAATGAAATCAATGACAAAATACATGAATTTTGAGGTTGGTGGAAAACGATTTTATGCCATGGTAAGTCCTGAAGGGCAAGCTCGTTGGGCAATTCAAGAATATACTTCGATTACGCCAAAGACCAATTTCAAAATGTATAATACCTTTGCCGACGAAAATGAAAATCCCGAACTTCCAGGTTCAGAATGGGACTATAATTTCAGCGAAGAAAACGGCATTACCAAAGTACATATTGAGGTGTATAATGAATCTTTCGAACGCATGGAAAACTTACTGGAGGGCTTCAAAATTGGTTTTACTTTATCACTTACCAACTTAGAGCGTCTATTGGAGGCTCAATCTCAACAATGATTTTTGTTTTCAAAACTTCTGTAAAAACAAAAAAGCAAATAAAAGCCATCAAACCTTCTCTCAACCAATTATTATTACCCAATGCCAAATGGAACTTTGACCTAGAAGACCATGATAAAATATTACGAATTGAGGCTGAGGAAGATATAGTTTTGAGGGTTCGGCATTTGCTAAGTATTCATAATTTTCACTGCGAAGAATTAGATTGAAAATGAATATCCAGGCACAAATCCAAGCGTATATAGAAAGTTTACCTACTTCCAAACAAGCTGATATACAAGCCTTACACCAAAGGCTAATTCAGATTTTTCCCAACTGTAAAATATGGTTCTTTGATGGAAAAAACGAAACAGGTAAAGTAGTTAGTAACCCCACCATTGGATATGGAACACTTGAAATGAAATATGCCAATGGTAAAACAAAAGAATGGTTTAGGATTGGAATCAGTACAAACCAATCAGGTATTTCAGTGTATCTGCTTGGCATTGAGGATAAAAAATATTTAGACCAAACTTATGGCCAAAAACTAGGCAAAGCAAGTACAAGTGGATATTGTATCAAGTTTAAAAAGCTGCAAGAAATCAATATCGAAGTGCTTGAAGAGGCTATAAAAGATGCTTATTCCCGGATTTAATTCTCGACTTCAAATCACACAAAAAAGTATTAGATTCTTTCCAAAAATAAAGTAAAATAATTACTAATTTTGAGTAAAATCATACACATAAAAAACAAAATGAAAAAGCTAATTTACGTGCTATTAACTACCCTCATTACTTCTTCAATTTTTACTTGTATTGCTCAAAAAAACAAAACATTTAAAACAAAAGAAGTGCACAAAACTGATGCCTTGGTAATCAATCAGATTGCAGCAAATGCCTTTCAACACATTTCGTTTAAACAAACCAACGATTTTGGCTACGTACCTTGCAATGGCCTTGTAATAAGAAATAACAATGAAGCATTTGTGTTTGATACACCAACCAATGATAAGAGTTCTGAAGAATTGATTAAGTGGATTACCGAAACATTACATTGCAAAATCAAGGGTGTTATTCCGACCCATTTTCATGATGATTGTTTAGGAGGTCTGAAAGCATTTCATGACCATCAAATTCCTTCTTACGCTAATCAGAAAACCATCGAATTCGCTCAAAAAAATAATTATATAGTACCTAAAAATGGTTTTAGTGAAAACCTGACCATTAAAGTTGGTAAAACGGTAATTTCTGCCCAATATTTTGGAGAAGGTCACACTCAAGACAACGTAGTTGGATATTTTCCGAGCGAAAACATCATGTTTGGGGGATGTTTGATAAAAGAAGTAGGTGCCAGCAAAGGTTATCTTGGCGATGCAAATATTGCGGAATGGTCTAATACCGTTGAAAAAGTAAGAAAAAACTACCCGAATGTAAAGGTAGTTGTACCGGGCCACGGTGAACCGGGCAACCAAAAATTACTTGACTATACAATCAAATTATTTAGGAAATAAACTTCTAAATATCAAGGTTTCTAACTAATAAAATGAAGGTCTTTCATTAAACCTCCAACTTATACCCTTTTCCATGAATATTTGTAATTTTCACGTTAGGATCTTGACTTAATTTTTTTCGAAGTTTAGAAATAAACATATCCAAACTTCGTCCAACAATTACCCCCTCATCTTCCCAAACCTCTTTTTGAAGTCGATTACGGTCGATAATTTGATTAAGGTTATAAGCAAAAATGCTAAGTACTTTAGCTTCTTTGATAGTAAGAGAAATTTTTTCTTCCTCATAAATCAATAATAATTCATCGGGGAAGAACTCATATTTCCCAACCAAAATAGCTGTATTGGAGGCATCGTTTTCATTATTTTGAGGTTCTGTTGAAACAGAACTCTTCGTGTTTTTCATTCTCTGCCACCCAAAAAAAACTAAGCTTATACTCAAAAAGCTGAGACCTAACAGATAAAAATTTTTGCTCAACCAATTGGCCTCTTCAAATTTGATATTGATACAATATCGCATATTCGGCTGTTGGCGTCCTAAGCAAGGTACAATATTCTTTTTCTCAATTCCTAAAATGGCATATCCAAAAATTACTTTCGAAGTATTACATTCGATTACATTTACGATATAATTATCAGGTAAATGATTACTCGAAATCACTTTATCAATAATACGTACGAGTGAATCGGGTTTGAATGAAAAACTACTTTCAAAGGGAATCTCAAATTCATTTTCAGCCAAGCGATTGACAGGTAAGATTCTTGAAGAAGTATCACCCGTATATCGTAGGACACGATGGGCAATTTCTCGCATAATAATTACTTCCTTTGCAGCGTCAAAATCACTATTGTCAGATTTTTCTGCAACAAACGAAACAATCGTAAAAAGCAAGCAGCTTACGATGAAAAAAGGGAGAATCTTAAATTTCATAGACAAAAATAAGCATTCTAAAGTAGAAAAAATTGTTTTTACAATCATTTTACAAGTCATTTACAGTCTATTTACAAGGCTTTTACCAATTTTATACTTTCAAGCCTGTAGATTTGTTGAAAATTCTGAGGCTTAGTTAAACGTAATTTTAAAGGAAATAGCTTGTCTGATAATTTTAAAAAAATCATCCGATATTATCACGCATACAGCCAAGGCATGCCTTGGCTGTACAACGCAATAGCATTATTATTGATTAAACATGCAAAAAATATGAAAAAACTCATTTATGTACTGGTATTACCCTTAGTTGTATTAGGCGGACTGGTATTTGCCAATCGTGAAATTAAAAAAGAAACGCCTAAAATCTCTTCTCCCAAAAAACTCACAGTTGCTGAAATGAAAGCTGCAAGGAAACAATGGGAGGCCTCGCCTGATGGTGTTATGTACAAAAAATGGGAAGAATCTCCTGCAGGTAAAAAAGTGTATGCTAGTGCGGCTAAAGTAAGGAGATTTACTAAGGAATCTACCAATATGGAGGGAGTTATAACTTCACTTTCTCTTCCAGCTGGCTCAAGATTAGGTTTCGGAGTAATGGTAAAGATTAATGGTGAAGATTATATTCTTGCCTTCGGACAAGCAAACGCTGGCAAAAGTATTTGGGATTTTAACGACGAATTTGAGCAATTACGTAGTTTGAAAATTAACGATAAAGTAACCATAAAAAGCCATGTCGTATCGTACGCACCCAAGTATGCATTTCCGATTTTAGCAGGCGACTATGTTGAACGAGATAGTAAAATAATCTATAAACGTGCTCCTCGCCAAGGCGGTTGTTAAGCAAATAAATCATGAAATACGCACAAATTTATATGTTACTTTTGCTGGTTGCTTGTTGTACTTCTTGCAACGGACAAGTAAAATCAAATGTCTCCAAACCTATTCCTAAAGTTATAAGAAGCTTTAAGACAGTTCCTTTAACACATGACCTTGATACCACCTTGGTTAGCCAATATATCAGAAGTATTTTTCAAGATTCAAAAGGGAATATGTGGTTTGGAACAATTAGCGAGGGTGTAGTAAAGTATGATAAAGAAACCTTGACTTATTTCTCTAATCCAGAGGATTTTTATAACCAAACCGTGTATGCCATAAATGAAGATAAAGATGGAAATATGTGGTTTGGTACTGACCAAGGGGTTTACAGATACGACGGTAAAATTTTTAAAAACTATAACCCAAAAGATGGACTAAATCATGTGGATATAACCAGAAAAGGGATTTTGGTCGATAAATCTGGCAATATTTGGGTGGGAACGCATGGAGGTGTTTACCGATATGACCCGATGGCAGATAGCGAAGGACGAAAAAGTTTTTCATTGTTCAAAGAATTGGGCTCGCTAAATATTGCGGGTATTATGGAAGACAAAAGTGGAAACATTTGGTTTGCCACTTCCGAAAATGGAGTATTTCGTTATGATGGAAAAATAATAACTAATATTGCCGAAAAAGTTGCATTGGGCGAAAACTATGCAGGCGGTATTGCACAAGATAAAATGGGCAATATGTGGTTTACGATGAAAAATGGTATCTGTAAATATGACCCCTCGGCTTCACTCAGGGCAGGTGGTAAAACGCTAACAGAATATACCACCAAAGACGGCTTGGGAGGAACAGAATTTTGGGGAATATACATTGAAGAATCAGGTATTATTTGGGTAACGGCTCGGGGAAGTACAACAAGGTTTGACCCTTCAATTCCTTTACCTAACCCAAAAGCATTTAAGGTGTTTACACCCGCCGATGGCCTTAATTGCTGTGTACAAAGTATGTTTCAAGATAAAGATGGAAATATGTGGTGGGGAACAGGTCAAGGTCTTTATCGATTCGAAGGCACTCGCTTTTATCAAGTAAAAAAAACTGGTCCGTGGTAATAAAATTATTTATACATTAAGCATTTTATTGATTAAAATATGAAAATCTATTCGCTATTATTTGCACTGTTATGGCTTCAAGGCTGCCACAGTAAAGCTCAAAATGAAGTATCTTATCCTAAACTTGTTATTCCTGCGGGAACGGGGCAGTATTGTTTTATCAGAAGTATCATGCAAGATAAAGCAGGCAATATTTGGTTCGCTACTTCCGGAGCAGGTGTCTATCGTTATGATGGGAAAGGATTTGTAAATTTTACTACCAAAGATGGGCTCAATAATAATCTAGTTAATTGTATGCTTGAAGATTCTAGAGGAAATATTTGGGTTGGCACTAAAGACGGTGTTTCTAAATTTGATGGTAAACGCTTTAATGACTTCGCCTTACCATGGACTCGAACACCAATTACTAGCCCATTTTTTCGTCAAACCGTACCGCAAAAAGGATGCATGCCTCAAGCCAATAAAACCGTGTTGAGTATGTTACAAGATAAAATGGGAAATATTTGGTTTGGTACACAAGATGAAGGAGTAATTCAGTACAACGGAAAAACATTTACCGAATTCTTAGCAAATGAAGGCCCCTTAGGGAATGATGGGTTTCATCATGTCGCAATCTTTAATATGTATCAAGAAAAATCGGGGAATATTTGGTTTGGGTCGTATCGTTATGATGGCAAAACTTTCAAGAATTTCCCTTTTATCGAAAATACATCCGATTCATCGGACATTGTGGTGAGAAGTTACAAAGATATGCTCGAACAAAAAAGTTTTTTTAGCTCGACCAATAATATTTTGGAAGATAAAAAAGGAAATCTATGGTTAAATCATTCATGTCGCTATGGTGTAGCCAAATATGATGGTAAAACAATTACAAATTTTACGGATAAAGATGGTTTATGTGACAATATAGTCAGAGCAATAGCGGCAGATAAAGAAGGTAATATTTGGATTGGTAGTAAACGTAAAGACGCTCGTGGTATGAAAGAAGGTTGTATAAGTATCTATGATGGTAAAGCATTTAGAGCATTTTCGACCGAAAAAATGAGTAATAGCTCGGTTGAAAGTCTTTTTGTTGATAAAGATAATAATATTTGGATTGGAACGCGTGAAGTTGGTCTCTATCGCTACGATGGCAAAACTTTAACTGCATTTACTGAAAAACAAGTAAATAATTAGACTACACTATTTTATGAAAAAGAAAGCCCTTATAGTTATGCTATAAGGGCTTATTATTTTTGTACAAATCTTTTATCATTGCTCATTGAATTAATTCAAGGACTAAATAAAGTCTTTTTTAATTTAATATTTGGAAAATCATTAAGTTTTGAAAAACTTTTGCTAAACTGGAAAGTTAATTTGTAAATCAAAGATATAAACGTTTAAGATATGAAAAAGACATACGACCAAATGACTTTAGAAGAGCTACAAAAACAAGAGAAAACGGTAAAAACTGTTCGTAGCATTTTTGTGGTTATAGGTATTTTATTGATAGTTTCAAACATATTCATTATCTCAAAAGAAGGTTTTAGTATTTCCTCAATTATCCCTTTTAGTTTTCTTCCCTTATACATACTTATTTTTTACTCAAGTAATAAAAATCTAAAATTGATTCAAGAAGAAATCAATAAAAGAAACAGTTTATAACATTTATATCATAGTTCTATTTATACTTACATAGTTTAGTATATTAAACCCTTATTCTCCCATCCAGCTTTTTTGTACTTCGGCTTGCTTTATACTAAGTTTTTCTTGCATACTTAGAATGAATTTCCTTACGCCTGTTTTCACGTCAAGCTCTTCTTTTAAGTCTAAGCCCGCTACCGATAAATTTTGAGGAAGTTTTATGTCCGCAATTGGCTGATAAAATTGTGGTATTGATTTATAGGTTGAAAAAATAATAGAAGAATTACCTTATAGATTGTAAGGCCTTTCGCATCAAAGTTTAAAAATGTTCCAGAAGAACTAAATATTGGTAGAAAAAGGTGTTTTGGGAAATATTTTGCTCCATCGGAGCTATACGTTAAGTACCTACGGCACTTAAATTTTAAAATATAGCTCTTATTTTACCAATATTTAACCTCTAAAGAGGTAACAAAATTTTGATACGGCAGCCCTAAACTGATTGCCACAGTTCTGCTTTTATAATAAATTGCAAGATTATTTTTAAAACCTCAATTATGAAAAACGCTAATACAAAATCTGAAATCTTAGACTATGGCCCATTTTATCACGGAACAAAAGCCGATTTAAAAGTAGGTGATTTACTCACAGCAGGGTTTGCCTCAAACTACAAACCCGAAATAATAATGAATCATATATACTTCACCGCTCTACCCAACGGGGCTGGACTTGCCGCAGCATTAGCCAAAGGAGATGGCCCCCAACGAGTCTATATCGTTGAACCAACGGGGAACTTTGAAAATGACCCCAATGTTACAGACAAGAAATTTCTCGGTAACCCAACGCGTTCGTATCGAAGTGCAGAACCCTTAAGAATTGTTGGTGAATTGACAGAATGGGTAAGACAAACACCCGAAGAAATAACTCGATGGAAAGAAGCCTTGGCTAAAAATACTGGAGAAATTATCAATTAAGAAACCAAATGTTACTCGAAGAAATCGTAGAAAAATCTTATAAACTTTTTGAAAGCTACACAATTGGCCAAACTTTAGATGTTTGCAAACGGTGTTGTGTTAGCGATGCCGATGAAGCACGCTTAATAAATACTCCTCTAAGAGCGGTTTCGAGTTCGGTTTTGAGGTCAGGTTATTTTGAATCGGCAAGGGCCTATTCTGACCGCGAACTTTGGGAAATGAAGCATTTTCTCCCGAGAGTATTAGCACTCGTTAGTAATTTCGATTTTCCGACTGTATCAGTAGAAGAAGTATTTCTAAGATTAGAACTACATAAACCAGAGTATTGGACAAACGAAGAATTACAATTATTACAAGATTTTTCGGTCGAATTCTTTAAAAAGTGCTTATTGTTTTATCCATATTCACCTGACGGCGACGACCTTAGCTCTTATTTAACGATGTTTGCCGTTGCCAACTTTCAATTAAAACCTATCTTAGATGCGTGGACCAACGCTGAAAGTATCGAAAGTACATTTCAATTCAAAGACTTTATCTTGTACAGTTTCAATCCACAAAATCAAAGTACTTTTAAAACATCTTTTAATAAAACCATATCAAATTGGCTGAGTGATGCTTCTGTAAAAAAAAGATTTTCGATAAAAATAGACCAAATTTTGACAGAAAATAAAAACTTAGACCTCGATACTTTACAAGAATTAAACTTATTAAGAGAACTCATAAATATGTAAACAAAAAGCCATCTGAGGATTAAAATCAGACGGCTTTCTAGTTATTCATAGAGCAAATTATCTACTTACATAGCCAATTTGTTCGTCTTCATCTTCGTATTCTAATTCGGCATCTTTTTCCCAAATTTCCATTTCGCAAGGCTTGCAATTAAACTTCAATTTATATTCGTTTTCGCCGTGTTTGAGTGTTAATGGTTCTACGAGTTTCTCTCCCATGGTATCTCTTTGATATTTCGAGCATTTACCTAATTCATACTTTACGCAGTATTTGGTAGTCATTACGCGAGATTTTCCAGGGTCCCATTGTAATTCAAATGCTTTTTCGATTTCTGATACACCATGACGTGTATAAAATGCTCTCGCCAAACGATTCGAAACGTTGTAAGTATAATCTAAAGCACTTACAGGATAAGGATGGGTGGTTTTCTGAATTGGAGCTTCTTCACGGTGGTATTCCGCCACACGAATATCAACCAATTGTTCGAGTACTTCTCTTCTAATTTCATTGACTTTAGAAATAGGCAAGAACCAGTTTCCTGAGAAATCAACCTCAATATCATCAACAATAAATGGCGTATTACCCGTTTTTGCTAAGTTTTTCTTGATGTTCGGGATAACAGATTCAGCAGAATTAGCCAAAACTTTTTCGGCCTTCATTTCCACTGTATTTTGATGACCATCTTCGTCGATAGCCTTTAATTGAAAACCATCGGCAGTTTCAGTGAAATAAAGTTTAACTCCAATTTTACGCACCGCACTGTTTTCCTTTTCTACCATTTTATTAAATTCTGCATCAGAATTTCGGTAAATAAGTGTGCCTACGGGCAAAGGTTTGAACGTATTTGGAATAACGATATTATTGAAAATCACATTAATTTGTGCACCATCAGCTTCGCCATTGGCATTGATAAAATATAGCCCATCGCCATTATTGAGTTTTTCATAATTTTCAATAATATAACCATTGGCTTTAATTTCAAGCACTTTACCAATATATTGCCCTTGCGATTTTGGGCTCTCCCAGTTACCAATTCTTTCTTTGCGTTTATTTACAAAATAATCGGTATAACCTCTATTAAAACTTCTATCCATTTCTGGCTCGAAATTATAGAATGTTCGTCCAGAAGACGCTTTTTGGTATTTATCAGTATTTGCTTCCAGGAAAGTATCTAGTTTCTTTCTTAAATACGAAGTATTGTTTTTCACATAAACAATATCCTTCAAGCGGCCTTCAATCTTAAACGAGCAAATTCCCGCTTCAATGAGGTTGGGCAATTGGTCACTCAAATCTAAATCTTTGATTGAAAGTAAGTGGCTATTTTCGATGAGCGTAGTTCCATTACCATCAATTAGTTGATAAGGCAAACGACAATTTTGGGCACACGAACCACGATTGGCACTACGTTCGCCTCCTGCAATACTCATGTAGCAGTTTCCGCTAAACGATACACACAATGCCCCCGACACAAAAAACTCAAGTTCCACATCGGTTGCCTCATGAATTTCTCTGATTTGGTCTAAATTCAGCTCTCGGGCTAAAACCACACGTTTCATACCTGCGTCTGCCAAGAATTTTACATGCTTGGGGTCTCGGTTGTTGGCTTGCGTACTGGCATGAATCACGATTGGCGGCAAATCCATTTCCATTACGGCCATGTCTTGCACAATGAGAGCATCTACACCAATATCGTACAATTTGTAAATTAATTCTCGGCAGGCTTCTAGTTCATCATCATATAAAATAGTGTTGATTACCACAAAAACCTGAGCTTTAAATAAGTGTGCGTAGCGAACCATCTCGGCAATTTCTTCAACCGTGTTGGTAGCATTAGAACGAGCCCCAAACTGTGGTCCACCAATATATACAGCATCTGCACCGGCGTTGATTGCGGCCATCCCTTGAATCAGATTTTTAGCAGGTGCAAGAATTTCAATTTTCCTTTTCATACGATAATGTCGTACTGATAATTTTAGTTTTGTTCGAAATGACTACAAAAGTACGAAATACTTGCCATAAAATTCGGTAAAATGATTATTTTCAGCCCTTCTCAAGACTTAAAACACTTAAATTAAGCCATCCAAACCTCGAATATGATTATTATTTCACTATATTTGTCTTTGTTGTTTACTCAAAAAATAGATATTTATGAAAGAAAATCCTTACTCTAAAATGTCGTTGGAAGAACTCGAAGCAAAAGCAAAGAATCTGAAAAAAGCAGCTTCAATATTCACAGGGATGCTTTTAGTTTTGGGCTTTGCAGTTACGTTTTTGGCTATTCGTCAAGGATTTAGTTCGATGACTCTAGTACCAACTGCCCTACTTCCGATTTTTATCATTAACCTTTTTAGCTTGAATGCTATTCAGAAAGAAATCAATTCAAGAAAATAAGAAATCGAAAATGTCGTAAATACCCCCTTAATTAGTCGTTTTTACAAAGCCATTCAACAAGCAGTTTTGCATACATTTGTCAATGCGAAACCTACGCAAAATTATGGAAAAGAAAAACTACAAAAATATTGATGATTACATTGCCGATTACAGCCCCGAAGTTGGCGAACTGCTGAATCAAATTAGGCATTGTATTCAAGAAGTTGCCCCAGAAGCCCAAGAGGTTATCAGCTACAATATGCCGGCTTTCAAACAAGGAAAGATTTTAGTTTACTTTGCAGCATTCAAAAATCACATTGGGTTTTATGCCTTACCATCAGGCAATGCTGCGTTCAGTGAAGCCTTATCTAAGTATAAAGTTGGAAAGGGTTCTATACAATTTCCATTAAACCAAGCTATTCCATTCGATTTAATCAAAGAAATGGTAGCATTTAGATTAGAAGAGATAAAGCAAGGAAAAAGATAAAGTTTGATTGTTTCTTTTAGATTTCTGAATAGCTTTGTTTTTTGAAAACTATTCAATCGACAATGAAAAAAATCTTTCTTTTCCTATCGTTTATTTCTTGCCATTTTTTCGCTCAAAGTCAAGTAAAAATTGCCAATATTGGTGATTTTACAACAATAAAAGGTGCAATCATTAAAGATTGTAAAATAGGGTATCTTACACTTGGTCAACTCAATTCATCAAAAAGTAATGCCATCCTTTTTCCAACATATTTTTCGGGCAAAAGTACCGATATTAAAGGCTCGGCAGCCGCTTGGGTTGATACCACAAAATTTTGTGTAATTTTGGTTGATGCCCTTGGGAATGGTATTTCTTCAGCCCCATCGAATACTGAAAACTTCCCCGAAATAAGTATTCGAGATATGGTTAATTCTCAGTACATTTTCCTTACAAAAACCCTATCAATCAGTCACTTACACGCCATTATGGGTGTTTCGATGGGTGGAATGCAAACTTTTGAATGGATGGTGGCCTACCCTAATTTTATGACTAAGGCTATTCCAATTGTTGGCTCTCCAAAACAATCTTACTATGATGTACTTCTTTGGAAAGCTGAATGGGATGCCATAGAAACCGCAGGAAATAATCCCGATGCACGCCGTGAAGCAATGCGTAAAGTAGCCGAAATACACAATCTACATTTGTTTACACCTGCTTATTGGAATAAATCGAAAAAAGCAGATGAAGCCTACAATGATATTCAGAAAATGGGCGATGATTATACAAAAGGGAATCACCCCGAAAACTGGATTTCTCAGATTAAAGCCATGCTTGGGCAGGATATTTATCAATCTTCTGGAAAATCTATGTCTGAAATTTCGGGACATATCAAAGCTCAAACCATGATTATTGTGGCCACCCAAGACCAAATGGTAAATCCTGCTTCTGCCATTGAGTTGGGTAAAATATTAAATGTAAAAATTGTTGAACTCACTGGCAACTGTGGACACGTAGCTACCGCCTGTGAATCGGACAAGGTACGTGAGGCAGTTAGAAGCTTTTTATAAAATTCCAAAAAATTCAACCCATGAAAAAAGTCTTTCTTCTAAGTTTCATCTTAATCAGTTTTCTCTCATTTAGGCCCAAAGAAATTACTTGGGTAGCCATTGGTGACTCAATTACGTATCTAAACGACCACCCCGAACAAACAGGAAATAGGGTCAAGAAAGGTTATATGACAATGGTTACGGAGAAACTTCCCCATATCAAGTTTATCAATCAAGGACATAATGGTTGGACTTCAGGCGGAATTGCTGAAAAAATCAATGAACTTGGTTTAGTTTCTGCAGATGTTTACTCGGTATTTTTAGGCACAAACGATTGGTGGCGTGGACGTCCATTGGGTAAAATTGAAGATTATCAGAATAATACTGGTAATAATACTGTCTATGGTTCATTTCGAATTATTATTGATAAACTAAAAAGTCTGAATCCTAATGCAAAGATAATTTTACTTACCCCACTTCAAAGAGGTGATTTTGTCTATATATCCAATATGAAAAACAATGCTTATGGCTCTTATCGTGCAAAAAACGAGCAAAATTTAGCTCAATTTGCCGAAGCAGTAGTCAATATTGCCAAAGTTGAAAACATTGTTGCTTTAGACCTCTTCAATAAAAGTGGTATTACGCTCAACAATATGGTAAATTTCAAGCGATTAAAAGACCCACAAACCAGTGAATATAAAAATTTTAAATATCCTGCTTACGTAGATGTGCCTTTTAATCCAGAAAAAGACGAATATCCCTATCCTACCGAAGCTATTAACATGACCTACGATGGTTTGCATCCATCTGATAAGGGCAATGCGGCAATCGCCAAAATGCTTATCAAAGAAATGAAGAAACTATAAAGCAAAAAGCCAGCATTTCTAAATGAAAGCTGGCTTTTTTTTAAATTATTATATATTCATTATCTAAACTTCAATACAACCGCTCCTAATGGTGGCAGCGAAAGTTCAACTGAATTAGGTTTTCCGTGCGTTGCTACTGCTTGTGTTTTCACATCACCATTCACAACACCACTTCCCCAATATTGTGTTTTATCACTATTAAATACCTCAGCGTAAGTACCTGCATTTGGCACACCAACACGGTAGTTGGTACGTGGTACAGGCGTAAAGTTTAACACAACAATCAGATTATCTTTTTCATTAAATCCTTTACGAGCATAAACAATTACCGCATTATCTCGGTCGCTGGTATCAATCCATTCAAAACCCTCTGGACTAAATTGTTTATCAAATAAAGCACCTTCCGCTCGATACAGTTTGTTTAGGTCTTTAATCAATTCGCTTACACCTTTATTCGGTTGATTATTGTACAAATGCCAATCAAGGCTTTGTTGGAAATTCCACTCGGCAAACTGAGCAAACTCACCACCCATAAAGAGTAATTTTGCACCAGGGTGTGTAAACATATAAGCAAATAACAAGCGTAGATTGGCAAATTTACGCCATTCATCGCCAGGCATTTTATCAATTAAAGAGCCTTTTCCATATACCACCTCATCGTGTGAAAGTGGTAACATAAAGTTTTCGGAGAATGCATACACCAAACTAAAGGTAATATCATTTTGGTGCCATTTACGATACATTGGGTCTTTAGCAAAATAGCGAAGCGTATCGTTCATCCAACCCATCATCCACTTCATGCCAAAGCCCAAACCACCTGTATAAACTGGGCGAGAAACACCTGGAAAAGCAGTTGATTCTTCTGCAATGGTCTGTGTATCAGGGAAACTCTTATATATTTCTTCGTTAAGTTCTTTAAACAATGAAATTACTTCCAAATTTTCACGACCTCCAAAAACATTCGGAACCCACTCACCTGCATTACGAGAATAATCTCTATATAACATAGAAGCTACCGCATCTACTCGCAAACCATCAGCATGGAAGCGGTCGAGCCAAAAAATAGCATTACTAATCAAAAATGAGCGTACTTCGTAGCGGCCGTAATTAAATATATAGCTTTTCCAATCTGGGTGATATCCTTCGCGTGGGTCTTCATGCTCGTATAGGGCAGTTCCATCAAAACGATAAAGACCATGTGCATCACCTGGGTAATGTGAAGGAACCCAGTCGAGCAATACACCAATTCCATTCATGTGGAGTTGCTCAATGAGATACATAAAATCTTGTGGTGTACCAAAACGGCTACTCGCCGCAAAATAACCCGTAATCTGATAACCCCATGAAGGTTCATAAGGGTGCTCCATGATTGGCATAAACTCTACATGGGTAAAGCCCATTTCCTTTACGTAAGGAACCAATCTATCAGCCACCTCACGGTACGAAAGACGTCGGTCATTATCAGATGGATCGCGTTGCCATGAGCCAAAATGCACCTCATAAACTGAAAGTGGAGCAGTCAAAGCATTCTTCGCACGACGGGTTTTCATCCAATCTTGGTCTTTCCATTCATACCAAGTATCCCAAACGATTGAAGCCGTTTGTGGTGGATGCTCCCAACGAAGGGCATAGGGGTCGCCCTTTTCAATATCAGCTCCGGTATTTGAAGCAATAAAGTATTTATAAACCTCTCCATTTCCAATGTTCGGAATCCAACCTTCCCAAATACCTGAGCCATCCCAACGAGGATTTAGTGGATGTTCACCACGATTCCAACCATTGAAATTACCAATAACCGACACATAAGTAGCATTAGGAGCCCAAACAGCAAAGAGTGTACCCGTAACTCCCTGATTTTGAACCACATGAGACCCCAACTTTTCGTACATTCGGTAGTGTTTGCCTGAGCGAAAAAGCGAAATATCGAAGTCGGTTAAAAGAGAAAATGATTCAACCTTGCCAAAACTCGGGGTAGATACTACCGCTTGCGACTCCGCATTTACAGGTTCTTGTTCGGTACTTGTTGCTTTTTTTGAAGAAGTTGCTTTTTTTGCCATAAGGTTAAAGTAAATGTAATTAATTGGTTGAATAATATTCAAAATGAGTTACCATACTCAATTTGCTGACAACTTTTAGGTTTAGTTTATGTACGCCTTACTTACAGAATCTTCTGCAAACAAGATACAACAAATGTATCAAAATTATACTTTTGCTCAAATATTCTAAGAAATAAAAAATGTCAGCACCACTCGCCGAACGATTACGCCCAAAAAAATTAGATGAATACATCGGGCAGGAACATATTTTAGGCAAAAATAAGCCTCTTCGCACTGCCATTGAAGCCAATCTTGTGCCTTCAATGATTTTGTGGGGTCCCCCAGGCACTGGTAAGACTACACTTGCTTTGCTCATAGCAGAGGCTACTAAAAGGCAATTTCATCAACTCAATGCAATTAGCTCTGGCGTTAAAGAACTTCGTGAAGTAATTGGCAAAGCTACGGGACTTTTTCCACCGATTGTTTTCATAGATGAGATTCATCGCTACAATAAATCTCAGCAAGATTCACTACTTGCCGCCGTTGAAAAGGGTTCAATTACACTCATAGGTGCAACAACCGAAAACCCTTCTTTCGAGCTTAATAGTGCGGTGCTTTCACGTTGTCAGGTATATATTTTAGAAGCTTTCGGACAAAAAGAATTGAAAGCACTTACCGATAGAGCTATTACAGAAGATTCTATACTCAAAGAAAGAAATATAAAAGTTGAGTCTTATGATGCCTTGATGCGTTTATCAGGAGGTGATGGGCGAAAATTGCTCAATTTGCTAGAAATGATTACTTTTTCATATCCACCTGATGCTGAAATCGTTATCACTGATGATTTGGTTGAGGAAGTAGCTCAACGAAACATTGCTCGTTATGATAAATCTGGCGAACAACACTACGATATTATTTCGGCCTTTATAAAATCACTTCGTGGCTCTGACCCTAACGCCGCTCTTTACTGGATGGCTCGCATGATTGTAGCAGGAGAAGACCCCGAATTTATTGCCCGAAGAATGTTGATTTTAGCATCAGAAGATATTGGCAATGCCAACCCAACGGCAGTTATCATGGCCAATAATTGTATGCAAGCCGTTAGAGTAATCGGGTATCCTGAATGTAGAATTATTCTTTCACAAACAGCCATTTATTTAGCTACTTCTCCAAAATCGAATGCTTCGTATATGGCCATTGATGCGGCGATTGCCTTAGCTGAAAAAACCGCCCATTTACCAGTACCACTGGCTCTACGCAATGCTCCAACCAAATTAATGAAAGAAATTGGCTATGGCAAAGGTTATATGTATTCGCATAATTATGCAGGAAATTTTGCCAAACAGAACTTCCTACCCAATGAGTTGAAAGGCACGAAAATTTACGAACCAAGCAATAATGCCCGTGAAAACGAAATCAGGAAACAATTACAAGCTTGGTGGGCAGAATGGTATGGATACTAACTTAAATCAGAACTTTTCCTAATAACCATTTCTGTTGGTATCTTGATTGTTTTTAAATGTTCGGCGTTACGTTGCTTTTTCTCAATCAAATCTACAAGTAATTCAGCGGCCGTTTGTCCAATTTCAAAGGCTGGTTGAACAATCGTACTAAGTGATGGGGCAAGTAAATGTGCTACCTTTAAGTTTGTAAAACCAATAAATGAGAGTTTATCTGGCACAGAAATTCCTAGTTCTTTCAATGCCGAAAAACAATCTAAGGCCAATCTATCACTTGTAGTAAAGATGGCATCAGGTTTTTGGTTCTCAATCAAATTGAAAATTAACTTTTGAGCCTCTTCTGGCTCAAATCCACAGTATTTTACAAAGGATTCGTCATAAGGAATTTGATATTTTTCAAGGGCCGTTTTATAACCCATCAACCGCTCTTGTGAAATAGATAATAGAGATGGACTTGTGACATGAGCAATTCGGCGACGACCCGATAAAATAAGGTGTTCGGTAGCCTTAAATGCTCCATCAAAATTATCAGCTACAACTTTATGAGCTTCTATCTTCTCCGAAACACGGTCAAACAAAACTAAAGGAAGCTTTTTAGCTTGAATATCTAACAAATGAGATACATTTTCTGTCTGTCCAGAAAGTGAAATTAATAAACCATCCACTTTACGAGCAATTATGTGCTGTACATTTTTTATTTCACGCTCATAAGACTCATGACTTTGAAAAATAACTACGTGGTATCCACGCTTATTAGCTACATCCTCAATGCCGTTGATGGCCTGTGAGAAAAAATTATTAGCAATTTCCGGCACTATAACTCCAATCGTTCGGCTTTTATTTTCCTTTAAACTCAAAGCAATCGGGTTGGGCGAATAGTTTACCTTATCGGCATACTCAAGCACCATTTTTTTGGTTTCAGCATTAATTTCATAACTACCACGTAAAGCTCTCGAAACCGTTGAGGTTGAGAGATTTAGTGCTTTGGCAATATCTTTTATCGTAACGGCCTCCAATTCTCAAATCTTAATAAAGTACAATTTTTGCTTTTCTATTTCTAACACAACAAATCAATACAATGCTTTATCTTTACTCCAATAAAGAGTTTCCTTATGCATAATTATCTAATAAAACTTTTTTCGATAACGTTCCCGATAACGATTGCATAAAGATTATAGACAAAATACTTGTACTTAAAATATTCTTGTTGCATCTTAGAAAAGTCAAATATAAACAACATTAAATACTGAAAAAGAAAAATTCAAGGAATTTTACATTTTTGGCATTGAAAATATCAATATAAATAAAAAAGTACATGTTTAGTTTACCTGGAAAAATCGCATTAGTAACGGGTTGTAATAAGGGCATCGGAAAAGGTATTGCCATCGGATTGGCCGAAGCAGGAGCCGATATTATTGGGGTATCTGCGAGCATCGAATTGAGTGGTAGCGAAGTCGAAAAGGAAGTATTGGCATTGGGTCGCAAATTCAAAGCCTACCAAGCCGACTTTAGTGATAGAGATAGCCTTTATGCCTTTATTGGAAAAGTGAAAAACGATTTTTCAGTTATTGATATTCTTATCAATAATGCAGGAACAATCATGCGTAAGCCCGCAGCCGAACATCCAGATGAATATTGGGACAGAGTGATTACAATAAATCTCGATTCTCAATTTATTCTTGCCCGCGAAATTGGTCGTGATATGGTTGCAAGAGGTTCAGGGAAAATCATTTTTACAGCATCTTTACTTACATTTCAAGGCGGAATCAATGTACCTGGCTACGCAGCTAGCAAAGGTGCCATTGGCAGTTTGGTTAAAGCTTTAGCTAACGAATGGGGTGGAAAAGGTGTAAATGTTAATGCAATTGCACCGGGCTATATTGCTACCGATAATACAGAAGCATTACGCAATGACCCCGAAAGAAGTTTATCAATTTTAGGTCGTATCCCAGCTGGTCGTTGGGGTGAACCACAAGATTTTAAAGGTCCAGCAATATTTTTAGCCTCATCTGCCTCTGACTATGTTCATGGAACAATCCTAACCGTTGATGGTGGTTGGATGGGAAGGTAATACTTTCAAATCTTTATAAATAAGTTTACAAAATAGATTATTAACATAAATTAGGTTCCCTTAGAGGGTTTGGGGTTTTATGCAAACAAGATACGAGAGTAGTCCGAAAGAGACAGCAACAATGAATACTGCTGAATTACGTAATAATTTTTTAGTAGAGACATTATTTACTACTAATCAAATACATCTTACCTATTCACATTATGACCGTATGATTTTAGGTGGCATCATGCCAACCAACGAAGTACTTACTTTGGGGACTTATACGGAATTAAAATCAGAATACTTTTTAGAAAGAAGAGAACTAGGGATTATCAATGTAGCAGGTGATGGCAAAGTAGTAGTTGATGGTCAAGAGTACCATGTAAATAAATTAGATTGTTTATATGTAGGGCGTGGAGCAAAAGATATTTCTTTCAGTAGCATCAACGCTGAAACTCCAGCGAAATTCTTCGTTCTATCTTGCCCAGCTCATAAAGAGTATCCAACACAACTCATGACTAAAGAAACGGCTTCACCTGCTCACATGGGAGCCGTAGAAACGGCTAATCAACGTACAATTTATAAATATATTCACTTAGATGGTATCAGAAGCTGTCAATTAGTAATGGGGCTTACTGTCTTACAAAATGGAAGTGTTTGGAATACAATGCCTTCACACACACACGACCGCCGCATGGAAGTATATTGCTACTTCGATGTGCAAGATGGTCAGGGTGTTTTACACTTGATGGGTCAACCACAAGAAACTCGTCATTTATGGGTGAGCAATCACCAAGCAATCATTTCTCCACCGTGGTCAATACATTCAGGCTGCGGAACAACCAACTACTCATTTATTTGGGGAATGGCAGGCGAAAATCAATCTTTTGCTGATATGGATTTTGTTGCCATTAACGAATTAAGATAAACCCATTATAATTAAAGAATTTACAGATTTCTCTCATTTCTATAAAGAATAAGTGATTTCACGATGAGTTTTTTTCATTTGCTAACTTTCTGACACTTTTTAAAAGTGTTTGGTGAAATTGATGATTTAGCTATGAAGAAATATCAATTTAATCCTATAACAATCATTACTACACCTATTATTTAACAAATAAAGCCTCCACTTCTGAGGGGGCTTTTTCCATAAAAATCCAAAACATTTTATATCAATATATCCAAATCTATTCTATCTATAAAAGCCTATTAATAAATCATTTATTGCTTTTTTAAATGAAAACCCAAACCTTATATCGCTTATCACTGCTTACATTACTTTTGTGGGCAAATTCGGCTTTTCGATTAGTCAATACAACTGAAGAAAAGCCCAGAATTTTCTTAATTGGAGATTCTACTTGTGCCAATAAAAATCCCTATGATGCTCCAGAAACTGGCTGGGGGCAGGTACTCCCCGAGCTATTTATGAATGTTGTAGAAATTCAGAATCACGCTGTTAATGGTAGAAGTACAAAAAGTTTCCGAAATCAAGGTTTATGGAAAAAAGTACATGACCAATTACACAAGGGCGACTTCGTATTCATTCAGTTTGGACATAATGACCAAAAAGAATCGGACACAACTCGCTACGCAGCGGCACAAACCGATTACCGCAAAAACTTAATTCGATACATTGAGGAAACTCAAGCCAAAGGAGCTACTCCAGTTTTACTCACACCTGTTATGCGTAGAAAGTTCGATGAAAGTGGAAAGTTCGTTGACCAGCACGGCGAGTATCCTGTTGTGGTAAGAGAAATCGCTAAACAACTTAATGTACCGTTGATTGATATGCATATTTCTACGCAAAAAGTAATCGAACAACATGGCGTAGAAGGGTCAAAAAAAATCTTTATGAATATTGCTGGCAGTATCTATCCTAAATTTCCAAAAGGAATTGAAGACAATACCCATTTTACTACCTATGGAGCAAGACTAATGGCTAATTTAGTGGCAGAAGGTTTAGTCAACATCGGTCATCCGCTCAGAAATTTCTTAAAGAAAACCGAGTTTAAAGATAAATATACCTACGAATTACCAATTACCTATCGACCAGTTTTCAGAAAAGACACCTTCAATATTTCAAGATACGGAGCCAAAGCTGACGGAATTACAGTAAATACTAAAGCCATAAATCAAGCCATCGAAATTTGTAATGCAGCGGGTGGTGGAACAGTTTTAGTACCAAAAGGACTTTGGGTTACCGGTCCGATTGTATTGAAAAGTAATGTAAATCTACACCTTGAAAAAGGAGCTTTACTACAATTCAGCAAAAATTATGATGATTACCCAATCGTACTTACAACTTGGGAAGGCCAAGAATCTTACCGTTGCCAAGCACCTATTTGGGGCGTTGATTTAGAAAACATTGCCATTACGGGTGAAGGCGTACTCGATGGTGGTGGAGATGCCTGGCGTGCGATTAAAAGAGAAAAACAAACTGCGGGCCAATGGGCTAATTTGATAAAATCGGGTGGTGTGGTTGATGAAAAACAAAATAACTGGTATCCTTCAGAAAAATCATTAAAAGGAAATATGATTCCAAATGCTGGTAGAATCTTGAATGGGGTTAAGCCAACGCCTGAGGAATTGGCCTCTTATAAAGATTTTCTACGCCCAAATATGTTGAGTCTGACTCGTTGCAAAAATATCATTATTGAAGGAGTAACTTTCCAAAATTCACCAGCTTGGACAATGCACCCACTTTTATGTGAGCATATTACAGTGAAAAATGTAAACGTGAGCAATCCTTGGTACGCACAAAATAGCGATGCCATAGATTTAGAATCTTGCCGAAACGGTGTGCTTGAGGGTTGTACTTTCTCTACTGGTGATGATGGGATTACCATCAAATCGGGCCGAGATGAACAAGGACGCAAACGTGGTGTTCCGACAGAAAATTTTGTCATTAAAGATTGCATCGTTTATCATGCACACGGGGGCTTTGTGATTGGCTCTGAGATGTCAGGCGGTGTTCGAAATATGTTTATTTCAGATTGTACATTCATGGGTTCTGATGTTGGTCTACGTTTCAAAACTGCTCGTGGTCGTGGAGGTGTAGTTAATAATATTTATGTCAATAATATTAATATGACCGATATTCCGGGCGAGGCAGTGCTTTTTGATATGTATTATGCTGCTAAAGACCCTGTGCGTGCCGATGGTAAAGAAAACGAACTTCCAGTAATAAAGGCTGAGCCATTAGGAGAAGGCACACCACAATTCAAAGACTTTTATATTCAGAATATTGTATGTAAAGGAGCTGAGACTGCTATTTTAATTCGTGGTTTACCAGAAATGACCATCAAAAATATCAATATCGAAAATGCAATGATTGAAGCAAACAAAGGCTTAGTTTGTGTAGAAGCGGAAGATGTTTCATTGAAAAATATTACACTTCTAACCAAAGATAAAACTATTATGCAAGTACAAAATAGTAAAAATGTTGTGCTAGACAACATTAAATATGCCGATGGGAAAGATGTACTATTGAAAGTAATGGGCGATAAATCGGCCGATATCCACCTCATCAACACCGATACCAAAAAAGCAAAAAGTGATGTAGAGTTAGGTATCGGGGTAAAAAGTAAAGTCGTAAGTAAAAAGTAAATTAATTGCTACTTTGAGTAAAAACAAAGGCTGCAAATTGCAGCCTTTTGTTTTATTCGTTTATAAGTTTATTCAGTAATAATTTCTAAATTTTTGATTCTGGTTGGAAACCAAACACGCATTTCGCCTGAGCCTCGATTGGAGCGAGCATAATATGGAATCAATATTAAAGGTTGGGTTTTAGTTGAAACTGAAGCATTATTTTCAATATTCAAAGCATTGGCCGTACCTTTAAGCGTCATCACTCCATTCAACATATCCGTTTGAAATTCCGCTTGAAAAGTCTGATTTTCTGGCACAACCAAATTCGAAGTTAGACCATTGTTATCTACATATTCTGCACAATAAACTAGCGGTCCTCGCTCAATGGCAATTTTTCCGATATTATCTTTTACTTTTTCATTGGCTACTACTTGTTTTACTTCCATTGGTAAATTCATCGTGAGTTTATCACCTTTTTTCCAAGCTCGGTCAATAACTGCGTAGCCATTCTCTAATTTATATTCAAACGTCTGCCCATTGATAGAAATCTTTGGCAAACCCATTGAGTTAGTACTTGTATAACGATACAAATCCGTTGGAAAAGCCTCTCCCCTAGCCCAGCCTGGAATACGCACCATTAGCGGAAACTTTAAGCCTTTTTTATTCGCAGGTTCAACACCTACAGTTACTACTCCATTCCACGGATATTCAGTATTCTGCGAAAAACTCACATTTTCCTTAGGCATAACCTCTAATGTAGTCGTATTACTCATAAACAAATTAATATACACCGCATTATCTTTCTGAGCATACACATAACCCGGAATAGAAGGCATCAAACGGCAAATATTGGTTGGGCAACACGAACACCCAAACCAAGGAGAACGCTTGTTTTCTCCACTCAATTTTCCTTGCTGAAAATTATATTCCATTGGATTTTCATAATTAAAAGTCTTTCCATCAAGACCAATACCACTGATAAGTCCGTTGTAAAGTGTTCGCTCCAAAATATCAATATACTTAGAATCTCCGTAAGCCATAAACATTCGGTGATTCCAATAAACACTTGAAATTGCGGCACAAGTTTCGCAATAAGCCGAATGATTAGAAAGCTCATAATCAGGCCCGAAGCCTTCCCAGTTGCCAGCTTGTCCGAGCCCACCCGTAATATAAGTTTTCTTTCCAAAAGCATTATCCCATATTTTATTGAGAGCCGAAAGGTATTCTAAATTATTGGTCATTGCCGCTACATCGGCCATCCCTGCATATAAATAACCCGCACGAACTGAGTGGCCAAGAGCTTCCGTTTGTTGGGTTACTGGAATATTATCTTGCCAATAAGCACCTGTCTGCCAAACGGTTGCTTCTTTATCACCGGTTTTCTTTTCATATTTTCTTTGTCCACGACAATCAATAAAAAACTTCGATAAATCAAGATATTTCTGATTACCTGTCACTCGATATAATTTCCCTAAACCAATCTCAATAACTTGATGCCCTGGAGCCACTGCTTTTTTGCCCGGACCAAAAACTGTAAGCAGGTGGTCGGCATTTTTAATGGCGATATCTAGCATATTTCGTTTATTGGTAGCCAAATAATGAGCTGCAGCAGCTTCGTAGAAATGCCCCATATTATAGAGTTCATGACTAAGTTCGTGCTCTTTTTCATAACGAACTTTTCCAATCCATGAATGAGTAGTATCGCCCATCGTACGAATGGTGTATAAATAACCATCGGGTTCTTGTGCCTTTCCAATTAATGTTATGAGCGAATCAATGTAAGTATCAAGCTTGGCATCATATTTTACATGCAGCGAGTAAGATGCTCCTTCAATTATTTTATAAATATCAGAGTCATCAAAAGGATAGATTGTACAGAATTTACCTTTTCTTGCCACAGCCTGCTCGAAGTTTTTGATTCGCCCAGTTTCTTTCGATTTCTGAAACGACCACGGAATCGTAACGGTTCTGTTAATTTCAAGTTTAGGCAACCAAAACTTGTCATCCAACTTCACTTTCGTAAACGGTACTCCTCGATAAGGATAATCTTTTTGAAATTGAGCTTGAGTAATAGTTAAACTAATAAATAAAAAAACTACAGACAGGAAATGTTTCATTGGTTAAGAAGAATTGATTTTTGCTTAAAAATAAGAAATATTTTTTCGTTATTTGTTGAAAACAAGATTAATACAATGAAACCGAAAATTACACTCGAGTACTGCCCGAAATGCCATTGGTTATTACGCTCAGCGTGGATTGCTCAAGAGCTGCTCACAACATTTGAAGCAGAGCTAGGTGAAGTCGGACTTCGACCAAGCGATATTGCTGGAAGTTTTAAAGTTTTATTAAACGAAGAAGTAATTTTTGATAGAAAAAGAGAAGGGCACTTTCCCGAAATAAAAGAACTCAAGCAGTTAGTTCGTGACCTAATTGCCCCAGAAAAATCTTTAGGGCATAGTGATAGAAAATAGGTATGTGAAATGAATTATGAGATACTCACGTTAGAGCTCTCATAAATTCACACTCACATCATTATAGTTACTCAATATACTTTCTTTTTGGGTTACTCTAAAGATTTAATCCACTCTCTGATAAGTTCCACGCCCTCTTTATGGGTTGTTTTACGACCCACTTCTGGCATCATCACTCCAGGGTCGTTCGAATTAAGTCGATAAACAATGATTGATTCATCGGGCTTTCCTGGCACAATATCATATTTCAAGTTTCCTGAACCTCGCCCAGCAGCAACAGGTGTTTTCAAAATTCCATAAGCAATAGGCTCAGTTTCATGAATACTCAAATTTAAACCTGAGGTTTGTGCTGGCCCACCCATTCTATGACAATGGGCACAATTAATATCTAACCAAATTCTAGCACGTGCTTCAAGGCTACCCGTTTCGGGCTTATTCCATACAGGAGCTTTGGGTATCTTTTCTAGGGCAGGCAGACCTGTCAAAACCCCCATATTTTGCCAATTAAACAATTGATTATCAGCTAAATAATCTTGATTACTTGTTGATTGCGGACTATAAATGGATGCTTGTAATTGGCCATTCAATTGACGTGCTGATGGACCAATTGGTGACATTTTTTCGTTTCGATTATGGCATCCTTTACATTGGTTCAAGTTCGGGATTCCATATTCATGTTTTTTCTTTTTACCATTGATATCAATGTAACTCACCTCTTTGGTGTCTCCAGCAACCTCCAAAAAAGCTTCAGTTTGTTCATCGTTCCAAACATAATCAAGGGCTTTCCAACCACTATCTTCATGAATCAACAAACGTGTTTCTATCAGCTTTCTTCCAGCATTTGGTTTACGAAAATCGTTGGGATAATAAAAAGTTTTAATGATGGTTGTTCCAATCGGAAAATCTAATACTTCCTTTTCGTTATAAGTAGCTACTTGATTTTCAGGAATTTTCACAAAACGAAGCTTTTCTGCATAATCCGTAAACAAAGGTGTATTTAATGTATAAGGAATTACCCCTTTGGCTGGCTTTTGTTCAGCAGGATTTCCCTCAAAAAACTGATAATCAGAAAGCTTTTCTTTGGGCATTGTTGCTTCGATATCAGACTTTTGATAAAAAGCCGATAAAGCAAAAATGCTTACAGATATCACTAATAAAAATACTCTTTTCATTTATTAAACTTCTTTTTAGGCAAAACCTTAGTACCAAACACATTTAAAGTGATTTCTCGATAGCACTTTAGGCTCTGACTATTTACTTACAAGCATATTTACTTGCATCACGTATGATATTTTTGAAACCATTTTCGGCATCAATGTTGGCAAAAGTTTCATTCTTGTTGCCTTTGATACAAATGACCGTGTTAGGATTTTTATCATCGACAATACCATCCCATAAGATATGAGGTACATTCTTACCAAATCTTAGTTTAAATCTATAAATTTGTCCGAAACGACCACGGTGTGTAGCCTTGACTGATTCTCGCTCAAGGACATTGTTTTTAACAGTAATTTTCTCTGGATAAGGGTAATAATCTTTGTCTTTAATAGGATTCTCAGTAATGAAATAACTAATTACTCCTACACTCATTGATTTATTATTAATAATCTGATTATCAAATATATCTACATTATTTGCCGCTAAAATTAAAACCCCTGTTCCATCTGGCACTTTGCCAACGATATTACCTTTCGGAGCAAAATTTGGGAAATTATTATGATGTACATTGTTTTTATAAACCTTCGTAAATCCTCCTTTTTTAAGCACTAAATCAGGCAAATCAAATACTAAAATACCTCCCGTATTTTCGGTAGCTTCATTTTCATACACTTCGGCATTGAGCGAATTTTCTATTTCTATACCCGCCACATTATGATAAGCTCTTGAATTTCTTACAATTATATCTTTCGACTGCCCAACGTATATACCTGCGTCAGAAGCACCAATAGCTTCGCAACCTTCAATCAAAACTTTCTCACATTGAACAGGATATAGCCCATACGACCCATTGGTTTCTTTAGGTTCACCAGTCCATTCAGTTTTTACGTTTCTAAAAGTAATGCCGATTACATTCATAGTTTTTACGGCATCGCCTTTTGTATCTTGTACCGTCAAGTCTTCAATGATTATATTTTCGGCATTTGATACTCTAATTCCTTCAGCTCCATCTGTTTGTCCTTTAAAAGATAAAATTGTTTTATCCTTACCTTTCCCTTTAATAATGATATTCTTTTTACCCTCTAATGAAAGGCTCCCAGTAAATGTAAACGACCCTTCATCTAATTGAATCGTTGAGCCATTTTCGGCCATAATAAACTGAGTTTGAATTTTTTTCTGAATATCTTTTTGGGCAAAAGCAATCGAAACAGACAACGAAAGACCCAAAACTGAAATAATTCTTTTCATAAGTTTTAAAAGAGGTTGAAGAAATTTAGTACAAAATAACAATTTTTTGAGTGAATAAATATTTGATAAATGTCAAAAAAAGCTAAAATTCAAATAAAAAAGTAAACAAAACTAAAATATAAAAATCAGCAATAATTGGCCAAAACAGTATAAACTTATTCTATTTTTAAAGTATTTTTATACAAAATACTTATATTTGTCACCAATTTCCATTGCTTTCCTATTGCATAACGATGCCCGATAATAGTAATTCTTTTCGCAAAAAACAGCCACCTAAGGCCAATACTGGCTCTAGTAAAGGCAATCCCTCGAGTAGCAAGGCGGGTGGCAATCAAGTACCGATAGACTTTAATTTCAATAAAGAAAATTATCAACTTGCATTAGGTATTTTCTTACTGGCCTTATCGCTCATACTTTTTTTATCTTTCGTTTCTTATCTATTTACCGGCGATGCTGACCAAGATGTAGTACAAAGAACATTTTGGGATTCGATTAAAAACGCTGATAAAAAGGCTCAAAATATTATTGGATTATTAGGAGCGAAACTATCTCACTATTTTATTTTCGAATGGTTCGGATTAGCCGCGTTCGGCTGGGTTCCAGTTCTCACGTGGGCAGGGTATCGTTTGGTATCAAAAAAGGATTTATTGCCTTATAATTTCAATCGTTTTACAATTTCTAGCATCTTCTACATTTTTTGGACTAGTATTTTTATTGGTTACTTTGTTTGGGTCTTCGACCTTCAGGGGGGGACACTCTGTGGAGGTTTAGGTTATGCCGTTAATCATTTCTTCCAGCAAGCTATTGGTTGGGGCGGAATTGTTGTTATTTTAGTTATTTTGGCGGGTTGGCTAATCTTTTTTCATGGCTTTACTCAATTTGACGATTGGTTTTTTGCTAAATATTTCAAAAAAGATTCAAGTGAAGAGGAAGATGATATTTCAACCGAAAGGATTCGCAAGGCCGTACAGGTAGATATTGAAGATGAACTTGAGAAAACTGATAATTCTTTCCGAAAAGCTACTCCTCCTTCGCCTGTACCAATCATTGACGAAGCTAACTCAATTACTTTAGAAACCGAACAACCTAAGGTTAAACAAGAGGATATTATTGTTCCGAAACCATTTGAAGAAGTTACGTTTGAGATTGAAGATAAAACCAAAGAAAAAAGTACTCTTCCAAATGAACCATTTAAAGGTGGGCCAACCTTTATCATTGAAAATATACCAGAACCCGCACCACCAACCGATACTTTTGGTGGTGATTTAGATGATGATGATATAAATGAGAAAGTTTTGAAGGATTTCGGGCTATTTGACCCAACTCTTGACCTTGGAAATTATCAGTATCCTCCAATTACATTATTAAGTGAATATGGAAATACTGGTACTAAAGTTACGGAAGAAGAACTCGAAGCCAATAAAAATAATATCGTAGAAACCATGCGAAATTTCCAAATCGGAATCTCGAGCATCAAAGCCACCATTGGACCTACGGTAACGCTCTATGAGATTGTTCCAGAAGCAGGAATACGTATCTCAAAAATCAAAAACTTAGAAGATGATATTGCCTTAAACTTAGCAGCTTTGGGTATTCGTATCATCGCTCCAATGCCAGGGAAAGGCACCGTTGGTATTGAAGTACCGAATAAAAATCGTGAAATGGTAACGATGAAATCGGTTATTGCAAGTGATAAGTTTCAAAAAACAAATTTTGATTTACCAATTATTCTTGGCAAAACCATTTCTAATGAGATTTTCGTAACCGATTTAGCCAAGATGCCTCACTTACTTATGGCCGGAGCTACAGGTCAAGGTAAATCAGTAGGTTTGAATGTAATTTTGGCATCTTTACTTTATAAAAAACACCCAGCACAAATCAAATTTGTATTGGTTGACCCTAAGAAAGTTGAACTAACACTTTATAATAAAATTGAGCGACATTTCTTGGCCATGCTCCCAAATGCCGAAGAAGCCATCATCACCGATACGAAGAAAGTAGTTTATACCCTTAATTCGCTTTGTATTGAGATGGATAATCGCTACAATTTACTCAAAGATGCGGGTGTAAGAAATCTCAAAGAATACAATGCAAAGTTTGTGCAACGTCGCCTAAATCCCGATAAGGGCCACCGATATTTACCTTATATTGTATTGGTAATAGATGAGTTGGCCGATTTGATGATGACTGCTGGCAAAGAAGTAGAACAACCCATTGCTCGTTTGGCTCAGTTGGCCCGTGCCATTGGTATTCACTTAATTGTAGCTACACAACGTCCTTCGGTAAACGTCATTACGGGTCTTATTAAAGCCAACTTCCCAGCACGTTTGTCGTTTAAAGTTACTTCTAAAATCGACTCACGTACCATTTTAGATACAGGTGGTTCGGAGCAATTGGTTGGAAATGGAGATATGCTTCTTTCGATGGGCTCAGATATGGTGCGTTTACAATGTCCATTTGTAGATACACCAGAAGTAGAAGAGATTTGTGAATTTATTGGTAGTCAACGAGCTTACGATTCTGCGTATATGTTACCTGAATTCTACGGAGATGAAGATAACGAAACCGTTGAGTTCGATGCTTCTGAACTTGACCCAATGTTTGAAGATGCCGCTCGTTTGATAGTGACGCATCAACAAGGAAGTACTTCATTAATTCAACGTAAGATGAAGTTGGGCTATAATCGAGCAGGCCGTATCATTGACCAACTTGAAGGAGCTGGCATCGTTGGGCCATTTGAAGGTAGTAAAGCACGAGAAGTTTTAGTGAAAGATTTAGAACATTTAGACGAAATTTTAAGAAGATTGCGATAAACAACCAATTGAATTATTTTTGCGTCTTAATTGTTTTAGTGTAATTGAGATTAATAAAAATTAATCTTTTTCTGATAAGCTCTATCTAACTAAATAAAACAAGAGCAATATTAACCATTATAAAGATGAAAAAAATACTCGTTTTAACTGCTAATCTATTACTTGTTAGTGGTTTAGTAATGGCTCAGAAAGATAAGAGAGCAACCGCTATTTTAGATGAAATGAGCAAAAAATACCAAACAATGAAATCGTTTAGTGCCTCATTTACTTATGGCATTGAAGGAACAAATGCCAAACTCACGGAGTCTTATAAAGGCGATGTAACAGTAAAAGGTGCGAAGTTTCGTTTGAAAATGGCAGGCCAAGAGGTTTTTACTAATGGCAAAGAAATGTACTCTTATGTCAAGGAAACGAACGAATGTAGTGTAACAGAATTCAACCCAAATGAAATGGATGCTCTTTCGCCAACTAAAATCTACACGATTTATAAGAAAGGCTATAAATATGTTTTCTTGGAAGAAGTAAAAGAAGGCAGCCAGTTTTATGAGGTAGTTGAGCTTTCTCCAGAAGATAAAACAAGCAAAGTAGCTAAGGTTCAGATTAAAGTTGATAAGAAAGATAAATCAGTGAAATCTTGGAAAGTATGGGATAAAAATGGCAAACGTACTGTTTTCCGTGTCGATAAGTTTATGCCAAATGCTCCAGCCGATGATAAGTTTTTCACATTCGATAAAAAGAAATATCCAGGTGTAGAAGTGGTCGATTTAAGATAATTATCTATAACTTGCAAGCCCTGTTTTCAATGAAAACAGGGCTTTTTTATTTCCTATTATTTTCTAATCTTTGCGAATAAACTCTTATCAATATGCTCTCATTGGCTTTTGCTTGGCTTCTTTATGGAACAATTCATAGTATCATGGCAAGTAATTATTTTAAAAAATTTGCAGCAAAATTATTGGGGACAAACTTTCGTTTTTATAGATTAATCTATAATTTTTTAGCCATTATTTTACTCATTCCTGTTTTTATAATTGCCCATTCGGCTCCTAAAAATCCTCTTTGGCAAGTATCCCTTTTTCAAATAATTATTGGTCAAATTATGAGTTTCTATGGTCTATTTTTTATATTAAAGGCATTAAGAGGCTATGATTTAGGAGAATTTAGTGGATTTGATTTCGATAAAAAACAAGCTAAAAATGAGTTCAAAAATGATGGTTTATTGAAATATATGCGTCATCCCATTTACTTTGGCATTTTAGTATTGATATGGGGAACAGTCATCACCGACGCCTCTACGAGAAGTTTATCGAATGCTATTGCACTGACGATTTATTTATTCATTGGAATATACTTTGAAGAGAAAAAACTAGTAGAAGTATTCGGCGAGGAGTATGAAAGGTATCAACAAAATGTACCAATGCTGATACCTTTCTTAAAATTTAATTTCTAAATCAATTCTGTTCAAATTTTGGTGCTCTACTATCAAATTTAGCGTAATTCCCAGCGACAGTTGCGGCATTTCCAAAACCACATTCATAAGCTTCATCTAAATATATGATACTGGCTCCACCATCAAAAAACGATATTTTTAATAAACACTTGCCGTATTCCTTATTTTCATAGATGGCTTCGTTTTTAAACAATTTTAAACTCGTTTTTTCAATAATTGCTTGATTATAGCTTGGAGCCCCCCTCACAGCTTGAATTTCTAAGATTATTTTATCTTTGCCCACTTGCTGTACATACATATTTCCCGAGCCACCATCTTTGCCAAAATTATAAGCATAAGAACCAGTTACAGATTTTATTTCGGGCTTATCGATTGAAATGATATTATTTTTCTTCATACTAAAACTCATTTCTTTCCCTGCAGGGTTCGACCACCTACCACTAATATCATCACCTTTTTTAGTACCAAAATACATACCTGTGATTTCGGCTTTATCGCCAAACTCATGTAAAGTAAAGTTTTCTTTTTCGAGTGAACCCACAACTTTTATCGGTTGCCCTACTCGCTTATATGACAGTGTCCCATAAACTAAATTAGCATCAAAAGTAAGGACTAGGTTAATCGGGATTTTACTAATGAATCCGTCATAAGTAATCTGTGTAAGTTTTGTCTGGGCAAAGGTTAAATGACATATAAGGGCTAACAAAATAGTTTTTTTCATAGCATTTTTTTAATTAAGCAATGCAAGATAAAGATTTTCGCTTTTCTTTGTAAAAAAAATATTCTTCCATAACCAAACTCTTATCAACACTAACACGACATGAAACTTAAATCAAGTCTTTCGTTATTTATTTTGTTATCACTTTCAGTAGTGAGTTTCGCACAAAAAGGAAAAAAACAAACACTTTTCAATGGAAAAGACCTAACAGGATGGAAAATCTATGGTACCGAAAAATGGTACGTTGAAGATGGTCTATTAGTATGCGAAAGTGGCCCAGACAAAGAATATGGCTACTTGGGAACTGATAAGAAGTTTAAGGATTTTGAACTTACTTTAGAGTTTAAACAAGAAGCCAATGGGAATAGTGGTGTTTTCTTCCACTCGTCAATTGAGGGTACTAAAATTGCCGGTTGGCAAGCAGAAGTTGCTCCTCCAGGGAGCTCTACTGGCGGCATATATGAGTCTTACGGACGTGGCTGGTTAATAAAGCCAGAACCAGAGAAAGACAAAGCCCTAAAAATGGGAGAATGGAATAAAATGACTGTAAAAGTAGTAGGTAACCAAGTAACTACTTTTTTAAATGGTACACAAATGATTACCCTCAACGATGATAAAATAGGTGCAAAAGATGGTTGCATTGCCCTACAAATTCATAGTGGCGGCGGTATTAAAGTAAAATGGCGTAAGATTAAAGTAAAAGAACTATAATAGAACACATAGCCATTATTGGGTTATACGTTTCTTATACCTAAACCTAAAACTATTTATGAATCAAGAAAAAAGTACGTTTCAGCACCTTTTTAGCTTACCTGTAATTGTAGCAGCATTAGGCTACTTTGTAGATATTTATGACCTCCAGCTATTCGGAATTGTGAGGGTTCAAAGCCTTGAAAGTTTAGGACTCACCACAAAGGAGGAAATTTCATCAATTGGTACCAATATCATTAACTTTCAGATGATTGGCCTCTTATTAGGAGGAATTTTATGGGGGGTACTTGGCGATAAGAAAGGTCGTCTTTCAGTACTTTTTGGTTCAATCATCACTTATTCATTAGCTAATATTTCTTGTGGTTTAATTCCACACATTAGTTTTATGGATAAGATTGAGGCTTACAAATGGTTACGCTTCATTGCAGGTATAGGTCTTGCAGGTGAATTAGGAGCCGGTATTACACTTGTATCCGAAGTTTTACCTAAACACCTACGTGCCATTGGAACTTCTTTGGTTGCGGGTATTGGTCTTTTAGGTGCGGTAGTTGCCACTTTTACAGTAAAACTTTCAGGCGACTGGACAATTGCTTATTTCATTGGTGGTGGTTTGGGTGTTGCACTCCTTCTTCTTCGTGTAGGTGTCATCGAATCGGGTATTTTCAAAGAAGTAGCTAATAAGAAACACGTTCAAAGAGGTAACTTCCTTTCTTTCTTTACTAACTGGAATCGCTTTGTCATCTACATGAAATGTATTGGTATTGGCCTTCCAACATGGTTTTGTATCGGAATCCTCACTTATTTAAGTAATGAATTTGGGGAAGCCTTAGGAATTACTGAAAAAGTTGACCCAGGTTTAGCCATCATGTGGGCTTATATTGGTATTTCTGTTGGTGACTTTTTCAGTGGTTTTATCAGTCAGGCCATGCATTCTCGCAAAAAAGCAATTGCAGTGATGATGGCTTTTGCATTAATTGGTGTAGTGGTATTATTATTTACACCAACTGTAAAAAGTGCGAGCATGTATTATGCCATTTGTTGTTGGTTGGGCTTAGGAACTGGCTACTGGGCAATGTTTGTAACAGTAGGTGCCGAACAATTTGGAACTAACCTTCGTGCCACTGCTGCCACAACCGTTCCAAACATGGTGCGTGGTACAGTAGTTTTAATGACAACGCTTTATAAATTCTTTAAGCCAGACCAAGGTGTCATTATTGCTGGAGCAATTGTTGGGATTATATGCTTTGTTTTAGGCTTTTACTCTACTTTGAGCATTCCAGAAACGCATAATAAAGATTTAGACTTCTTAGAAGAGTAAGAATTTAGAAACAGATAACTAAAAAAGCGATGAGAACCCATCGCTTTTTTTTGTGAATTATAAATCTTCAAACCTCTCCAACATCAAAACTGAGGCTTGTGGTAGAATTACATATTTTTCGCCTTCGTATTGTACTTCAATAGCGTGGCGTTGGAGATAAATGGCTAAATCACCTTCTTGAGCTTGTAAAGGCATATACTTTACTTTTTCTTCTGTCTCTTTCCAAGGTTCATCGTCAGTCGGGGCTGGTAATGGGTATCCTGGCCCTACTTTAATTACATAACCACTTTGAATTTCTTCTTTTTCGGTAACCGTTGGGGGTAAGTAAAGTCCCGAATTTGTTTTATCTGATGGATTTTTAGGCTTCACCAAAATCTTATCGCCTACTACAATTAATCTTTTCAATTTATTATCTGATGTTACGCCAAGCATAAAATTATTATTGAATGATAGAATGAATGTTGAATAAATAAATGCTACACGAATCTAAACAGAAAATTATATACTAACGGTTCTCTATATTCTCAATTCTCTTGACTTTTGTCTCGAATCTCTTGTCTAAAAAATTAACTCAAAAAATGGTAAACTACAAATGCTGCTGTATAGGCCAAAACTGACATATAAACCAATTGAATTATTGGCCACTTCCAACCCTTAGTTTCACGATATACTACGGCCAGTGTACTCATACACATCATAGCAAATACGTAGAAAATCAAGAGAGAAAAAGAAGTGGCGATTGAGAAAGTGGGCTGACCTGTTTCGGCATTTACTTCATTTCTTAATCGTTCTTTGATAGTTGTTTCATTTTCGGCATCGGCCCCAATACTGTAAATGGTTGAAACAGTACCTACGAAAACTTCACGTGCGGCAAATGAAGTAATTAGAGCTATACCGATTTTCCAATCATAGCCTAAAGGTTTAATGGCGGGCTCGATAAACTTACCAAAATGACCCGCATAAGAATTTTCTAATCTAACGGAAGCTAATTTTGAGTCTAATTTATCTTGCTCAAGTCCTTGACTTTGGGCAATGACTGCTTGTTCTGCTTTTTGAATTTTATCACTTGGTCCATAAGAAGCCAACACCCAAAGCACCACCGAAATAGCAACAATTACTTTACCAGCTTCAAAAACAAAGGTCTTTACTTTTTCTAAAATTGTAAAACCTACTTGTTTCCAGCGTGGCTTTTTGTAGGTTGGTAGCTCCATGATAAAATAGCTTTTTTCGCTCGATTTTAGCATAAACTTCATCAACCATCCAGCGATTAAGGCCGAGAAAAAGCCTAATAAATATAAGCCCATCAAGGCAACCCCTTGCATATTAAAAAAGCCTAAAACCTTAGTAGTAGGTACAACCAGTGCAATAAGAATCGTGTAAATTGGTAAACGTGCCGAACAACTCATAAGCGGAGTAACCATAATTGTAATCAGGCGGTCTTTCCATGAGCCAATCGTACGAGCCGACATAATGGCGGGTACAGCACAAGCCATACTCGAAATAAGAGGTACAACCGATTTTCCACTCATACCAAATTTACGAATGAGTTTATCCATCAAAACAACTACACGAGCCATATAACCCGATTCTTCTAAAATCGAAATGAATGCAAAAAGAAAGGCAATTTGAGGGATAAAAATCAAAACTCCACCAATACCTGCTACCAAACCATCAGTGAGCAAACTAACTAATTGATTATCAGGGAGATTTGTTTTCAGGAAGTCATTAACAATAGCCACCCCTTGGTCAATCCAATCCATTGGAGTTTCAGCGATTGTAAAAACTGATTGAAAAATAAGGAACAAAATACCTAAGAAAATCACATAGCCCCATATTTTATGAAGCAAAATTCGGTCGATTTTCTCAGTAATTGTTTGTTTTTTTACACCTTCTTCAATAATTACTTCAGTGAGGGTTCCACCAATATCACGATAACGCTCAATCGTTTCGGTAGATTGAAACTTATCTGGATTGAACTTCAACTTCTTTACAATACCTTCTAATTCTCTTTGCTGACTTTCTCCCAAAAACATCAATTTAGGTGCCTGAGCAGCATATTGTAAAGCTAAATATTTATTTTCTATCCCAAATTTTTCTTTTACTGCCTCAAATACCTGTTCAGTTTTAGAATCGTAATTAGTTGGGTTAATATGAGCCTTTCGGTGTTGTAGTTGATTAAAAATCGTATGTTTCAAACCTTCAATTCCGATACCCTCTCGGGCATTTAATTCTACAACTGGAATGCCTAAAATCTTTGAAAGTTTACCAGAATTGATAGAAATACCCGACTCTTCGGCCACATCGAGCATATTAAGGGCTAAAATAGCAGGTACACCTAAATCGCTGATTTGCTCAAAAAGAAGCATATTACGTTTTAGATTGGAGGCATCGGCTACAACTACTGCTAAATCGGGATAATCAGGGTTTTGAGGATTAGCTAAAACTTCGAGCACTACCTGCTCATCGAGGGAATTTGGATAGATACTATACGTACCTGGAAGGTCGAGTATCTCAACATCCATGCTACCACTTAGGCGGCAAAAACCAACTTTTTTATCGACGGTTACACCCGGAAAATTACCAATTTTTTGACGCAACCCAGTGAGTTGGTTAAATAGCGATGATTTCCCCGAATTGGGGTTTCCGAGTAATGCAACAACCTGTTTATTTTTCACAAAATTAATTTTAGTCGAGAGTCCAACGACTTGGACGGTTTTATTTTAATTTTCCAGCCAAATTTAAGTATGCTCGCACACCATTTTATTTAATGACAATGGTAGCTGCTTCTCGTTTTCTGAGTGATAAATGGTACCCCGCTACCGTTATACCTACCGGACACCCCAAAGGTGCAATAAAATCGAGCGTTATCTCGGTATCCGGTAAACACCCCATTTCGAGTAACTTCAACGACATTGCATCATCTTTGAAATGATTGATAATTCCTTTCTCCCCTACTTTTAAATCGGCAACTGTTTTTTCGGCTTGCACCATTACTTTATTTAGACTGATTTCAAATAAACGTAAAATTAGGCTTTTTGGTTCTAAAATAAAAATGATTTTCATCATCGAAATTTTATGTAGACTAACAAGTATCATCAAAAACTATCCTCAGAAACACTATTCAACAATCTTTGGGTATGATGAATGCTAACGAATGCAGAAAGAAAATTACTGAAAAAGAATAAAAATCATAAAAATGCTATTTGTTTGAGTAGTATCTTTGCGAGCAAAAAACAATTTCAGAAATCGGACCGCCGACGCGGTTGCTTTACGAAACTATGCAAGAACTCAAAGCACTTATAGAAAAAGAAATCAGACTTGAATGGCGACAACGATACGCCCTTAATGGCATGATTCTCTATATCGTGAGTACGGTTTTTGTTTGCTATACCAGTTTTGCCTTGAAAGCAAAAGGCATAGAACCAATTACATGGAATACACTTTTTTGGATAATTTTACTGTTTACGGCCGTTAATTCTATCACTAAAAGCTTTACGCAAGAACGTGCCGGACGCCAACTATATTACTACACTTTGGCTAGTCCACAGGGAATTATCCTTTCTAAAATTATCTATAATATAGTCTTATTACTAGTGCTTTCATTGATTGGTTTTGCTATTTATGCAGCATTCATGGGCAATCCTGTAGATAATTTACTGATGTATCTGACGGCGGTTATTTTGGGGGCGATAGGCTTTTCATCAACACTAACTATGGTGGCTGGCATTGCTTCAAAAGCAGAAAATACTTCTACTTTGATGGCGGTTTTGAGCTTTCCGATAATTTTACCGATGTTGTTGATGCTTATTCGACTATCAAAAAATGCGATGGACGGACTCAATTGGAGCACAAGTTATGATGAAATATTGACACTTTTGGCCATTGATGCCATTGTGATTACGATAAGTTATTTACTGTTTCCTTTTTTATGGAGAAGTTAGTTTCTAAATTCAACACGAACCATTAAAGGAAATTTATTTTTATGTTAAAATTTCGCAGTTTATAATGATAAAACAAGCTCCTTTTAAGTAATAGGAGCTGCATGATTGATATGAAAAAAGCTTGGTGGAAAATTTTGTGTGTGGTAATTCTTCTTTACACACTTATTCAAGGGCTAACGGGCGTTGTACCACGCCAGCCAATTTTAAACGAAACCATTCGAAATGTTTATTTTCACGTACCACTTTGGTTCGGAATGATGACCCTCATGACTGCCTCAATGTGGTTTGCTATTAAATACCTTCGTAATGGACGAGTTGAAGATGATGAGTATTCGGTAGAATTTGCCAATGTGGCTATTTTCTTCGGAATATTAGGTTTTATGACTGGCTCTCTTTGGGGACAATTTACTTGGGGAGATTGGTTACCGAAAGACCCCAAAATTATTGCGGTTGAAGTAGGCTTACTCATTTATGCCTCGTATTTTATTCTCAGAAGTTCGTTTGAAGATGAGCAACGTAAAGCTCGTCTTTCTGCCATTTATAATATCTTTGCTTTTGCTACTTTTCTTCCATTAGTTTGGATTTTACCTCGCTTGACAGACTCTCTTCACCCCGGCAATGGTGGAAATCCTGCTTTTGGTAAATATGATATGGATAACCACATGCGAATGGTATTCTACCCTGCCATTATCGGTTGGACACTATTAGGCGTTTGGATTTCAAGTTTACGCATTCGCATTCGTATCATAGAGCGTTTGAAATCCTAAAGTAAACTTATTTCTATTTTAGAAATAAGCGGCAAAAAATATTCGTTTTATCTGTTAAAATTCAATAATAATGAAAAAAATATTCTCGTTTTTAGTATTACTTTTTACCTCTTTTAATCTTTTTGCTCAAGAAATTGAGATGGCCGATAAAATGCGTTCAGAAGGAAAGATTTGGGTGGTTGTAGGTGTTATTACAATTGTTTTTATCGGAATTATTACCTATTTAGTTTTGTTAGATAGAAAGATAAGCAAGATTGAAAAAAACTTGTAATAGTCAAAAGTCTGGGAGAAACAAATCTCAACGTTTATTAGTAAAATAAATATCACTCGTTTGCTTTAAGACGACTGATGCATCAATTTAAAACATGAAAAAATCACATATCATAGCTCTTGGAATCATTGCTGTGGCTATCGCAATTATTATCTCAACGGTGGGCGATGCCAGCACTTATGTAAGTTTTGGTGAAGCCGAACAAGTGGCTAAAGAAGGGAGCACTAAAACCATGCACGTAGTAGGTACTTTGAAAAAAGATGCTGCTGGTAATTTTGTAGGTATGGTTTATGAGCCATCTGTTGACCCTAATCATTTTGAGTTTGTAATGGTTGATTCACTTAATTATGAATCGAAAGTAGTGTATAGCCAACCAAAACCAACCGATTTAGATAAATCTGAAAAAGTTGTGGTTGTAGGCAAAATGGATTTAGCCAATAAATGCTTTAAAGCTGACCAAATTTTATTGAAATGTCCATCGAAATATAATAATAATACGTTAGAAGCAGAAGAACCTAAGAAAGAGGTTTCGATGAAGTAAAGTTAGTATTTACTAACATTCCTCCGAAAATTTTGCAAAAAATGACTATCCTATTTGATGGTGTTTGTAACTTCTGTAATGCCTCTATCAATTTTGTGATTGATAGGGATAGTAAAGGAATTTTCAAATTTGCAGCACTACAATCGGAGGTAGGGCAAGAAATTCTCAGAAAATTCTCTTTAAAAACGCAAGATTTTGATAGCATAATTGCCATTGATGGTGATAATGTTTTTCAAAAATCTGATGCTGCTTTAGAGATTGCCCGAAGAATGGATGGTTTATGGAAATTATGCTATGTTTTTAAAGTAATTCCATCATTTTTACGTAATCCGATTTATGATTTGATTGCTCGAAATAGATACAAAATATTTGGAAAAACTGAAGCCTGTAGAATTCCTACTCCAGAATTAAAAGCAAGGTTTTTATAAACTAAAAAAGACGCAAATATGATTTGCGTCTTTTTTAGTTTATATCTTACCTAATTTTAATTTTTGTAATTATCGAATAAATTCGATGAATAATTGGAACAAAGGATATTTTAAATGCATACAACTGAATAAATTCAGTTCTTATGATTCCACAATTCTAAGTTTAGCAAAACTCAACAATAATGTTTTATCGCCTTGTGTATTAAACTTTATGGTGGCTTTACGATCATTGCCATTTACTTCCATTTTAGTCACTACTCCAAAACCAAACTTCGGGTGTTCAACTTTATCTCCTGTCTTAAGATTTGAAGTATCACTTGCCACAAAATCGGCAGTTGGCGTGTGGTTTACTGGTGGTGAGGTCTTTTGAACTTGCTTCAAATTAGCTATTAAACTCTCTTTTTTTGTAAAGCCTGATGGTACTATTTTGGCTGGTTCAGTTCGGTCATTGCGAGACTCTTGATTTCCGTAAGAAACAATTCTGCTTCTTGAAATCTGTAAATAAACAGGGTCGATTTCTTCCAAGAATCGACTTGGCTCACAGTAATTCAAACGGCCATAGTTATATCTGCTTTCTGCATAGCTAAGGGTTAATTTCTTTTCAGCACGCGTAATAGCCACGTAGAATAAGCGGCGTTCCTCTTCCAAATCGCTTCGTTTTGAAAGCATCATTTGCGAAGGAAACAAGTTTTCTTCCAACCCAACAATATACACATTCTTAAACTCCAAACCTTTTGCACCGTGAATTGTCATGAGCGTAACTCTATCTGTATCTCCATCTTCGTCTTCTTGGTCGGCAGTTGTCATGAGTGTAACTGTCTGTAGGAATGCACTAAGACTTGTATCTTCGTTCTCTGGATTATCAACGAATTGCTTAATCGAGTTAAGTAATTCTTGTAAATTTTCATAACGAGCCAAACCTTCAACCGTTTTATCATCGTAAAGTTCCTTTAATAAGCCCGAGGTTTTGGCAACGTATGCTGCTACTGTATGAGCATCTTTGCCTTCCTCCACCATTATTCCATAACTTTTGATAAGCGTAGCAAAATCATCAATTGTTTGGGCAGCACGGCCCGCTACGTATTGATTAATATTGCTAACTACTTCCCAAACCGATTTATTATTCTCGGCCGCTGTCACTACAATTTTTGCAACCGTTGTATCGCCAATTCCACGTTTGGGTAAATTTATGATACGTTTGAAAGCTTCTTCATCATTTTGATTAATCGTAAAACGCAAATAAGCCAAAAGGTCTTTGATTTCTTTGCGTTGATAGAATGATAAACCACCGATGATTCGGTACTTGATATTAAGTTTTCGTAAGGCTTCCTCAAATGCTCTCGATTGGGCATTCGTACGATAAAGAATAGCAAAATCGGTATTTTTTAAGCTATGAGTATTTTTTTCTTCAAAAATACTGGTAGCAATCAATCGTCCTTCTTCGTTATCAGAAGCGGCTTTAATTACTTCAATTTTATTACCGATTTCGTTCTCTGAAAAAATATTCTTTTCTAGTTGCTCTTTATTTCGGGCAATAACTGAGTTAGCAGCATTAACAATGGTTTGGGTAGAACGATAATTTTGCTCCAACTTAACTACTTTCAAATCTGGATAGTCGGCCTTGAAATTGAGGATATTTTGAATATTTGCCCCACGAAAGGCGTAGATACTTTGGGCATCATCACCCACGACACAGATATTCTGATTGACCGAAGAAAGCTTACGAGTAATTAGATACTGAGAAACGTTGGTATCCTGAAACTCATCGACCATCACATGCTTAAATTTGTGCTGGTACTTATTTAATACATCAAGGTGGTCGCGGAAAAGTACATTGGTATTATAGAGCAAATCATCGAAATCCATGGCATTTGCTTGAAAACAACGTAAAACGTAAGTTTTATACAAACGTCCGATTTCGGGCATGCGGGCTGCCTTGTCATCTTCAATGTAAATCGGATTATTCAGATAAGCTTCCCACGAAACCAAGGCATTTTTTGCACTTGAAATTCTATTTAAAACGTAGTTTGGCTTATAAGTTTTATCATCTAAACCCATTTCTTTGATGAGACTTCGCATCAAAGACTTAGTATCGTCGGTATCATAAATGGTAAAATCTGAGGTGTATCCGAGTCTTTTTCCCTCAAAACGCAAAATTTTTGCAAAAACCGAGTGAAAAGTTCCCATCCAAAGGTTTTTGGCATCGCTTCCAATCACCGACTCAATACGATGACGCATTTCGCCAGCAGCTTTATTGGTAAAGGTAAGTGCTAATATATTAAAAGGGTCAACCCCTTGCTCAATCAACCAAGCAATACGATAGGTAAGCACGCGTGTCTTACCCGAACCTGCCCCTGCAATAATCATCAATGGCCCTTCGGCATGTGTAACTGCTTCTCGTTGTGGTGCATTAAGTGTATCTAAATAATTCTTCTGAGCCATTCGTTCGTTCCTCTTTTTTTAAACTGCAAAGATAATCAATATGCCTTGCTAAAAAAACTACCGTAAAACCTAAAGGTTTAAAAGAATATGATGTAGTTAGGGTAATTATCATTCTATGACCTCAATCTTATCTTTAAATACAGTCTCACCAATTTATGGGTATTGCTATGAATATTTTGCAGTTTTGCGAAGAAGCGGATTTAGGAGCACTAAACTGTCAATAAATCACAAAATTTTATGCGAGGTAGAATGTTCCATTAACCACTGAACCCGTTTTTTGCAAAACCGCTTTTAACAGTTCGTGCTTCTTTTCTGTCGTGTTGTTGTCTGTCCATCTTGCAGTGTCTTTGTGCGTTGGCTTGGTGGCTCTTTTGCAAAACTTGGCTTCAGCGTTGGGCTTGTGCGGTTTTGCAAATGTGACACCAAATGCGTTGGCTATTGTCTGTTATATCTTGCAAAGTATGCATCAATTTCTGGTCTTAGCTCTAAACCGATTCTTTCAAAAATGTCAAGTAGGTCTGTATATGCACCTTGTCCACCAAGAAAGTCCCAAAACTCTGCTGCAACTTTTAATTCATTGTCTAAGTCGAGCATACCACGCATTGTCCAACGGTTGTATGGTTGTGGTTCGTAAGGATTGTAAGGAATTGCAATAATGGTCTGAACATTTGCCGTTGGATTGGCTGCTAATGTCGTTGCCACCCATTCTAAAAGTGTTCTTTTAAATTCTTTAAAGCCACCTGCATTGGGTTTAGCTGTTTTGATGTCGAATAAATAAATTGTTCCGTCATGTCCAACAAGCTTTACATCAACTTTGGTTGGCTTCACTGTTTTCATTTCTCCGGTTTGGCAAACTACTCTGATAGCATTTATCTCTTCAATCTTATTTGGTGACGAAGTTGCAACAGCAAGTCCATCCATGATATTTTGGATTACTCTGTGAGCTTCTGAAGAAATTTGATTTCCTGCTGTTTGCTGTGATTCGGCACTTGCAAATGTTGATAATGCCAATGCTTTAGCAACTGGTTCAAAAATACTTGTCCCAAAATTTGTGTTTAATGAATGTATAAATGAAAACAAAGCCATTCTGTCCTGACCAAGTAGCCTTGTATGAAAGGGCATTACTGCTGGTTCAGGATTATAATTTTGGAATTTATGTCTTAAACTGTTTCGTAAAACTGTTTCTACTTGTTGAATTTGTTGTTGAGTTATAGCCCAATATCAATTCTCAATTGTTTTAAATTTAATTCAGCAGAATATAATTCACCAACTAAATCATTTGCAATGAATTTATATCTATTCTGATATTCTGTAAATGAATTAATGACTTGAGAATATTTCTTTGAGTCATTTGCTATTACATACAAGCCAACATTTGAGTAGTCCATTAATGTTGCCATTCTACCCACTCCACTCCAAACTCCTGTTGAAAGTTCTACTTCAAAAGCATATTCAGGAATAAAATTGTTACCTCTAGGTTTAAACCAAATCACATCAATTTGTCTTAATAAATCATAGTCAGAGAATTGAAGTTCTGGACAAGTTTTAAGTGTTGCAATTTCATCAAGTTTTCTGTCGTTAAACTTTTTTGATTTATCAGGACAAAATGTTTGAAAACCTCTGATATTTCCTATTTCCAACAAACGCCCCTGCAATACTGAATGTAAGCTTTCTTCAACAGTTTTCGGCTTTTCGTTCTCTTCAAATATTGGTGGTGATAAAAGTAAATTCCAATTATTGATAAATGTTTTGCACTCAAGTCTATTGCCTCTTCCTGATAAAACAATGTTTAGGTCTTGGTCAATATTGATTTTATACTCTCCGTTTCTATCGTGACTAATTTGGTGAAGATGCTTGAAAAGTAGTTTTGCAGGAATAATAATTGTTCGTTCAACAGAACCACAAATAAATGCAATGAAGGGATTTTCAAGATTGGCTATTTCCTCAACTGTGATATAATTAATCCCAAAAAAATATCTTCTATTTCCATCTGATGAAGCTCTTACTAAAACATTAGCTTCTCCAATCTTATAAGTTCTTGACTTCAACACTTTAATCAATTCAACATTTGCATTGAACTGTTTTGCCATTTCCAAAAATGACTTTGCCAATAAATCTGATGGTGATATTTTTCTATCCATTATTGTTTTTTATCCATTAGTTCAAAGAAAATTCCCCAATAAGTGTGTCTTAAATTTTCTCCAACACCGAATTCAAGTAGTTTTTTCGCTTTCGCATATTCTTCTTCATCCATTTCTCTGCCTAAGTAATGAATTGCTTCTTCTTGAAGGTCTTCTTTTGTTATTGTAAATAAAATTTCGTTATCTGTTGCCATAATTATATGTGTTTTGAATTTGCGTTAGGGATTGAAGTGGAAATCCTTTTTGTGAGGAACGAACAAAAAGATTGGAACGGAAAGCCCGACCCGAAGGGGAACGCCCAAATATTTCTAAGCTGCAATCGCATAATTATCTTTTTCAGTTCGGTTTAATACTGGTCGTTTATATTGATTAACTATTTGCATTCCTGCATTTTCTGCAATTGTCGGATACATATTGTATTTGTCGTTTGCTACGAGGAAAATATCATAATCGTCAACGAGATATTTTTTGGCGTTATTCAACACATCACTAAGCCCTTGAATGTAGCTTTGTTTCGCTTCTCGTCCTTGTCCTTTGAAAAGTGGCCCGATTTCTAATTCGTCTTTTCTTTCGAAGCCAAACAAATCGTAAGCATATGCATGCTGCTCGTGGTAGTCAATTAAACCAACATAAGGTGGCGATGAAAATATACCCTTAATTTTTTGTTTTTCAACAAGTTTGGCAAAATCAGGATTGAGTTTTTTAAGACCTTCTACGATGTCAATGTTTCTGCTGTCACCTGTTAAGCAAGTGTGAAATGCATCTTTTCTAAGCTTGTCATACTGAGTCAATCTTTTTACAGTGTCCTTAGAATATGTTTCCCACCATTTTAGAATAGAAAATAATGGCTTACACATTTTTCCATGTTTACCACAGTAATAAGTTGCCGTAATTGGTTCAAGCAATGTTGCTAAGTCTGCATGAGTGGTTGCTCTGCAACTTCTAATAGTGCGACTTAGAATAACGCTGACGATTTTTTTGGTGTCGGAATTTTTAATGTTTTGGATTTCATCAAACACAAATTGAATTTCATCACGGATGTGTTGCGTATACCATTTGTCAAGGAATGAATCTTCTTTGTCTTGTCGTAATTTTATTTTATATTCTTTTACGAGTTTATTGAATGTTGGCAAAAATTCTTGCTCCTTTTCTTGGCCATAAGTCTTCTCGTCAATCTCTTTGCGTTTTACTTTGTATTTGTATTCCGGTACTGGAAAATACTTGTTGTTGAAAACATACAACTCTTTTAAAAGCCTGTCTTCAAATTCAAGCGTTTTATGGTCTGCTAAAAATGATTTTAATGCTTTAGAAATTCTGTCTATTTCAGTTTGAACATCAACAAGGTTATATTTCGTTAACTTACAATTACCAATCATGGCATTAAATGCAGAAACATCATTTCCAACTGCATGTATTCCTAACTCACAAGCTTGAACCATAGTCGTTCCACTTCCTGAAAATGGGTCATAAACAATGTCTCCGGGCTTGAAATAAACTTCCTTCTTGAATCTGTCGGTGTGGTTGTCAAGAAAATATTCAACTAACTGCGGAATAAATTTTCCTTTGTATGGATGAAGTCTGTGAACGTGTTTTGTAGTCTCGGCTTCCTTGTATTGTTCAAATGATAAAGCCCAGTTCAAATCTTCACCAAGCTGTTCTTTCCATTCTTCTTGTCTCGATTTTTTTTGCTCTTTATAGTATTCAATTAGTTCTTCTTTGATTACTTGTGTAGAACCATTGTCACCTATTTTTTTTATCCTGCCGTATTGGATAAGATAGGAAATGTTAGAAGTAGTAACATTTTTGTCCAAATATTCTGTCGCCCACTGGCTTGCTTCTTTTATTGATAGTAATTCTGCCATTTTATTTGTTTTTAGTTCCTCCGTATTTAATTGTTTTTTCAGCAACTTTGAGTGCTTGAATTCCCAAATCTTCGTCTTGAATTTCGTAAAGAATTTTCTCACTCAAATATTGAATAAGCAATGATTCTTTGTCGAGTTCAAGTATGTCAGCCAACTTAGTAATTTGTTCTCGTGTGGCTTTTCTCTCGCCACGTTCAATTTTACTGAGTATAGCTGTGTCAATGTCGAGTTGAGCAGAAAGGTGTCGCAATAGCAACCCTTTTTTCTCTCTTTTCTCTCTGATTATTTCTCCGGTCGTTTTCAATTTGAAAATATTAACTTGACAATAATTGTCAAATATAAGAAGTCTTTTGATTTAGTCGCAATAAACTTTAAATATCTTATCAACAACAGTCTGCAAACTTGTCAAGTAGTCGGGGGGCTTGAGTATAGCTGGGTAAAATTTAATGTTCTGCAAATTGTATTGTTAAATGCTTGGCTTTGTAGCCCTTTTAATCTTGCGAAGCATTGGCTTTTTGAATATCCGTTTTCCCGTTTATTTTTTGTTGGTTGTGTTGTCTTTTAGGATGAAAGGTAACTATTACATCTGCACAAATTTGATTAATAAAAACAAAAAAACTCTCATACTAATGTTTCCAACATGAATAGGAATCACTTTAAGGGGAGGAGAAGAAAGAAGTATTCTGTTGGAGAAGTCTGCATCTATTAGTAATAATGGATAAATTATTTACCTTGCCATATTCTCAAATATTCTCATCAGGAGCATCATACTGTATGTCAAATTGGTTATTGTCTTTCCATATAGAAAAACAATATTGAAAATTTTCGTCAATCAAATACTCTGTTTCAATCATGCTACTTCTTTTATTTCCTTGATAATATACTTGTTTTCCATCAGTTTTATAGCCAACTGCATTCAGGCATCAATATCTTCTGTTTATAGCATCAGATATTGTTTTAAAATTTCTTCCTTGCTTGTTCCAGCATATAAAAACTCAAGAACAGTCTGTACCGTTATCCTCATACCCCTGTTAATAGACTTAACCACCAAAATTTCTGGATTGATTGAAATTTCATCTGCAATATAGGTTGCCATTATTTATGTTATATAATACAAAATACAATGAATTTGAGGGATTTTTCAAAATTAATGTTTCAAAATAATAGCCCACCTTGCTGTGGTATTTTTCATTCATAACTTAATAAATAATTATTAAAATAATTTATCATTATCAACAAAAATAAAAAAATAAATTTTTGTTTGCAATTATACCATGAAAAGCCGTATTTCGTTTTCCTAAAAAATTCAATAACCTCTCCATATTTATCATGAAGAAAATTTTCGGCTTACTATGCCTTGTGGCGTATGCCTTTGGTAGCTTTGCACAAAACAAATATGCTATTATTCCCAAACCTACTCAACTGACCACAGCCAATGGTTCTTTTATTGTAAATGCCCAAACCAAAATTCTGATTCCTAAAAATAACTCAGATTTAAGACCATTAGCTGAACTTTTGGCCGAACGCTTCCAAATTACTGCGGGATTTGCACTCAATATCGAAGAATTTGAGGGAAATCCGTCTAGTAAAGCTATTGTTTTCATGCCGCTAACAAGCAAAGTTGGTGATAAAACGTTATTACAAGAAGATTATACACTGAAAGTAGAAGATAACGGCATTATTCTCACAGGAGCAACGGCCAAAGGCGAATTTTACGCACTTCAAAGCCTTTTACAACTATTACCGACTCAAATTTACAGTAGTTCGCCCGTTCAAAATATCCAATGGCAGGTGCCGAACTGCACAATCTATGACCATCCACAATTTCAGTACCGTGGTTTGATGCTCGATGTAGGTCGTCATTTCTTTCCTGTTTCTTTTGTAAAGAAATACATTGATTTACTAGCCTTACATAAAATGAACACTTTTCATTGGCACTTAACCGATGACCAAGGCTGGAGAATTGAGATAAAAAAATATCCAAAACTGACCGAAATTGGGTCAAAACGCAAAGAATCAATGGAAGGACATTACTCAGACCAACGATTCGATGGCAAACCTTACGGTGGCTACTACACACAAGAGCAAATCAAGGAGGTAGTAAAATATGCTGAAAAGAAATTTGTAAATGTAATTCCAGAAATAGAAATGCCCGGCCACGCATTAGCAGCATTGGCATCGTATCCAGAATTGGGTTGTTCGAAAGGCCCGTATGAAGTCGGGGTTAAATGGGGTGTTTATGATGATGTATTTTGTCCAACTGAACAAACTTTTACATTTTTAGAAAATGTACTAACCGAAGTAATTGGCTTATTTCCAAGCACATACGTACACATTGGTGGCGATGAGTGTCCAAAAGTTTCTTGGAAAAACAGTCCGTTTTGCCAAGATTTAATGAAAAAAGAAGGTCTAAAAGATGAGCATGAATTACAAAGTTATTTCATTAAGCGTATTGATAAATTCTTGACCTCAAAAGGCAAAAAGATGATTGGCTGGGATGAAATCTTAGAAGGAGGTATTTCACCTAACGCAACCATTATGTCGTGGCGTGGTATTGAAGGAGGCATCGAGGCTGTTAAACAAAACCACGATGCCATCATGACTCCAGGTAGCCATTGTTATTTAGATGCTTATCAGTCAGACCCATCTTCTGAGCCAGTGGCTATTGGTGGTTATTTGCCTCTTGAAAAAGTGTATGCTTATAACCCAATTCCTGAAGGTATCACTCCCGAACAAGCAAAACATATTTTAGGGGTACAAGGAAATGTTTGGACGGAATATATTGCTACACCAAGCCACGCAGAATATATGGTTTTTCCGAGAGCAACAGCATTAGCCGAAGTTGGCTGGAGCCAGACGTCGGCTAAAAATTATACTGATTTCACTAATCGCCTGATAACGCATCTCGAACGTTTGAAATATTTAGCGGTTAATTACTCAACTGCCTATTATGATGTAAAAATAACATCATCGGTAAATGCAAAAAGTCAAGTAGCCTTGAAACTTCAAAATGCCGACAAAGACACACAAATCAGATATACCATTGATGGTACTGAACCTACGGCGAGTTCGCTTTTATATCAGCCCTCAACAGGTGTTGTGGTAACCCAAGATGCCAACATTAGAGCTTTAACTTTCTCAGCTAAAGGTGAAAAATTGGGTAAAGAAATTAGTAAGTATTATTACATAAATAAATCAACTGGCAGAAAATATACTTTGGTGAATCAACCCAAAAGTTATACTGGAGGTGAAACTTACGGACTCACTAATGGTGTAAAAGGCGAAGCTAATAATTTTGATACTTGGGTAGGTTTTGAAGGGAAAAACCTTGATGTAACAATTGATTTAGGGCAAGTGATGGCAGTTCAAAAAGTCTCGTTTGCCTTTTTGAGAGCAAGTTCTTCATGGATTATGCTTCCGCGTGATGTAGAAGTTTTGGTTTCAGAAGATGGAAAGAAATTTACGAGTGTCCAAAAGATGCCTTTAGGTAATTTAGATGGAGAGCAAAAGGTAGTTCAACAATTGAGCATTGGAGCAGAAGGTAAAAAAGGACGCTTCATTAGAGTTGTGGCTCAGAATTATGGCCTACTTCCTGCCAATCATCCCGGAAAAGGAAACCCTGCTTGGTTATTTGTTGATGAAATTGGTGTAGAATAATGCATCGAAAACAAAATTCTTTATAAATTTGTTGCAGTAATAAAGGAGTGAAAGATTTTTCGCTCCTTTAATATAAATGGCTCTGTAGTTCAACGGATAGAATAGAAGTTTCCTAAACTTTAGATAGGGGTTCGATTCCCCTCGGAGCTACTTTTTAAGTTTCCTGAAATTTAGATAGGGTCGGAGTTGCGGATAACTTCGATGCAACTCGGAGCTAATTTAAAGTTTCCTAAACTTTAGATAGGGTCGGAGTTGCGGACAACTTCGATTCCCCTCGGAGCTACTTTTTAAGTTTCCTGAAATTTAGATAGGGTCGGAGTTGCGGACAACTTCGATTCCCCTCGGAGCTACTTTTTAAGTTTCTAAAAACCTATTTGTCTCAAATTAAAAAAAGCCTGTAAAGGGTCAAATATAGGTAGAGACGCTCGTACGATAAAATAGTGTGTTTTAATTTTGAGTTCCATAGGAACGGCCAATGTAGTTAAATGGTTCTTTCCTATGGAACTCATTTTTTCAAAACTAACCTTTCTAACAAGCATCTGGTACCCATATTTAGCCCCAAAAGGGCGTTTTTTATTTCAAAAATTGAGATGGTTCATTCTATATTTTATAAAAACCTCTTCAACCAAAATGTCTTACTGCACAGCTATCAAAACGATGTCGGATGAAAGAAAGGCTCTTCACAAAGCCTATCATGACCAACAATACGGCTTCCCGATTCATGATGATAATGAACTTTTTTGTCGCCTCATCTTCGAAATTAATCAAGCTGGACTTAGCTGGGAAACAATCTTACGAAAAGAACAATCCTTTCGTGAAGCTTATCATAATTTTGATATACAGAGAGTAGCAAATTACACCGATGACGACCGAGAACGCCTTTTAGCAGATGCAGGGATTATCAGAAATCGACTCAAAATCAATGCGGCTATCGAAAATGCTAAAACAATTCTGATTCTACAAAAAGAACACGGTTCGTTTGGAAATTGGTTGGCTTCGCATCATCCAAAAACAAAAACTGAATGGATAAAGCTTTTCAAAAAAACATTTAGGTTTACAGGAGGTGAAATTGTCAACGAATTCTTAATGAGCATTGGTTATTTACCACATGCACATGACGAAAATTGTGAGGTTTATGCCAAAATATTAGCGAGTAATCCGATGTGGCTGAAAGGTTAATTATTATCTTTTGTTTCAAAACCTCTACTTTTTTCTGACATTTTGTACTTTTATCAAAAAAATCACGACATGAAAAAAAGTATTCTTTTACTATCATCAATTATTGCTCTAAATGCTTGTAAAGTTTCAAAAAACAGTGCATCAAGTTTCAAGTTTGCCAATAATCCAGTGGTTGCCCACCGTGGTGCATGGAAAACTCAAAACCTACCCGAAAATTCTATTGCATCACTCAAAGAGGCTATCCGATTAGGTTGTACAGGCTCCGAATTTGATGTAAGAATGACCCTCGATGATTCTCTCATTATCAACCATGACCCACATTATAATCAACTCGACATCGAAAAAACAACTTATGCCGAACTGGCCAAAGTACCCCTTTCAAATGGAGAAAAACTACCAACTTTGAGGGAATATATTTTGGTAGGAAAGGAAAACAACAAAACCACAAGACTTGTCTGTGAAATCAAACCTTCGGCAAGTAAAGAGCGAGGAAAATTGATTGCTGATAAGGTTTTGAAACTTGTGAAAGACCTAAATGCTGAAGCAATAACAGTGTATATCAGTTTTGATTATGATATTTTGAAGCGAATTGAAGAAGTAAAACCCGATGCTAGCACGCAGCATTTAAACGGAGATAAATCGCCTGAGCAAATTTTAGCTGATAAAATAGATGGAATTGATTACCATTTTTCGGTTTACAAGAAAAATCCAACTTGGGCGGAGGCTGCTCTGAAAAATAAGCTCATTTTAAATGCTTGGACAGTAAATGATGAAGCAGAAATGAAAAATTTACTTGCTCAAAAATTTGAGTTTATCACTACTAATGAACCTGAATTATTATTCAAATTATTGAAGAAATAGGCTTTTGCAAGGGCGTATCGTATACGCCCTTACGATTCTTCTTGAAAATCTGTCAATTCAGCAAGTGTTTTTTGCTCAGAATTTGGTAATTGCTTAAATTCTAATTCCCAATTCATCGATGCAGCTAACTGATTCATCATCAACCCAATTTGTCGATTGGCAACTTTTGGTAAATCGCTCGTTAGTGCTTTTTCTTGCATCAATTTTTTAGCTTCATTTAATATATTCGTATAATCTTCATGATTAAATTTATGTAGCCAACCTTGGTCAATGTCATAAAATTTATAATCAGTATCTATTGATAAAATTTCTGCTTCTGGAAATTGCTCCACCAATAACTTTCTACTATTCTCATCTCTTCTCACTTTCATCTTTCCAAAATCAAAGCCAACCGATACTTTTGCACGTGCCACCACCAAAGCCTTTTTATTGACTTTAAAAAATCCCATTAACTCCTTTTTGCTGCTATGGTCATATATTTCAGTGAAATACCCTTCGGCCATCACCACTTTAAATACTTTCTCAATTCGCTCCAATAAAAGTGTTGATTCTTTACGTAATTCATCTTTATTATCACGTAGTTTTTTGCCGTACATCCAATTAAAAACCTGCCAAGCGGCAATTCCACCGATGGCAATCGCCACAAGAAAAAGCAAAAATTCCATAGAATTTCAATGATGAATTAGTGAATGAGCAAATGAGTGAATAAATTTAGGGCTAATTTTATGAAATGCTTCATTTTTTATTATTTAGAAAGTATTCATTTGAATAATTGGAGTGAAATCCATTCAGTAGCGTATATTTTGGGGCACAATTATTCATTTTAAATTATCCTTTATTTTTGAATGTCTATTTCTAAAAATTTGACTGAATCTTGTATAAAAAGTAACTTAATCATTATCGTTGGCCCAACGGCTGTGGGCAAAACTGATTTGTGTGTCAAGCTGGCTCAAGCTCTTGATACTGAAATAATTTCGTGTGACTCACGCCAATTTTATAAAGAATTAAGTATCGGCACTGCCAAACCAACGCTTCAAGAAATGGCTGGAGTGGTGCATCATTTCATTGATTCGCATCATATTAACCAATATTATAGTGCTGGAGACTTTGAAAGAGACGCCATTCATTTACTCCAAAATGATATTTTCAAGCGAAAAAAAGTTGCTATCATGACAGGTGGTTCGGGGCTTTTTGTAAAAGCTATTACGGATGGTCTCGATGAAATGCCCGAAGCTCCCTTGGCTTTGCGTGAAGCATTGATGCAGCGTTTAGAAAATGGTGAGTTAGAAAAAATGGCTGATGAACTTCGCAAACTCGACCCCGAATATTGTGTCACCGCCGACCTCCAAAATTCACAAAGGGTTGTGCGTGCTTTAGAGGTTTGTTTGAGTACCAGTCGACCTTTTTCGTCATTTCATAAGAAACATCCTATTGAAAGAAATTTTAATATAATAAAAATCGGAATCGAGCGTCCAAGAGAAGAGCTTTATGAGCGAATAAACCTTCGGATGGATTTAATGTTGAAAAATGGTTTGATGGAAGAGGTGAAAGCCTTGATTGATTATCGCCACCACAATGCACTACAAACAGTAGGCTATAAAGAAGTTTTTGAATACCTTGATAATCAATATGATTACCAAACGATGGTAGAACTTCTAAAAAGAAATTCGAGAAGATACGCCAAACGTCAAATGACATGGTTTAAAAATCAAGATTCGTTTGAGTGGTTTAGTGCCACAAATTACGCAGGCGTACAGGAATATATCGCCTCAAAATTACAATGAGACTTTATGCTAAAATAATGTTATTTTTTTGATAAAGTGAAATATTTTCCAAAAATAACAACGTATTTAAACAATAATCTCAATTACAACATTTAAGTTTCCGCTTAAAATCAGTTGTATTTTTCTTGTGAAGAAATATCGTTACGGTTATTTCCAATAATCATACTGAATATAGGTAGCGGTATCACTAGCAGCCGATTGCCCGTATAATTTCGAAACCACGTAAAGCGACATATCAATACCAGCAGAAACACCAGCCGACAATATTATTCGACCATTATCTACCCAACGCTCTTGCGGAAACAATTGGGTATTTGGAGCAACTTCTTTCATCTGCTCAACTGCTTTGTAGTGGGTTGTGCCTGATAGCCCCTCCAATAAACCAGCTTTAGCTAAAATTAAGGAGCCTGTACAAACTGATAATAATAATTCTACTTTTTCATTCATGGCTTTCACCCAATCTAATAAGCGTTGATTATTCATTTCTTTACGCGAACCAAAGGGTGTTCCATCAGGTCTAAAGCCTCCACCGCCCGGAATGAGTAAAATATCGGGTATCGGGCAGTTTTCGAAGGTATAGGTAGGAGTAATAACTAAATTATTTCGAGCAGAAATTGTGCTTTTTTCTGCAACAGTAAATACATTAAAATAGCCTTTTTGGCCATTTTGCTTGCCAGCAACACCGAAAATCTCGAAAGGGCCAGTAAAATCTAAAACCTCTACATCATCAAAAATAAAAATGGCTACCGTACGCATATTATTGAATGGAAAATTAAAAATGAATAATAGAAAATGTGTATTGTCTTTGCTATATTAATTTCTGAGTATTCCGAGTAATTGTTCGGTCATTTCTTCAAGTGGTTTCATGCCATCTAACCAATTGATTTTAATCCCTTTACGCTCCATACTTCTAAAAAAAGTCATTTGGCGTTTAGCAAATTGATGAATGGCTATTTCGAGTCGCTTTACCATTTCATCATAAGCTAATTCTCCCAACAAATACTCTGTAATAAACTTATATTCCAAACCATAAAAAATAAGTTTTTCAGCGGAAATTCCACTTTCAAGCAAGCCTCGCACTTCGTCAATCATTCCTTCATTCAAGCGAATCTTTAATCGTGTTGTGATTCGTTCTCGCCGAATTTCAGTTGGAATATCAATGCCAAAAACAAGAATCTTATAATTAGCAATGGCGTTTAATATCCTTTCACCGCCTTTGCCATTCTTTGCCCTCCACTTTCCAATCTCAATGGCTCGAATGAGCCTTTTTCGAGTAGAAATATCGGAATTATGACAAAACGAAGCATATTTTTCTTTAAATATTAAAGTTAGTTCTTCATCAGTTTTGGTTATTAGAAACACTCTAAACTCCTCATCAATAGGCACTTGTGTGTCTTCATAATCGCGTAATACTGCTTCGATATACATACCCGTTCCGCCACACAGAATTGGTGTTTTACCTCTTGAAATGATTTCTTGAAAAGCTTTTTGGAAATCTCGCTGAAAAAATGCCACATTATAACTATCGCCTGCTTCGATATTATCCACCAAATATAAACCTTCAATTCCTGCTGGCCACGCCGAATTTTGCTTAAATACAGGCAAATAATCCTGAAAATCCTTTCCAGTACCAATATTCATTCCTTTATACACTTGCCTACTATCAGCACTGATGATTTCTCCACCAATTTTCGCGGCCAAATTCACCGCCAACTTAGTTTTTCCCGAAGCCGTTGGCCCCAGAATTACTACCAATGATTTATTATCTATTGTTTCAAGCATTTTTCAACTTCATCAAAAACTTCCAGTTTCCAGCATTATACACATTTGCTTTTCCGATAGTATCTTCAATATATTTTCTTGTAAAAGTTTCTTTATCAACCCAAAAAGCAATCGGTGGCGTTTGAGTAATTCGCTCAAAACCTAATTTTTCATAATTCGAGCCATCCGACCAATCGGCATCGGCGTAAGTCATAATATCATCGGGAGAGTTTTCTTCTATAAACTTTTTAAGCAATTTATTGAGTCCTCCTACCACCGTTAAGCCTTTATAATTAGCAAAACGTATCATTTCATAAGAGCGAAATACTTGTCCATCTCGCACAATTTTTTTGGCATTACTAAAAGAAGCCACTGCCACTAAAAGACTTTCTTTCTCTGATGTTTCTAATCTAAAACTTTCATCATGAAGCACCCTAAAATACTGCTTTGGAAGCCATAAGCCATATTTAAGTTTAGCATTGGTTTTACCTTGCAAATGATTATCCTCAAGGAATTTATCAAGTACGGGCTTTTCTATCCGACTTACCTTTGTGAGACGAGCTGGAATGGTATCACTTTTTCCGAGCAAAGCTCGAAGTCTTGACTCTACAATTGGCTGTTTGGAGTACCAAATATCTTCCCAAAGATGAATTACTTTCAGATTCTTTGGTGTAAAGATATGACTCAGTTCTTGAAAGAAATAAGTACTGCCCAACTCAATTCCGATTGAAATACAATGAATGACTAGTTTCTGTTGTGGTATAAAAATAAAATCATACGGAGTATCAGGAAAATCATTTGGATTCACAATCAAGTCTAAATCAGTATTGCGAGTAATAAAATCCTTTATGTAAGCTGTAATTTTTTGCAAAATTTAATTGTATTTAATCTCAAGTATTCAATAATTTTGTATGAAAATGCGTTATATTTGGTGCATTGAAGCACAAAACTAAAAACTATATAACCTATTGAGATTTAAACCTTTACGTTCAATTTATTGTTAATTTATTGGCTAAAATCTAATATAAAGTTATGAAACTGCTTCGGTTTATTACACTGAACTCTTGGATTATTTTACTTCCATTAGGAAGTAATGCCCAAATATCGCGTGCATACATGCTCGATGAGGCAGATACATATTTCAAGACAGGGCGTTATTGGGATGCTTTCTTTAAGTATCGTGAATGTGCCCAACTACCAGAATTTGAGGCCTCAAGTCAGATTACTGACCAGATTAAAAATAGCTCCCATGCCTTATATTTAACTCAAAAATTCAAAGATTATTTTGCTCTACAAAAATACCAACCTGCCAAAGAAAATCTATTAAAATTGGTAGCTATAAACCCAGATGACCCTAATCGTGGGCAAATTGCACACATTACTTTGGCACAAGGAGCAGAATTACAACGTTTGGCCATGCGTCAGCGTACGCCAGCTGCTACAGCCGATATGCTCAAAAGAGCCATGTCATTTTATTATCAAGCAGCCAAAGAAGGACTCATGAATGAATCAATGACCGCTATTAAACAATGTGAAGCGGCCATTAAAGATACGAAAGTGCCACAAGAACCAAATACAACTCCACAACCAACATTGGTGGAAATGCAGCAACAACCAGCAAATGCAGGCACACAACAATCTCCATCGGTAGCAAGCCCTCGCCGTCCGGTGGATGTAATCATTAACCCAGCCCCTACTCCCAAAAATAATCAATGATTTTTTTGAAAGAGGGTAAAAATCAAAAATAGGAGTTTGCAAGAGCAAACTCCTATTTTTGATTGGATATCTCTCCAAAATATTAATTACCAACCAACAATATAGTTGGATTCATTGGGTAGCGACCAAACTTATCACCATAAATAGCTAAACCACCAGGTAAGCTTCCATCTACTTCAAGTCTAACTACAAATTCGCCCGTTGTACGAGCAACTTCAAGTGCTTTTTGTGGAATATTTACCCCTAAGCGATATCCATAAGAACCAGCTTCGTATAATTTACGGTCTTGCGGTTGATTATGCCACGAAAGAATTCCACGGTGGTCGGCAGGGTCATTACTCAGATCATATCTACCAGCAAAAACGCCATTGATACTTACCGAAACTGCACTTGGATATCTTGAAGTATCGGTCATCGGGTAGGCATTTTTATTTTGACTCGGCTCTGCGATAGCCCCCAACATATAATCTTCATTTCCTGCCAATTTTTTATCCATATCTTTTGCAAATTGTTGCTTCGAAGCAACTTCAGCAACAAATGAAGCACTTTCGAATTTCGCATCAGTTGGAACTTTGATTTTGTACTCAAAAAATCCACTTCCTGCTCCATTTACTTTCAGACCATCTAAAACATTCCATTGTTTTTTGCTCCACTGAGCATTGCTGAAGTTTTTAGGTTCGATACTCACCAATTTGGCTTTTTTACCGTTCAATAAAGTCATTTCGGTTGGTGTACTTCCTTCTACTATGAAAGTGGTAAAATTACGGTGTACAACATTTCCTGCATTATCTTCTAAAACCAAAGCAGCAATTACCACCGATTTTTCATCAGGCATAGTAAGTTTCAGTGATTCAATTTCTTTTTGTAACCAAGGGGCATAAGGCACTGTCTTACTAAAACTTCCCCAAGTTTTCTTTTGTCCAAGAGCATCATAACCGTAAAGGCTTACTTTCAAGTTTAGGCTGTTTCCTAAGTTTTTATCAGTCATGACCGACATATACAAAGGAACGGTTACCTCCTCTTTGGGCTTCACACTACGGCTAATTTCATTTCCTGTAGAAAGATAAATATCTGCATGAAAATCTTTAATACCCATTCCATCTACTAATTCGCCAACACCTGTTTCTTTTTCAGAGCGGTCGAAGCGATAATAGCCATTCCATTCGTTGATTACATCATGGTGCTCAGTATAAAGCCAACCTGCAATTTTAGGATATTTTCTGAAAGTATTAATCATTCGGTGATAATCCCAACTCCAATCAACATCTCCAGTACTACCTTCATAGCCCCAAACATTGCCACATTCAGAATTGATGTTTGGCACATCGGTTTGTAAGTAGCCTTTCTCATAATGAAATTGGCTACCTACGTATGTATTCTCGTCAATTGTCTTTAAGTGTTTTTCCCAGCCAGAACCCGGTAAATATTCATGCCATGAATTAATATCGGTTTCTGTATGACCAGCCCCACAGCAAATCGAATTATCTTCTACCAGACGAGTAGCATCCAATGATTTAGCTAAACGATAAACAGAGGCTACCCATTTTTGTGTTTCAGGAAGGTAAATATTTTGCTTTTTGCCATTAATTTCTTGCTTGGTTCTCAAACCCCAAGTTTCATTGAAAGTAATCCATGAGAAAATTGCAGGGTGATTATAATCACGCTTAATCATTTCACGAAGTGTAAATTCCGACTCTTTTTGTGCATTTTTATCAGGTTCGCCCCAGAAATTTGGCAAATCAGACATCACCAAAACACCCAATTTATCAGCCCAATATAGCTTACGAGGAACATCAACTTTGATGTGCGTACGAATTCCATTTAGGCCAATATTGCGAGCCAAAAGGATTTCATTTTTCATAAACTCATCTGTTGGGAAAGTATAAAAACCTGTTGGATGATATGATTGGTCGAGAGCCAATTGCATATACACTGGTTTATCGTTGAGGGCAATATACTTGTAATTCGTATTGGGTAAGTTTACTGTTGAAATCTTACGCATTCCAAAGTAAGATTTCACTACATCATCACCTAATTTTAAGCTGGCATCATAAAGATATGGGTCTTCAAGTGTCCATAAACGAGCGGCTGGCATCGGTACAACAAACGAATACTCAGTTTTACCTTTCGGAAATACTTCATGTACTACCACTTTCTGATTTCCAGCCCCAATAGTTAATTCTACGTCAAGGTCTTTTACGGGTGAAGTCGGCAAATAGGCTGTTACTTTTACCTGTTTTTTATCAATATCAGGGGTAAAATGTAGAGCATCAACGAAATTCTGTCCACGAGCCTCCACGTAAATCGTTTGCCATAATCCACGAGCATTTCCATAGCCTTGTTTACCATAAAGTGTAAATTCACGGCGTTTATCATCTACTCTGATTACCAAATTTTGTGGTGAACCATATTTGATATTGGTCAACTCAAATGAAAATGGTGTATAACCACCTTCATGGCTACCTAATTCTTTACCATCGAGCCAAACAGTTGTTTTCCAATCAGAGGCTCCAATTGTAACAAATACGCGTTTACCTTTCCATTCAGGTTTAACGGTAATTTTTTTGCTATACCAAGCAATATCAGCCTCATCTTTTACGCCAGAGAGCGGCGACCCCCAAGGAAATGGCACCGAAATAGTTTTTGTAAAAGGTTTCGTCCCTTTAAACCATTGAGCCTTTTCACCTTCATCTTTTTTATCAAATTCGAAAGCCCAGTTACCATTTAGATTTTGCCATTCTAAACGTTCGAAATCGGGTCGTGGATGTTCTGGCAACGGTATTTTTTCTTGCGAGAAAGATTGATTAAATAAACTGAAACAAAGAAGTATAAGTCCCAGCCTTTTAACGGTGTAAATCATAAGTTTCGTAATATTTGTTTTGAATAGATTGGGTGGTATGTTTTATTGTTTTAATAAGCCATAAACCTCTTCAAAAATAGTATTTTAACAGGATTTATTAAGATTTTTCAAAATTTTTAAAGCCAATTAAATCACTAATACATCCAAAAAAGCATAATATCGATAGATTTATTAGATTGCAAACGTTTGTCCATAATTCAAGTATTTTATATTTTTTTGTTACTTCATTGAGCACTTAAAGTCATAATAGCATAATAAAACAATTTTTGCTATTTATGGATAAATATACCGACCAATTCTTGTCGATGGCTTTGCTTTATGCCCCTAAAATTCTTCTAGCCATCATTACCTTAATTATAGGCTTAAAATTAATTTCATGGATTTCAAATTTGCTACAAAAAGTTTTACGAAATCGCCATGTAGATGAGAGCGTGATTCCTTTCTTAGGTTCAATTATTAGCGTACTTCTCAAAGTTGTATTACTAATCACGGTTGCGGGTATGTTTGGCATTGAAACTACCTCATTTGTAGCCCTTATCGGAGGAGCTGGCTTAGCAGTAGGTCTAGCTTTACAAGGAAGCCTCAGCCACTTTGCTAGTGGTGTTTTAGTCTTAATTTTTAAACCATATAAAGTCGGTGATTTAATTTCAGCAGCAGGTTTTACGGGCGAAGTAGAAGAAATTCAGGTATTTACTACGGTTTTGAAAACTTTAGATAATAAAAAAATTATTATTCCGAATGGCTCCATTACTTCTGGCCCAATCACTAATATTTCTGGACAAGGGGAAATTAGAGTAGATATGCAATTCAATGTAGCGGGTTCGGAAAGTATTGATAAGGTAAAAAAAGTGGTAAACGAGGTAGCTAATAGCTGCTCATTGGTTTTGAAAAGTAAAGAAACAGATGTATTGGTAAACTGCTTGGAAACAGGCATTATTAAATTTGATGTAAGACCTTGGTGCAAAAGCGAACACTACTGGGATGTTTATTATTTCATGCAAGAAAACATCAAACGCCAATTTGATGCACAGGGTGTAGAAGCTCCAACCCCAGCAATGAATATTAATCTGATTAAATAAATTATCTATTCGAAATTACTCAATACACATAGCTTTTGATTGATGCCCGATTGGGCAATAAAATCTGCCACTCCTTTTGGGGTGGCTTTTTTTTTGCTATTTTTGGCGATTATTCAATAAAAATGAATTTTTTATGCTTTTAGAAATAGGCGATACTTACCGCCACGAATTCCGCTTTTCGCAAGAAGATGTTATTAATTTTGCCGAAGTAACTGGCGATAAAAACCCATTACACCTCAATGCCGAATATGCCGCTACTACTCGTTTCAAGCGTCCGATAATACATGGGCACCTCAGTAGTAGTGTCTTTACACGTATTTTAGGTATGGAGTTTCCGGGTGAAGGTTCAATATATATGAAGCAAGAAACCGAGTATCTTTTTCCGATGTTTGTTGATACTGACTATGAAGTGGTATTTACGGTTATGACCGTTGACCGTGAAAAACACGTAGCAGAGATTGCTGGTGAAGTTTTTATTAAAGGAACAACCCGCCGAACCATTAGGGGCTTAGCGACACTCATGCACTTAACTAAAATTTAAGCAAAATCCTCCTTCATCTCGAAGGGGGATTTTTTTATTCCTTCACAATAAGTCTATTTTCTCTCCGTTTTTACTTCAAAGACCCTTATTATTCAAACCGAAAATTCCCTTTTTACACGATGATTAGACCTTGACTTGCTCTATCCCTTAATTCCCATAAAAAATAGACAATGAACAAGTACTTTAGAACCATGAATCGTGTGCTTCTTTGGGCTTTACTTTTGCCCTTTGCAAGCTTTGCTCAAACTCACCGTGCTTATGCCGACGAACTTTTCAAAAAAGGCGATTATTACCATGCTTTCTTTTTATACCGTAATCTTTATGGTACAAATCTAAGCGAAAATCAGTTTGCCCAACGTTGCAATCAGGCGATTGCCTTAACCAAACAGTTCTTAGATTTAAAAGCATCAAAACAATACTATGATGCCAAAACCAAGCTAAGAGAATTACTCGAAATAAATCCCGATGACTTTCATGCTCCGATGCTAGCTCAAATGTCAATCGAAGAAGCTACTTATTGGCACAAATTAGCATTGAAACAAACTTCTGCAAAAGAGGTAAATCTTATGCTTGAAAAAGCCATTTCGCTCTACGAACAAGGGAAAGCAGATGGCTGGAATTACAAAGAAATTGATGATGCAATTAAGCAATGTGAAGTATCTAAAACACAAAGTGGCATTGATGAAGTAGCGAAAATGGCCAATTTGACTCCTAAAGTAGAAATTACACCTACTCAAAGTGTTGAGCCCCAAACAATAGCCCAAGAATTAAAAACTGAAGTAGTAGCCGCCGCTCCCAATGCAGATGTTGTAGAAATTCCAGCAATACAACTAAAAGAAGAAACTATAAAAGAAAAGAAAGTACCCAATCGAGCGAAAATTGTAAAAACAAAGCCTAAAAGAGCCCTACCCAAAAGAGAGGTAGCAAGCCGACAGTAAGTGAAGATTTTCAAATTTAATTGGTTTGGTAAGAGTGGGGTGCCTGTATTAGGTACTTCACTTTTTTGTAAGTGAAACCATCAATTCTTTCTTCAATAGCTTTACTGGATAAATTTCAAAAAATAAGCATTTTATGTAACTTGCACACCTATTCAATACTCAAACAAAACTACGATGAAAAAACTCTACTCTCTTTTGCTTTGTGCATGGGCACTCCAAAGCAATGCCCAAAATATTGAAACTTGGCTCACCTATAAAGACAAATCAGTACTTTTCCAAAAGCAATCAAATACGCTAACTTTTAGCAAAATTAGCAATACTTCGCCCAGTATTTATGTAGATGATAGCAAAACTTTTCAGAAAATGGATGGTTTTGGCTATACTCTTACGGGTGGGAGTACACTACTTTTAAGCCAAATGCCGGCTGCTGAAAGAGCGAAAATTTTAAAAGAATTATTTGCTATCGATGGGAATAATATTGGTGTGAGTTATTTAAGAATAAGCATTGGGGCATCTGACCTTGATGACCACGTTTTTTCGTACGATGACCTTCCTACTGGAGAAACAGATACTAAATTAACAAAATTTAGTTTGGCTGAAGATAAAAAACACCTCATTCCAGTTTTGAAGGAAATTTTGAGCATTAACCCACAAATCAAAGTTTTGGGTTCGCCGTGGTCGCCACCTTCTTGGATGAAAACAAACCATAACTCTAAGGGTGGAAGTCTAAAACCTGAGTATTTTGGTGTTTATGCCCAATATTTGGTTAAATATGTTCAGGAAATGAAGAAAGAGGGTATTAAGATAGATGCCATCACGATTCAAAACGAACCACTACACCCAGGCAATAATCCAAGCTTATTGATGCCCCAAGATGAGCAAGCTAATTTTATCAAGAAAAATCTGGGACCAGCTTTTCAACAAGCCAAACTTCCAACCAAAATCATCATTTATGATCACAACGCCGACCGACCAGATTACCCAATAAGTGTATTGAATGATACAGAAGCCCGTAAATTTATTGACGGCTCGGCCTTTCATTTATATGGAGGAAGTGTAGAAAACATCAGAAGTGTACACGAGGCACATCCCGATAAAAACTTGTATTTCACCGAGCAATGGATTGGTGCTCCGGGAAATTTCGCTGGAGATTTTTCATGGCATATCCGTAACCTAATCATTGGAGCTTCAAGGAATTGGTGTAAAACAGTTTTGCAATGGAATGTAGCTGCCGACCCTAAGCAAAATCCGCATACAGAGGGAGGTTGTACTGAGTGTTTAGGTGCTTTAACGATTGGCTCAGATGTGGTTAGAAACCCAGCATACTACATCATTGCTCATGCTTCAAAATTTGTTCGTCCAAACTCCGTTCGAATTGCTTCAAATATTACGATGTCATTGCCCAATGTGGCTTTTAAAACACCTTCTGGTAAAACAGTTCTTATTGTTCAAAATGAAGGTGATAAAACGCAAGAATTTAATATTCGTTATCACAACAAACAAGTTACAACCAGCCTTGTAGCAGGGGCTGTAGCAACCTATGTTTGGTAAAATCATCTATTTTATGCTCCATCTTTTATACATTATTTTATTTGCTATGACAGCTACCCCTACCATTACTCTAAAAAAGAATACTTGGACTAAACTTCAAGAAACACACTTTAAAAATGCTACCGATGGCAAAGAGACCAAACAAATAACCGATGTTAAGTTGAAAGCAGATGAAGATTATTTGAGTATTGAATTCAGTTGTTTACAAAACCCTTTTGTGGGAGAAAATACTTATACAAAACACAATAGTGAAATGTATAACCAAGAAGTTTTTGAAATTTTTATTGCTGAAGGAACAGAAATACCAACCCGATATTTAGAATTAGAAATAAACCCCAACAACGCACTTTTTGCAGGTTGGATTGAAAACCCAAGCAAAGAAGCACCTCAAAGTTGTCAGTTTGTTTCACACGAAGAGGCGAAGATTATACATTCTGTAAGTAAAACATCAGATTCATGGTCAGGTAAAATGCAGATTCCGTGGGCATTATTAGGTGGAAAAAAAGATAATTTTCGGATAAATTTTTACCGCATTATTTCTTTAAAATCGCACGGTAATGCAGATTGGAAAGGTACACCTGCTACTTGTGCGTACTTATGCTGGAACTCAACTATGAGTGGCTCTGTGCCACGTTTTCACCGACCAGATGCTTTTGGTATTTTGAAGATTGAGAAATGAAAAATCAAATGGCACGCAGATGTACGTACAGCTGCAAAAAACAGCGTTGAGATAATATTTTATCAGCGTGCCATTAATTTTTCCATTTCATCTTTAGACTTTACCAACTTCTAAAAGGCAAAGTTGATAGATTTGAATTATAATATTTTTTCTCGCCTGTCACTTCTTCCTCAACCCATTCTGGAAGTTCAAACATTTCATCTTCATTTTGTAGTTCAATTTCTGCAACAATAAGACCCTCATTTTCTCCTAAAAACACATCAACTTCCCAAAGTTTTTCAGCAAATACAACTTTATACCGATACTTCGTTAGGTCAGAAACTGCAAACAAATCAAGCAATTCGATGGCTTCATCTTTTGGAATTTCGTATTCAAATTCCGTACGCGTAGCTCCTTCTGATTTTCCTTTGATAGTCATGAAGCCCTTTGTATCAGTGGCTCTAACCCTTATTGTTTTATTGGGGTCTGTCAACAAATATCCTTGTCGATAAAATTCACGCTGCGGTTTATCTGCCTCGCCCCATTTGGCATGATTCACTAAAAACTTTCTTTCAATCTCTAAACCCATTTCCTAATATTTTTTTAACTACAAAGATACCCACTTAGTATTAATTCATACAATTTTTGTAAATAATAGTAATTTTCAACTAATCATCTTTCATAAAAATATTCACTAAAAATTGCTTTTTTGTTAATAATTACATAATTTTTGACTTAAATAACCTCGTCGGCTAAGATTTAACATTGGCTTAATATACCTAACGTTTTTTTAACCTTACCTTTGCAGCAGTAAATTACACCGACAAATAACATTACTACTTATGAGTCTTGCTCACCGTGTTTTAGTAGTTGACGACGAAGCCGATATTGTAGAACTATTGGTCTATAATCTCGAAAAAGAAGGCTATAAAGTAGCCTCTGCATCAGATGGTAAAAAAGCCATAGAAATGGCCAAGGAATTTCTCCCCGATTTAGTGATTCTCGATATTATGATGCCGTACTTCGATGGAATTGAAGTTGGCCGCATGATTCGCTCAATGCCTGAACTTAAAAATACTTATATTCTTTATCTAACTGCCCGCTCAGAAGAATATTCTGAAGTAGCAGCCTTCGAACTTGGAGCCGACGACTATCTCAATAAGCCTATCAAACCTCGTGCTTTGATGAGTCGTATCAATGCCTTTTTCCGACGTGAAGCTCAAAAATCCGACCCAAGCGATACACTCGAAATTGCAGGTTTAAGTATCAATAAATTGAACTATACTGTAACCAAAAGTAGTGGAGAAGTAATTGTTTTGCCTAAAAAAGAGTTCGAACTATTATTTTTCCTTGCTCAGTACCCTAATAAAGTGTTTAGTCGAGACGAAATACTGCAAAAAATTTGGGGTGCTGATGTGTACGTAGTTGAGCGAACAATTGATGTGCACATTCGTAAAGTACGTGAAAAAGTAGGCGAAAACTACATAAAAACCCTCAAAGGAGTTGGTTATATGTTTACAGATGAGGCTTAAATTTCAATGGTAAATTATTAATTATCAATTACATTTGCCTTTGATATTGTAAAATTGCCTAAAAATGTCATTTAGCCCTCGAATCATTGCATTCTTTCTTGCGGTTCTCATCACCCTAGTTTCGATTGCGTTTTTAAGTTTTGTTCCCGAAGTAACGGCCGCCATGCTTTTTGTAGTTGGCGTAGCTTGCTTTTTTGCTACCTTCTTTTTTGTATTTTATACCATTGATATTTTGGTTTTTCGAGAAGTAGAACAGATTTACAAAACCATTCAGAAACTTAAAATTCGTGATTTTGATATCTCTCGAAAATCGCTCATCAAAAGTGTCAATCCCATCAAAAAACTTAATTCTGAAATTTCTACTTATGTGACTAAAAAACAAAACGAAATTGAGGAATTGAAACGAATGGAACAATACAGAAGAGAATTTTTGGCAGATGTTTCGCACGAACTCAAAACACCTATTTTTTCGGCACAAGGATTTATTCATACGCTCATCGATGGAGCTAAAGATGACCCTAAAACGCTCGACCGCTTCCTCAATCGTGCGGCAAAAAGCATTGATGCCCTTGATGCCTTAGTGAGAGATTTGGTGACACTCTCACAGGTAGAAAAAGGTGATTTAAAAATGCACTTCGAGCAAATAGACCTAAAGATTATTACGCAGGAAATCTTCGAACAACTGGAGTATAAAGCACAAAGCAGAGGTGTAACACTAAAAATTAAGCCTAAAACCCTTGAAAAAGCACTAGTCAAAGCTGATAAGCAAAGAATTACGCAAGTATTAACTAATTTAGTTGATAATGCCATAAAGTATGGAAAAGACAACGGTAAAGTTGTGGTCGAAATTGAAGAGGATAAGAAGCATTTCCATGTATCGGTTGAAGACGATGGTCCAGGAATTCAACCAGAGCATCTAGCACGAATTTTCGAACGTTTTTATCGAGTAGATAAGAGCCGTTCGCGTGATACAGGAGGCACAGGTTTAGGCCTTGCCATCGTGAAACACATCTTAAACGCTCACAATTCAAAAATTACTGTTACGAGTAAATTAGAGAAGGGCACTACTTTTAAATTCAAATTAACCAAAATATTAGAGATTCCTACCGAAACAACGGTTGATAATGAGTAAATTTGCAGAAAAATTTACAATTTGATGGAATACGACTTCGATTTTAGTGTTTTCGATGAACCAGAAACACCCAAAATAAAAGAAACAGTAAAGAAAGTTGATTTTAAAGATATTATAATTTTCGAAAACGAAGATTATATCTTAATCAATAAACCCCCATATATTTCAAGCCTTGATGAACGTACCCAAGATAAACGTCAGGGCAGCACTCCACAGAGTATTTTACGTTTAGCTAAAGAATACTCACATGATGCCCAATTATGTCATCGACTTGATAAAGAAACTTCTGGTGTATTGGCTATTGCCAAAAATCCTGCGGCTTACCGTCATTTGGCTATGCAATTTGAGGCTCGTGAAGTAACCAAACGCTACCATGCCATTACTAATGGTGTTCATGATTTCGAAGGAGTTTCTGTTTATCTTCCAATTGCTCAATTAAGAGATGGAACTGGAGTAAGAATTGACCGTGAAAAGGGGAAAATCGCCGAAACCATTTTCAATACCCTCAAGGCCTACCGTGGCTTTACATTGGTAGAATGTATTCCGATTACTGGTCGCATGCACCAAATTAGGGTACACTTACAATGCCTGAAAGCTTCTATTGTTTCTGACCCCATGTATGGAGGGAACGATATTTTTCTTTCACAAATCAAGAGTAAGAAATTTAATCTTAAAAACGGCACAGAAGAATTACCGCTTATCCGAAGAGTAGCTCTGCACGCCCATTCACTTACTTTCAAACTTTTGAATGGCGAAACTATTAGGGTAGAAGCCCCCTATCCGAAAGACTTTAGCGTAGTGGTGAAGCAATTAGATAAATTTGCTTAAAAAAATTGTGGCACACCTTTAGGCGTGCCACAATAATATCTTTTATATTCACTCATCAAAAACTACTATCGCGTAATTTCCAAAATTTCTACCTCAACCACGCCCGCAGGAGCTTGAATTTCGGCAGTATCTCCTAATTTTTTACCAAAAAGACCTTTTCCAAATGGTGAGTTGATTGAAATCTTTCCTTGTTTTAAATCAGCTTCCTCTTCTGCAACCAATGTATAGGCCATTAAGGCACCATTTTTCTTATTTTTGATTTTCACTTTCGATAATAACGAAACTTTTGATGTATCAATCGTTGATTCATCTAAAATACGAGCATTAGCTACCACCTCTTCCAACTTCGAAATTTCCATCTCCATCAATCCTTGTGCATCTTTGGCGGCATCATATTCTGCATTTTCCGACAAGTCACCTTTATCACGAGCCTCAGCAATTTGGCGTGCGATATCAGCACGACCTTTAGTTTTTAATTCATGCAGTTTATTTTTTAGGTTGTTGAAACCTTCTTCTGTGTAATATTGAATTTTAGACATAGTTTTTTAAAATTTAAAAACCCCTAAGCTTTAGGGGTGAGACAAAAAAAAACGGCGAAAATTTCGACCGTCTCTGAGTAAAATCAATTTTTATTCCAGAAACTATCTTATTTTCGGATGAAATAGTACTTTATTTGTTCGTTTTCTTTTCATTTGCTTATTTTGAGCAACAAAGGTACAAAGTTTTTTTAAAAATCAAGTGATTTTTAAGACCACATTATTTATAACGAAAATCTGATGAAAATAGTTTTTATGGGTACGCCCGATTTTGCGGTTGCGAGTCTTAAAGCATTGGTAGAAAGTGGTAAAGAAGTAGTTGCAGTCATTACTGCACCCGATAAACCTTCGGGAAGAGGCTTGGTAATGAACGAAACACCCGTAAAAAAATACGCGGTTTCTAAGGGGATTCCTGTACTACAACCAGAAAAGCTAAAAAATCCTGAGTTTTTAGAGCAACTACGTAGTTATCAAGCTGATTTACAAATTGTTGTTGCATTTCGAATGCTGCCCGAAGTGGTGTGGAATATGCCTCACCTCGGGACTTTCAATTTACACGGTTCACTCCTACCCCAATACCGTGGTGCTGCTCCAATCAACTGGGCTGTGATTAACGGTGAAACTGAAACTGGCGTTACAACCTTTTTCTTACAACACGAAATAGACACGGGCAATATTATTTTCGCAGAAAAAACACCTATTTTACCTGATGATAACGCAGGTACCATTCACGATAAATTAATGGAAATCGGTGCTGGTTTGGTGGTCAAAACGGTGGAAGCCATAGAAGCGGGCAATTACCCACAAATACCACAAGATATGAGTGCAGAACTAAAATCTGCTCCAAAAATATTTAAAGAAACTTGTCAAATCAATTGGAATCAACCCGCCGAGAAGGTGCATAATTTTATTCGAGGACTTTCGCCCTATCCTGCTGCTTGGGCATTACTAAATGACAAATCATGCAAAATTTATAAAACTGAAATTGGCGAGGTGACCGATGATTCTTTAGAGATTGGAAGTTTTAAAACCGATGGCAAATCTTTTCTCGACTTCAAAACAGCCGATAAGTATTTAAAAATCAAAGAATTGCAACTCGAAGGCAAAAAACGAATGGGAATTGAAGAATTTTTGAGAGGCTTTAGGGCATAAATAAGCTCTCAAACACCTTACTTTGGTCATTAGATTATTTTATAGATACTACCTATAATTTTTATAATCAATTCTTAAAAATCCTACCGTTTTCTTGACGAACTTTGCAGTATAATTTAAGTCTTTTAAGTAGGATAGGTTTCTAACCTGTCAGAACCAAGCTCATTAAAATTTAAAATATTTAGAATACAAATGCTAATCAGTCGCCCACGTAGAAATAGAAAAAGTGCTGCCATCAGGGCTTTAGTACAAGAAACTACCCTTTCGGTAGATGATTTTATCTTTCCAATGTTTGTCATGGAAGGTTCGGGAATTAAGAGCGAGATAAAATCAATGCCCAATATTTATCGCTTTTCGATAGATACACTTTTAGAAGAAATGAAAGAGGTATCTGATTTAGGCATAAAATCAATTTGCCTTTTCCCGAATTATCCAGAATCGAAAAAAGATAAATATGCCACAGAAAGCTATAAAGCTGATACTTTATATTTAAGAGCATTGAGTGAAATCAAGGAAAAATTCCCGCATATCGCCCTTATGACTGATGTAGCTATGGACCCTTACAGTAGCGATGGCCATGACGGTTTGGTAGAAAATGGCGAAATTCTCAACGATGAAACACTCGATATTTTAGGCAAAATGGCCCTTGCTCAAGCACGTGCAGGAGCCGATATTCTTGGGCCTTCTGATATGATGGATGGACGCATTGGTTACATTCGTGAACTCCTTGATGATGAAGGCTTTACGAATGTGAGTATTATGTCTTATTCGGTGAAATATGCTAGTGCATTCTACGGTCCATTCCGTGATGCCCTAGATTCTGCCCCAAAATTCGGTGATAAAAAAACTTATCAAATGAACCCCGCCAATGTGCGTGAGGCACTCATTGAAGGTCAGCTCGATGTGGCAGAAGGTGCTGATTTCTTGATGGTAAAACCAGCATTCTCTTATTTGGATGTGATTAAAACAATGGCTGATAACTTCGATTTACCTATTGCTGCTTATAATGTTTCTGGCGAATATGCTATGATTAAAGCTGCTGCACAAAATGGCTGGCTCGATGGAGAAAAAGCCATGCTCGAAATGCTTTTGAGCATCAAACGAGCAGGTGCAAAAATCATCTTGAGTTATTTTGCTAAAGAATTTGCCTTGTTGAAAAAATAACATAATCCGTTTTCTATCAAAGATTTCCAATGTCACAATCCATTCTAATACTCAACGCCTTAGTGGTTAATGAAGGCAAAATTACGCCAGCTGATATATTCATCAAAGATGGTTTTATTGAGCAAATAGGCAATAATCTTTCACATCTTGCTGCAAAAAAAGTAATTGATGCAACTGGTAAATATCTACTCCCAGGTGTGATTGACGACCAAGTGCATTTCCGCGAACCGGGCCTGACTCATAAAGCAACTATCGCCACAGAGGCTCGTGCAGCAGTAGCAGGTGGCACTACCAGTTTTATGGAAATGCCCAATACTGTACCTAATGCACTAACACAAACTTTACTAGCAGATAAATATCAAATTGCATCGCAAACTTCAATAGCCAACTATTCATTTTTCATGGGAGCATCGAATGATAATTATGATGAAGCCATGAAAACTGACATCAAAAATGTGTGTGGTTTAAAGATTTTCATGGGAAGTTCAACGGGCAATATGTTGGTTGATAATGTTGATGTATTGACAAGAATATTCTCTAATTTCCCTTCACTTATTGCTACACATTGTGAAGACGAAGCTACCGTTAAAGCTAATTTAGCGAAGTATAAGGAACAATATGGCGAAAACATTCCGTATGATATTCACGCCATTATTCGCAATGAAGAAGCATGCTATAAGTCATCAGCAATGGCGATTGAATTAGCAAAAAAACATCAAACAAGATTACATATTTTGCATATTTCTACAGCTGACGAAATATCATTATTTAGCAATGCTCCTTTAAATGATAGCAAACACATTACCTCTGAAGTTTGTGTGCACCATTTATGGTTCGATGCTGATGATTATCGTCGTTTGGGTAATCAAATTAAGTGTAATCCAGCAATCAAACATGGCCATCGTGAAAAATTATTACAGGCTCTGCTCGACGACCACTTTGATGTAATTGCAACCGACCACGCTCCACATACTTGGGATGAAAAACAACAATCTTATTGGCAAGCTCCTGCCGGACTTCCACTGGTTCAACATTCACTAAATGTAATGCTCGAATTTTATAAACAAGGGAAAATTTCGCTTGAAAAAATCGTTCAAAAAATGTCGCATGCAGTGGCAGATTGCTTCCAGATTGACCGCCGAGGCTATATCAGAGAAGGTTACTGGGCTGATTTAGTATTGGTTGATTTAAACGATACTACGCTTGTTACCAAAGATAGTCTTTATGCAAAATGTGGATGGTCGCCATTTGAAGGTACTGAGTTTGGTTCGAAAGTTAGCCACACAATTGTATCAGGAAACATTGCGTTTGCGAATGGTAAATTCGATGAAATAAATAAAGGAAAAAGACTTGCCTTTAACCGTTAAAGATAATTGTTCTTGCCCAAAAGCCAATCCCTCTACACCAAGTTTGTAGAGGGATTTTTTATTCAAACTACTTCACAAAATAATTAAAATTTTAATAAGATTAGTACCATTATTTTTCGTTTGTTTTACTAACTTTAAGCATGAACAGACGAAATTTTATAGCAACAAGCCTAACTGGTACTATTTTAGCAAAAACTAATTTTCTTTTTGCACAACCCCTTACCAATCACTCCATTAGTGTATTTTCAAAAACACTTCATTGGATTGAAGACTATCATACATTAGCCGATACTATCGCCGAAATGGGTTTCGATGGAATCGACCTAACGGTTCGTCCCGATGGGCACGTATTACCCGAAAAAGTTGAAATAGATTTGCCTAAAGCCGTAGCTGCTGCCCAGAAAGCAAAACTGCAAATTCCGATGATTGTAACGAGTATCTTACAAGGCGATGCCTTAGCCGAACGCGTTATAAAAACTGCCAGTGAACAGAAAATTGAGCACTATCGAATGGGCTGGTATCATTTAGATATGAAGCAGGACATCTTGATGCAGGTTGATAACTTTAAAAACCAAATGAAGAGCGTAGAGGTACTTAATCGAAAACACAAAATATCAGGGGAGTATCAAAACCACGGAGGGCAAAATCTTGGAGCTGCCGTTTGGGATATTCAACCCATATTCAAGTCTATTGATTCTCCTTATTTGGGTTGCCAATATGATGTAAATCATGCTACTGCCGAAAATGGTGCAAACTGGGAAACTGGTTTCCGAATCATTGCTCCTTATATTAAAACATTGGCTATCAAGGATTTTAAATGGGTGCTGAAGAATAGCAAATTAGTCAAAGAAGGCTGCCCACTCGGTGAAGGGATTGTAGATTGGCCAAAGTTTTTAGGTTTACTAAAACAGTATAACATCAAAGTACCAATGACGATGCATTTTGAATACGACTTGGGTGGAGCCGAAAATGGATTAAGAAACATAAAAATAGATAAAAAAGACATTCTTGCGGCCATGAAAAAAGACTTAACACTTCTAAAAACATGGCTTGCGTAACACAATTTTCTAAATTGTGCCGTTCTTTAAAACACTAAATTATTAAGATGATTAACATTGATTTCAACCTACAACCATCTGATTTAACCGCAAAACTTGCTACCTTCTGGGAGCTTTCAGGCAAGAAAATTCATGCAATTGAAAACAACTACGATGTTTCAAAGGGCTCTCCAGTATTTACTCGGAAAGGTGAATATACCACTCGTGGTTGGACAGAATGGACGCAGGGCTTTCAGTTTGGCTCAGCCATTTTGCAATTTGATGCTACGGGCGATGAACAATTCCTTGAAATTGGGCGTAAAAATACCTTAAAAGTAATGGCTCCTCATGTAAGCCACATTGGCGTACACGACCACGGCTTTAACAACATAAGCACTTATGGTAATTTATTGCGTTTGATGCGTGAAGGCAAAATTACGTTCAATGAATGGGAAAAGAACTTCTATGAACTAGCACTTAAAATTTCAGGGGCTGTACAAGCAAGCCGTTGGACTCCAATAAAAAATGGTGGTTACATTCACTCCTTCAATGGAGCCCATTCTCTTTTTGTTGATACTATTCGTTCTTGCCGTGCCTTAGTTTTGAGCCATCGTTTAGGTCATGTATTTCAAGCCGAAAACGACATAAAAATAAACCTTCTTGATAGAGCATTACAACACATCAAAGCTACCGCTGATTATTCGGTGTTTTACGGCGAAGGTAGAGATTCTTATGATATTTGGGGAAGAACAGCCCACGAAAGCGTCTTCAATGTGAAAGATGGTAATTTTCGTTGTCCTAATTCTCAACAAGGCTATACCGGATTCAGTACTTGGACCCGTGGTTTAGCTTGGGCCATGTGTGGATTTCCTGAAGAGTTAGAATTTCTTGAAACCCTTGATGACTCCGAACTTGAAGCCTTTGGAGGCCGTGCAAATATTGAAAAATATATGCTTAAAGCAGCTCAAGCCACTTGCGATTTCTACCTCGAACATACCCCAATTGATGGCGTACCTTATTGGGATACTGGTGCACCAAACTTGTATAAATTAGGCGATTATCTCGGACAAAAAGCCAATCCTTATAATGATTACGAACCAGTTGATGCCTCAGCAGCAGCCATTGGCTCACAAGGCTTATTACGTTTGGGTAGATATTTAATGAGAAAAGGCGATACCGAAAACGGTAGAAAATACTGGCAGACTGGTCTAACAGTTTTAAACACGCTATTAGATGAACCGTATCTAAGCACAAAAGAAAATCATCAAGGATTGCTTTTACATTCCATTTATCATCAACCAAATGGATGGGATTATGTGCCTGAAGGTAGTAGAATAGCCAATGGTGAATCAAGTATGTGGGGCGATTATCATTTCAGAGAAGTAGCTCTTTATGTACAAAAACTCATCAATCAGGAGCCTTATTATACTTTTTATAACTGTTTGTAAGAATTGTGGGGCGAACATTCTGTTCGCGATTTAAAATAATAAAAAAATGGCAGAAAAATTTAAACCTAAATATACAAGAGTAGCTCAACTCAAAACAGCTCAGGATTTGAGAAATTATTTGGAGACAAATGAGGTAAAACTTGACTTTGATGATGACTTAATTACAGGAGACGCATCGCCTTTCAGAAAAAATATTACCTTAAAATCTGGCAAGAAAATCGGTAATAGCTTGGCTATTTTACCCATGGAAGGTTGGGATGGTACAGCCGATGGTCGCCCAAGTGACCTCACAAAGCGTCGTTGGGAAAATTTTGCTATTAGTGGAGCAAAACTTCTTTGGGGTTGTGAAGCAGTGGCTGTATCTCACGAAGGAAGAGCCAATCCGCGTCAGTTGGTTATTAATGAAGCTAATTTCTCTGAATATGAGAATCTCTACAAATTGGTAGTTGAAAAACATACCGAAAAATTTGGCACAGCCGATGATTTAGTGGTTGGTCTTCAACTCACTCACTCTGGTCGTTTCTGTAAACCAAACGATAACACAAAGTTTGAATCGAAAATTCTCTATAATCATCCAAAATTAGACAAGAAATTTCATTTGAGCGAAGAGCATCCAATCATGACTGATGATGAAATTGATTCCCTCATCGAGGATTTTATAAAGGCTGCTGTTTTAGCTCAAAAGGCAGGTTTTCAATTCATTGATATCAAACATTGCCATGGATATTTAGGTCATGAATTTCTGAGTGCCTATGACCGTGAAGGCAAATATGGTGGTAGTTTCGAGAATCGTACGAGATTTTTACGAAATATCGTTGAAGGTGTGAAAAAAGCTGCCCCAGGTTTAGAAATGGGCATTCGTTTGAGTGCGATTGATTTTGTTCCGTTCAAAAAAAGTGATTCTGGTATAGGCGAACCCGACTTAAAACCAAATGAAACCTACAAATATGCATTCGGCTCTGACGAATCAGGCATTAATGTAGATTTAGAAGAACCTAAAGCATTTTTAGCCTTGGCACAGAGCCTAGGTATTCAGCTCATTTGTATTACGGTTTCAAGTCCTTATTATAACCCTCATTTGATTCGTCCAGCACTATTTCCGCCATCAGATGGCTATCAACCACCTGAAGAACCACTTACAGGCGTAGCTCGCATGATTGATGTAGCAGCAGGCTTAAAAGAAGCTTTTCCAGATTTAATCATTGTTGGCTCTGGCTATTCTTATCTGCAAGAATGGCTGCCAAATGTAGCACAAAACGTTTTACGAAATAATAAAGCTGATTTTGTTGGCTTTGGTAGAATGGTATTATCTTATCCAACAATGCCTGATGATATGCTTAATGATAGACCAACGCAAAGAAAATTACTGTGTCGTACTTTTTCAGACTGCACAACTGCCCCTCGAAATGGTTTATATTCTGGGTGTTTTCCTTTAGATGCTATCTATAAAAATCATCCTCACGCCGAAATTTTAAAAACCATTAAAGACGGTCTATGAAAAAGGTAGCGTTTATCACTGGTGGAAGTCGAGGCATTGGATTAGGAATTGCCCAACATTTGGCACAAAATGGTTTTAATTTGGCCATTAACGGCATGCGAGACGAAGAAACAGTAACAGAGGTCTTGAGCTTTCTATCTATTCTCGGAGCAGAAGTTATTTATTGCCAGGGCGATATAGCTTCAAAAGAAGCTCGGACTGCAATGCTTCAAAAAATCAAAAATCATTTCGGTAGATTAGATGTATTGGTTAATAATGCGGGAGTGGCTCCCAAAGAAAGAAATGATATTTTGCTGGCCAGCGAAGAAAGTTTCGATTACGTACTTTCTACAAATTTAAAGGGTACATATTTCTTAACTCAAGCCGTGGCTAATTGGATGATTGAGCAAAAGAAATCAAACGGCGATTTTGATGGCTGTATCATTACAATTTCGTCTATTTCAGCCACAGTAGCATCAGTTAATCGAGGAGAATATTGTGTATCAAAGGCGGGTTTAGGTATGATGACTCAACTTTTTGCCGCTCGACTAGGTGAATTTAATATTCCAGTATATGAAGTCAGACCGGGCGTAATTAAAACCGATATGACATCGGGTGTCACTGAAAAATATGACAAACTTATCGCCGATGGGCTCACCGTACAAAATCGATGGGGCTTTCCAGAAGATATAGGCAAAGCTGTCTCAGCAATAGCCAAAGGAGGCTTCCCCTATTCTACCGGCCAAGTGTTTATGATTGATGGTGGTCTGACGATTGCGAGATTATGAACTTTAATTATAAACAAATGAAAAAAAGTATCATTTACTTATTTTTTCTACTCATAAACCTGAGTTCTTTTGCAAAAATTAGAGTCTATTTACCTACATTAGATTCGCTTTCAGTTGCTAAAGGTCAAGTGTTATTTACTCAAAACTGCACCAGTTGCCATCAAATCAAGACTGATGGCATTGGTCCAAAACTATCGGGTATCACTAGCATTACTTCACCTGCTTGGGTAAAAAAAATCATCAAAAACTCGCAAGATATGATTGCTGCGGGAGACGAACGGGCAACTACTCTCTATTTGAAGTATAAAAAAGCTATCATGCCTTCGTTTAGTCATTTGCAAGAGAACGAAATTGATGCAATTGTAGAATATTTAGCCACCACAAAACCAATCAAAAGTAATTTAAAGAAAGATTATGGTGAGGGTCTAAAAAATCCAATTCCAGAACCAATCCAAATATCGAATCTTGTTATTGATGTAAAACAATTTACGCAATTCCCAGCATCGAGTGAAGAAAGGAAATATCCTCTTACACGTATTACAAAACTTGCTCCACATCCAAATACAGGCCAGCTTTTTGTGAATGATTTACGAGGGAAATTATATAAAATGGAAGGTAATACTCCCGTAGTTTATATGGATTTTACTCAATTAATGCCTAATTTCATTCATCAACCAGGTTTAGCATCGGGTTTAGGAAGTTTTGCGTTTCATCCTGATTTTCTAAAGAATGGACTACTTTACACAACACATAGCGAAAAAACAGGCTCAGCGAAAGCTGATTTCGGCTACAATGATTCAATAAAAGTTGCCTTACAATGGGTGCTTACCGAATGGAAAATTGATAATCCATCGTCAGGGGTTTTCTCAGGAAAACCTCGTGAAATGATGCGAGTAAATGTGGTCTCGGTTATTCATGGTGTACAAGAAATTGCATTTAATCCTTATGCTCATAAAGGCGATGCTGATTACGGCCTCTTATACATAGGCATTGGTGATGGCGGGGCAGCCGAAAATGGTTACTCATTCCTAACAAATAAAGAAGAAGGTATTTGGGGGAAAATCTTACGAATTGACCCACAAGGTAGAAATAGTACAAATCGTAAGTATGGTATTCCTATCAATAACCCTTATGTAAAATCAGCTAATAAAAGAGCTTTAAGGGAAATTTATGCTAGTGGTTTCCGCAACCCACATCGCATTATGTGGATGAGTTCGGGAGATATGTTTGCAGTAAATATTGGCCATGCCAATATCGAATCTTTATACAAAATTGAAGCAGGGAATAATTACGGTTGGCCAATTCGAGAAGGGAAATTTGTCATTCATACCGACGGCGATATGAATCAAGTTTACCCATTACCGAGTAATGATAAGGCATTTAATATAACGTATCCAGTAGCTACATTCGACCACGATGAGGCAAAAGCCATTACAGGAGGATACGAATATACAGGTAGTTTAATTCCAGGATTAAAGGGCAAATATTTATTCGGTGATATTCCAACAGGACGATTATTTTACATAAATGTAGCTGACCTAAAGCAAGGGCAGACAGCCAATATAAAAGAGTGGAAACTCACATTAGATGGTAAGCCCGAAACGCTTAGAAATCTCTGTGGAAGCGATAGAATTGACCTACATTTTGGCATTGATGCCCAAGGAGAAATGTACATCATGACCAAAGCTGACGGAAAAGTTTACCAAATTATTGGAGCAAAACAGTAGCACAAGTATACATATTGTGCGTCAGTAAATTGGTCGTTTGAAATTTTTTATGTTTTGTCAATTTCATACGAACAAGTGCTAAAATTGTTCCACATTAATCTTTATTCAACCTTAAACAATTCAGCAAACAATGAAAAAATTTACCCGCCGAGAAATGCTCAAGGCAACAGTTCCAAGTTCGCTCGCCGTCATGGCTATTCCAACCATTATTCCTGCCACTGCATTTGGGGCAAATGACCGCCTTAGGGTTGCTGTTATTGGTATTAATGGCCGTGGGAAAGACCATATTTCGGGCTTTATGAACCAAAATAATGTAGAGGTGGCTACACTCTGTGATGTTGATAATGTAGTACTAAAAGATGGAGCTAAGGCTTTTGAACAAAAATATGGTAAAAAAGTAAACACAGAAGAAGACCTCCGAAGGGTTTATGAAGATAAGAGCATTGATGCTGTGAGCATTGCTACCCCTAATCACTGGCACGCTTTGGCAGCCATTTGGGCATGTCAGGCTGGAAAAGATGTGTATGTAGAAAAACCTGCATGTCATAATCTTTATGAAGGGAAAAAGTTAGTCGAAGCAGCTAATAAATACAATAAAATCGTTCAGCATGGTGTACAGCTTCGTAGTTCAGTGGCTATGCAAGAAGCCATCAAACATTTGAGAGACGGGCTTATCGGGAAAGTCTATATGGCTCGTGGAACTGTATATAAGTGGAGACCTGACATCGGTGACCAAGGTAAATCGCCTGTTCCTGCTGGACTAAACTGGGATTTGTGGCAGGGACCTGCACAAACACGTGATTTCAGCAAAAACTACGTACATTATAACTGGCACTGGTTTTGGGATTATGGCAATGGAGACATTGGCAATCAGGGCGTCCATGAAACTGACCTTTGTATGTGGGGACTAGACGTAGGCTTACCAGAAGAAATTACTTCTGCAGGAGGTAAATATCTTTGGAATGACTGCAAAGAAACTCCAGAAGTGCTTACTTCAACCTACAATTATCCTAAGCAAGGGAAAGTCATTCAATTTGAAGTTCGTCCGTGGATGACCAATAAAGAAGATGGTATTGAAGTTGGCAATATTTTTTACGGAGATAAAGGCTACATGGTTATTAATGGCTATAACGATTATAAAACATTTTTGGGTAAAGACAGAACTCCCGGCCCAGCACGTAAAGAAGGTGGCGACCACTATAAAAACTTTGTGGATGCTGTACGTGCTCGTGATAAAAAACTTCTTAATGGACCAATCGAAACAGGTTATTTGGCGGCCAGTTTAGCTCATTTAGGCAATATTTCTTATCGTTTAGGAAGAAGCCTGAAATTTGATCCAACCAAAGAAACCTTTATCAATGATAAAGAAGCCAACGCTATGCTTACACGTAAGTACAGAGCACCTTACGTTGTTCCTGATAAGGTTTGATGATAAAAATAGCCTTCATAAAAAAGTCCTACAAAATTTTGTAGGACTTTTTATGAAGGCTATTACACTACCGACAAGTTGAAAACTTACCCTACAACTATGCAGAATAACTCTTCACAGTTTCAATAAAACATTTCACTTTCATTGGGTCTGTATCAGGGTAAACGCCGTGCCCAAGGTTAGCAATATATTTTTGTGTACCGAAAGCTTTCAGCATTTTCTTAGTTTCTTTCTCAATCTCCTTAAAAGAACCATATAAAACACATGGGTCGAGATTACCCTGTAAAGTTTTATTAGGAATCATTCGGCGAGATTCTTTAATATCCATATTCCAGTCAAGACCCACCACATCACAATTTAGTTTTGCCATATCTTTGCGGGCAAAAAAAGCTCCTTTGGCAAAAACGGTCACTGGAACTTCATCAATCGCATCACAGATTTGTGCAATGTATGGTAAAGAAAATTTACGATATTGGTCTGGCGATAAAATACCTGCCCACGAATCAAAAATTTGCACTAAATCTGCTCCGTGTTTAGCTTGTGCTTTCAAATAAGCAATTGTACTATCCGTAATTTTCTGTAAAAGCGTATGTGCAAGTTTTGGTTCTGAATAAAGCATTTTCTTGGCGGTTGAGAAAGTTTTTGAACCTTTACCTTCAACCATATAGCAGAAAATAGTAAATGGTGCACCCGCAAATCCTAAAAGTGGCACACGTCCATTCAACTCCTTCTTCACAATATCAATCGCATCTAAAACATAAGCCAAATCTTCCTCTGGCTCACTGATTTTTAGTGCTTCTACATCTTTTTTATTCTTAATTACCTTTGGAAAAATTGGCCCTTTTGCTTCGACCATTTCATAAGGCAAACCCATAGCTTCTGGTACAACTAAAATATCTGAAAATATAATAGCAGCATCTACTCCTAAAATATCAACGGGTTGAATTGTTACCTCGGCTGCCAATTCAGGTGTAGTAGCTAATTTAATGAAACTCCCAGCCTTTTCTCTTACAGCTCGGTACTCTGATAATATACGCCCCGCTTGACGCATCATCCAAACAGGAACTCTTTCAACGTGCTCACCCTTGGCCGCACGTAATAACAAATCATTTTGTAATTTCATACCACAAAGATACAGTTCTGCCGATTCTCAATCATTATTTAATTACGTATTTTTCTTAGGAAAAGTTTTATATATCTTACTCACCAATAAAAAAAGGCTACCTTTACAGGCAGCCTTCTAGAGGTTTTTAGTTGTTATTTTGGAGTAATTGATGCTATTTTTTTGTTACTCTCACTGCAATTCGGCGGTTCTGTGCCCTACCTTCTTCGGTATCATTTGCAGCGACTGGATATTTTGAGCCATAGCCTTCTGCCACTACACGGTTCGAATCAATCCCTTGCTCAACTAATGCCTTTACAACATTAAAAGCACGGTCAGCCGAAAGTTTTTGATTTAATTCTTCCTTACCAACATTATCAGTGTAGCCCCCAATTTTTAATTCCACATTAGGGAAAGCTTTTAAAATTTCGGCAATGTTTGTTACTTCCTGCATTGAAGTTGAATCAATCAAAGCACTACCAGTTTCAAATCTAAGTGCTCTAAAATTAAACCATGTGGTTTTATCGACAAGCTTCGATTGGTCTTCTATAAAGTTTATTAATTCATTCTCAATACTTTGTTCACCAAAGTTCAACATAACTCCAGTTGAAAGCGTTTTTTTGATTGAGCTTACTACATCAATTTGAGTAGAATCATTGCTTTCAATTATAAGTTTAGAAGAAATCTGTATATTTTCTTGATTCCTACAAGATTTCCAATAATACAATGCACCTAAAAGTATCCCTCCCAACAAAAGCCAAGGTAGCCATGTAGTAAGTTTAGAATTATTATTTTCAAAGCTGACATTCGAAGATAAACGCTTTTTACCCTTGAAATCGTCTAATTTATCAAGATTGATAAGCTTATCAATGCCCGCTGGTAAAGCCGTTAAAACAGATTCCTTCTGACTCGCCATTAGACTTCCCAAATCCGATGATGTAATTCCTTGTTGAATTACATGTTTACCGATAACATTCACCAAAATAGGAGTTACTAGCCCCAATAAAGTCGATGCTGAAGTCTTTGTAATGCCACTTGATTTTGAAATTACATTGAAAATATCACCTAATCCTTCTCCAAAAAGACTTCCTAAAAGTCCATTTCCTATCGAAGCCAAAGTAATTGTTGAGTAAATCTCACTTAACACAATATTGAGATTATTGATTAAAGTGCCATCATAGCCGCCCGTTCTAATAATACTTAGTAAATCCGTTAAACCTTGCGTTGTTGATGCTTTTTGCATAACTCCCCCTAAAACTGTTGGTAGAGCAGTATCGATGGCTAAACTCGTATTTCTATCTGATTCATCAAGAAAAGTGCTAATTTTTGAAATAATATTTGGCGTGAATTGTTCTTTTATCAAGCTTAGTAATTCCATTTTAATTTTTACTTTTTGGGTACAAACTTTGGACTACATTCTTTTGAAAAGTAACAGCTTGATAAAAAATAATTATTAGACAAAAAAAAAGCCCCAAATAGGAGCCTTCTTATTGAAAAATATCTTAATCGAAACTTCGAATCACATCTGAAATTATTTCGATACAATCCCACATCTGCGATTCAATCATTACTAAAGGGGGAGCTAAACGAATCTTATTACCATGTGTAGGTTTCGCCAACAAACCATTCTCTTTAAATTTCATACAAATATCCCAAGCCAAATCTGAATCTTCGCTCGAATCTACCACAATCGCATTCAATAAACCTCTACCTCTAACCTGTGTTACGATACTTGTTTCTTCTACCAAAGTTTGCATTTCTGCACGGAATATTTTGCCTAAATAATCGGCATTTTCGGCTAAGTTTTCATCTTTTACTACTTGTAATGCTTCCATTGCCACGGCACAAGCCAATGGATTTCCGCCATAAGTAGAGCCATGTTCACCCGGCTTGATTGTGAGCATAACTTCATCATCAGCCAAAACCGCCGAAACAGGTAAAACGCCACCAGAAAGAGCCTTTCCTAAAATCAGAATATCCGGTTTGATACCGACATAATCAACGGCTAAAATTCTACCTGTACGAGCAATTCCTGTTTGAATTTCATCGGCAATAAACAATACATTACTAGCTTTACAAAGTTTGTAGGCTTCTTTTAGGTAATTATCATCGGGTACAACAACACCTGCTTCTCCTTGAATTGGCTCTAAAATTAAACCCGCAACATAAGGGTCATTCATGAGTGCTTCTTCTAATGCTTCGATGTTATTATACTCCACCGACTCAAAACCGGGCATATAAGGGCCAAATTCATTGCGTGCGGTAGGGTCGCTCGAAGCGGAAATAACAGAAAGTGTACGACCATGAAAATTTCCCCCCGCAAAAATAATTTTGGCTTTATTTTCTGGAATACCTTTAATTTTATATGCCCATTTACGGCAAAGTTTCAAAGCTGTTTCTACCGCTTCCACGCCCGTATTCATCGGCAAAACACGGTCATAACCAAAATAATTGGTAATATATTCTTCATAACGCCCAAGCATCGAGCTATAAAATGCACGAGAAGTGAGCGTAAGTTTCTGCGATTGTTCAACCAAAGCATTGATAATTCGAGGATGACAATGACCTTGATTTACTGCTGAGTAGGCCGATAAAAAATCATAATATCGCTTACCTTCTACATCCCACACATATACACCTTGTCCACGGTCGAGTACTGCCGAAATCGGATGGTAATTATGGGCTCCGTAGCGTTCTTCTAATTCAATTAGTTGTTCGCTGAGTGAAATATCTGTCAGCATAATTTTCTTGGTTTAGTTCGAAATAATATACAAATATGTTATTTTGACTTATAAAATTTTTAAATTAAGTTATATTTGCTTTAATATTTCATATTAAAATAATAAATACATATTTTTAATAAATATTTATAAATTTTGACTTATGACAACTGAAAGTTTACTTGATGAATTTGACAAGAAAATTCTTATTCAGCTTGAAAAAGATGGTAGAAAACCCTATTCTGAGATTGCTAAAAACTTAGGAATTTCAAATACGATGGTTCATCAACGAGTGACTCGGATGAAAAAAATAGGTATTTTGAAGGGTGCGGGAATCATTCTTGATGAACGAAAACTAGGGTATGAATGGAGTGCTTTTACTGGCCTTGTCCTAAAAGAAGATTCTGATTCAAAAGCGATTATTGAGGAATTAAAGAAAATTCCTGAAGTAACTGAATGTTATTATATTACTGGACAATACACACTTTACATCAGAATTGTAGCCAAGTCAAACGAACACATGAGAAGTGTTCTTTATGATAAAATTGACCATATAACAGGTATTTTGAAAACCGAATCAATGATTGATTTTGGAGCGGCATTCAAAAGAAACGTAAGTGTAGAACTTTAAAAATAGAGAATTAGCAAGTTATAGTAGATAAGGATACAATATTTTGATTACATCCAAATATTATTCGCCTTAGTCTATCAAAACAGTGGGTTGCAGGATTCAATACCAAATATTATTTTTGTAAAAAAAGAACTTTTCGCTCAATAAACTAAGCCTTATCAATGCCAAAAATTTATTTAGATAATGCCGCTACTACTCGTCTTGATGAAGAAGTTTTACAGGCAATGCTACCTCTCATGACCGATAACTTCGGTAATCCTTCTTCTATTCACTCACACGGCCGCCAAGTACGCTCGGCAATCGAAAAGGCACGCAAAACAGTAGCGGGTTTAATCAATGCTTCACCTTCAGAAATTTTCTTTACTTCTGGCGGAACCGAGGCCGATAATACTGCTATTACTTGTAGCATTGATACTTTTGGGCTTACGCATGCCATTACTTCGCCAACAGAGCATCATGCAGTTCTGCATACACTTGAATATTTGGCACAAAAAGGCATAATCGAGTTAAGTTTTGTAAAACTCGATGAGAAAGGAAACGTAAGTTTAGAGCATTTGGAAGAACTTTTAAGCACTAAGCCTCGAACGTTGGTATCGTTGATGCACGGCAATAATGAAATCGGTAATTTGATTGATTTAGAGAAAGTAGGAGAAATTTGTAAAAAATACGATGCTATTTTTCATACCGATACCGTGCAAACAATGGGCCACTTCAAACATGATGTACAGGCACTAAAAGTAGATTTCTTAGTAGGTTCTGCACATAAATTTCATGGTCCGAAAGGAGTTGGCTTTTTATACATCAATGCCGATAGTAAAATTCATCCTTTCATTCATGGTGGTTCACAGGAGCGTAATATGCGTGGAGGCACAGAAAATGTATATGGAATTGTAGGTTTGGCCAAAGCTCTCGAAATTGCATATAAAGACATGGCTGAGCACGAAAAGCATATCAAGGGTTTAAAGCAAAGAATGATTGATAAATTGAAGGCTTCTATTCCTGATGTGCAGTTCAATGGTGATTCTGCGAATGTAGAAGGAAGTCTTTATACTGTACTAAATGTGAGCCTTCCACCGAGCAGTGATAATGATATGCTATTGTTTAACCTTGATATAGCTCAAATTTCTTGTTCGGGTGGTAGTGCCTGCACAAGTGGTTCAGATGTAGGTTCGCACGTTTTAGGAGCATTAAATGTCAATCCAGAGAGAGGAAATGTGCGTTTTTCCTTCGGGAAATATAATACTACAGAAGAAATAGACAAAGTTGTAGAAGTTTTGGATGGACTATACGCTTCTACACCGCAAGTATAATTCTTTGCTCATTTATTCTTTTAGTTAGAATTAGGTTAAACATATTTAATTTTATGGTTAAAACATGCCCCTTTAGGAGCTAACTATTGGAAACCAACGCTAGAAATAAAGTTCAAATAGTATGCCGTAGGTACACCACTGCCTTTGCCTGTTGCGTACTTACGGCACGCAAATACCGATATTTATTCATTTTATTGATTTACCCCAATCACAAGATATTTAATGCGTTTAACCCAGGTAAGAATGAGAATCTAACCAAAAGAAAAAGTTGTTTAGATATTATTCCAAATATAATTTCTGCTCTTCTTTTCTAACTCTGAATCCCATCATTGAAAGGTATTCAGCCGCAAGATTGGCAGTATATGGATGCCATGTAAATTGCGGTAAATTTTTAGGCAACCATTCTTGAAAATTCATGCCATAACTTTTCGAAGCTCCTATCCAATCGGCAATCATTTCGGCAACGTATATACTTGGCATCGGTATAGGGGTAGTGGCTCCGCTTCGTTCTACACTCAACCAATACTCAGGATGATGGGGATTATATAACTTATGATGATGCCACGCCTTCTGAAAAAGTGAATAGGTGGTCTTAGGGTTTTTAAAATCATGAATAGCATATCCATAAGCCTCTTGCAAAGAAAACTTCGATAAATCATGCACCCAAAGATTATACTTAAACTGCTCAATTGGGTCTTTAGTATTGTTATCTGCCAGAGAAAGCAACTTAATAAACCAACTTTCCTTTAAAAACTCCATTCCCGCTTTGCGAACTTCTATTTTGTGAGGAATAACTGTATTAATAAAATACTTTTCCACGAGAGTCCATATCTCATCATCTTCATAATCATGGCTTTCCACTTCAAAACGCTCATACAGCAAACGCACCAGTTTCTTTGAATCATGGTTATTTTCGCAAAATAATGAGAATATTTTACGTTCAAATATATGTTGTTTTTTCATAAGACTTGATAATGCAAAAACCCCCACTTTGCAGCGGGGGTTTTTGATAATATTATATTTGAAAAGATTAGTCGAAAATATAACGAATTCCGAATTGTCCTTGCCAAACATTGTTGATGTTAATACTCTTTACAAAAGCATCACGTAATAAGATAGTTGAACCATCTACTACTTGTGTAGCCATACGGTAAGAAGGAACACCAGCAGCACTGATAGATGCTAAACTCAATGGGTTAGTGGCTGTCGTTGACATAGCTACACCCCATTTGTTGTTAAGAAGGTTACCAACGTTCAACACGTCAAAACGTAAACGAATGGTATTTTTCTTGCCTTTTTTACCAGTTGCTACGTAAAAATCTTGCTCAATTGTGAAGTCAAAACGAGTCAAAGATGGTACAGCAGCACCATTTCTTTCTGAATATTGTCCACGTTTTGTGCTTAAATATGGATGGTTATCAATGTATGTATCAAATGCAGAAGCTTGTTGCTCAGGAGAGAAAGTAACTGCAGATGCACCCGAACCTACTGTTAATGGAGCAAAAGTAAGGTCAGAAGCCTTGTTTGGAACAAAGATAAGGTCGTTGTTTTGACCATCACCATTCAAGTCATTACCATATGTGTAAGAAACTTTAAATCCACTGTTAGCAACCATACCTAAAGTAAACATAGTAGAACCACCTAATTTACCACCATAGTTGATACGGTAGTTTACATAACCTACTAAACGGTGACGTAAGTCGTTATCTGACCAAGATGGAGTCAAGTAATTTTGACCTCTAACCGTAGGGATATTAGCTAATACTGTACTTGCAACCGATTGTAAATCTTTTGCTTTAGCGTATGTATAACCAATCATTCCACTGAAACCTTTAGTAGCTACTTTCTCAACTTTAGCTGTCAAAGAGTAAGAGTAACCTTCTTTTGTATTAGTCAAAATAAAGGCGTTAGTATTAGCAGAGTTGATAAAACGAGCAGGGTTTACAGCTGCACCTGACAAACCAGAAGCAGGGAAACGGTCACGATTATCAGGACCACTAAATGTAGCTGATGGAGCTTTCAAGTTACCATCAATATAACGAAGAGCTTGGATGTTATCGTTGTAAATACCTTCAACTGTACCGATTAAGCCCCAAGGTAATTTTTGGTCAACTGCTAAACTTGTTTTCCAAATAATTGGGTTCTTAAGGTTATCAGTCGATGCGTTGATTACGTATGCAGGAAGCTTAGTGATATCAGTAGTAGCTGGCTTATAGCGGCTTGGGTCTGTAGTAAACGGATAAGCAGTTGTATTAGTAAAGTTCAATACCGCTGTATTTACACCGTTGTTACCCAATTGGTTAGAAACCAATACTTGCGGAATACGTGAAACAAACAAACCAGTACCACCACGGATTTGTGTGCTCTTATCTCCTTTCACATCATAGTTGAAACCTAAACGTGGAGTTGCAATTACTTTGTTGCTTGGGAAAGCTCCAGTTGAGATTTTCAAATCAGCATTATTTTCATCTTTGTAAGTCAAACCTTCAACAACTGGGTTATTAAAGTCTTTAGCGTACTTATCATTGTAATCAAATACATCTAAACGAAGACCTGCAGTAACTTTTAAACGGTCGTTAACAGAATACTCGTCTTGTAAATAAGTAGAATATGTGTTTTGTTTCAAAGTTTGAAGTGGTTCTCCACCGTCTGGCAATAATGAATAACGGTAGTTAAAACGTGCTACTGGAACTGGAGAAACTGCAAGGCTTGGATTAGCTTTATAAGCCAAAGCAGCTGTTTTGAAATCAGCGATAGAGTTAAATACCCAAACACCATTCGATGCAGGGAAGAACACGTTGTTAGATTGGAAAGCTTCGAAAGACAAACCAAAAGTTACATTGTGTTTTCCAGCAAAATAACTCAAGTTATTCGTTACGTTGAAAGTAGAATAATTCAATTTGTTATTAGGCGTGAATGGGTCGAAACCAACTGAAGTATAAGTACTTCCTGCATTCAAGATATCAACTGTTGGGAAAATACCTGTACGGTAAGTACGGTCTTCGATTTGCTTGTTATAAGTAGCGATTAAGTTATTTGCAAATTTACCATTGAAATTTGAGTTTAATTCAGCTACAAACGAACGTGTATTATCTGCAATTTTATAACCAGTATTTTGTGGTGATAATGCTAATGCCGAGTTTGTACGGTTACCATTACCAGCTGTATTACTACTGTTACTATTACTAATGATAGCATCTGAACCAGAATCGTGGTGAGAATAACGCACTGATAATTTATGGTTGTTGTTGATGTTATAATCCAAACGAACCAATCCTTTCTTACTGTTAATTTCGTTATTGAAACCATCAAGTTCACCAGCTTCCCAACCGAAGTTAGAGCTCATGAAGCTTGCTAAATCTTGCAAGTCAGCGTAAGTAGTACGAGATACGTTACCAGTTGCACCATTACGGTTAGCTGACCATGTAAGAGCTGGTGTAGAGCTATTAAACATCTCGAAGTTAGCGAAGATAAATAACTTATCTTTGATGATTGGAGCTCCAACTCTAAAACCAAAAGTTTTTTCATTAATATTAACTGTAGGTAAATCTTTACCATCAGCTTTCTTACCAACCATGTCGCTTCCTCTTGTAAGGTAATATACCGAACCAGTTACATCGTTAGTTCCTGAACGAGTTACGGCGTTGATACCGGCACCAGCAAATCCTGATTGACGAACATCAAAAGGAGCAATGTTGATTTGTACTTGCTCAATCGCATCAAGAGATACAGCAGTTGTACCAGTACGTCCACCTGCTTGTGATGAGCTACCTAAACCAAAACCATTATTGAAAACTGAACCATCAATAGTGAAGTTGTTTAGACGGCTATCTTGACCAGCAAAAGAACGACCATTGCTATAAGCATTGTATTTAGTAATGTCATCAATAGTACGACCGATAGTTGGTAAGCTATTTACAGCATTCAAACCTAAAGTTGTAGAAGCACCAGTACGGCTAGAAGAAATAATATCTGAGCGACCAGATGTTACTTTTACCTCATCTAAAAATGTACCAGCTTCATCTAATTTTACATCAACGTTAGCCGAAGAACCCAAGCTTGTTACCACACCTTCTTTAACAGCCTCTTTGTATCCAACAAATGAGAAAGAAACTTTGTAAGGACCACCTACACGAACAGAAGGAAGAATGTAACGACCAGCAGAATTTGATACCGTTCCGTATTTAGTACCTGA